>CACDBG010000004.1 GCA_902551155.1 uncultured Verrucomicrobiota bacterium | reverse complement strand
TTAATTTCGCCAATGAAATCGTTCCTATCTTTACTAAGGCAGGCTGTAATGGAGGAGGGTGTCATGGAAAAAGCGGAGGGCAGAATGGGTTCCGTTTATCGCTTTTGGGCTTTGAGCCACACGAAGACTATGAGTACCTCGTTAAAGAGGGTCGAGGAAGGCGGCTGAGTCCGGCTTCTCCGGAGAACAGCCTTCTGCTTCTCAAGGGTGCGGCCATTCTCCCGCATGGCGGTGGATCCCGGATCGATCCTGATAGCCACGATTTTAAACTCATAGCACGCTGGGTAGGCATGGGAATGCCTCGTGGGGCGGAAACGGACCCAAAGGTTGTGGCTGTGGAAGTGTACCCGAAGAACCGGCTTGTGAGCGCCAATGCGGAACAGCAGATCAGCGTTACGGCGGTCTACAGTGATGGACACACAGAAGACGCGACGCACATTGCGACTTATGAAGCCAATGATAAAGAAATCGCAGAAGTCGACGAAACCGGTCACGTAACTTTTTTTGAGCAACCAGGTGATGTGTCTGTTATGATCCGGTATCAGGGTTCTGTAGGGGTGTACCAGGCCAGTGTTCCGCTTGGGGCCCTTGTTGAAAAGACCCCTGAACCAAGGAACTTCATTGACGAGATGGTTTTCGCGAAGCTCGAGCGTGTGGGTATGCCGCCTTCGGCGATTACTGATGATGCGACCTTCATCCGCCGTGTATCAATCGATATTGCTGGACGCTTGCCTACTGCAAGCGAGGCGGATGACTTCCTTAAAAGTACTGATCCAGCCAAGCGCGACAAATTGATAGATCGATTACTCGCAAGCACAGATTACGCTGATTATTTTGCAAACAAGTGGGGAGCATTGTTGCGCAACAAGCGCTCCAATGCACAAGCGATGAGAGGTAATTATGCATTCCACGGCTGGATACGTGATTCGCTCCATAAGAATATTAGTTATGATGAGTTTGCCCGTGCGGTTTTGGCGGCCTCAGGCGACATGGCAAAAAACCCTGCCGCAACCTGGTATCGGGAAGTGAAAACCATGCAGACCCAAATGGAAGATTCTGCGCAACTCTTCCTTGGTACGCGCATGCAGTGCGCGCAATGCCATCATCATCCCTTTGAGAAATGGAGTCAGAAGGACTACTACAGTTTCTCGGCTTTCTTTTCCACCGTTGGGCGCAAGCCTGGGCAAAACCCCGGGGAAGAAATCATCTACCACACGCGTAAAGTAGCACAAACAGCAAATAAGAAAGATGGAGGCACAGTAAAAGCTGCAGGTTTGGGCGATGAGCCTCTGGATCTAACGGCTGATGATGATCCTCGACATGCTTTGGTGGATTGGCTTTCTCAGCCTAGCAATAAGTTTTTTTCACACACACTGGTGAACCGCTACTGGAAGCACTTCTTTAGCCGCGGTCTCGTTGAGCCTGAAGACGATATGCGAGAGACGAACCCGCCGGTAAACCCTGAATTACTTGAAAGATTGGCCCAGCATTTCATTCTGAACGGTTTCGATATGAAGGATTTGATTCGAACCATTTGCCAGTCCAAGACTTATCAGCTCAGTTCTATTCCTAATGAATTCAATGCAAAGGATAAGACCTACTTCAGCCGTTACTATCCCAAGCGATTGAATGCCGAGGTGCTGTATGATGCGATTAATCAAATGACCGACTCAAAGGCCAGTTTCAGCGGCTTGCCTGTAGGAACCAGGGCTGTGCAGCTCCCTGACAACAGTTTTAATAGTCAGTCCTATTTCCTAACAGTCTTTGGGAGACCTGATAGCTCCAGTTCATGTGAATGCGAGCGGTCTAGCGATGCGAGCTTGGCTCAGAGTTTACATCTATTAAATTCTAAGGATATCCAAGGCAAGCTTTCCAGCGGTAGTGGGCGTGCGGCCAAGTTGGGCAACGCCAAGGATACACGTGAGGTTGAAGCAAAAATTCGCGAACTCTTCCTTCTTGCTTTCTCCCGACAGCCGAGCGGCAGCGAAGTGCTTTTGGCCCGACAACATCTTGAGCGGGAAGTCAAAGATGATAAGGGAAACAAAAAGCCAGTTGCTGCCAAGGAGTCCTACGAGGATATTATCTGGGCACTCTTCAATACGAAGGAGTTCCTCTTTAATCACTAAATAAGAGGATCTGAATTGTTTGGCCGCTCGAATCCAGTGTTGCCGTATGGTGACTCAATTGAAGAACTTTTTTAATGCAATTTTGATTAGCAATTAAACCCTTACCATAGATATAATTTAGTAGACCGATGAAAAATTTCTCCCCCCCTCTAGCAGGTTTTGCTTTTCTCTCACTTTTTCTCGGAGCTTTATCGCATGTCGCCGCTCAGCAACTGCCACGCGCCACCCTGAGCAGTGTGTTCCCAGCCGGCGGGAAACAAGGTGGTACTTTGGATGTGAGCGTTTCAGGAGGCGATCTGGATGATTCAAATAAGCTCACATTTTCTCATCCAGGCATCACGGCTAAACAGAAACTAGATGGTTCGGGAGTGCCTGTGTTAAATCAATATAACGTCACAATTGCCAAGAATGTTCCGGTTGGTTTTCACGATGTCCGGGTGAGCGGTGGACGGTTTGGGGTTACCAATGTGCGTTCTTTTGCAGTGGGCGATTTGCCTGAGATTGTGTCCAATGGCGGTACGGGGTTGGAGAACGCAGCGGAAGTAAAGCTAGGCACAATTGTCAATGGGCAGGCTCCTTCACGAAATTATGCCTACTATAAGGTCGGCCTTAAAAAAGGGCAGAGGGTAATCGTTAGCTGCCTAGCTCGAGAATTGGACTCTAAACTTGAGCCTGTCCTTATCGTAAAGAGCTCTAGCGGCTTGGAGTTGGAACGCAGTCGTTCAGGTGAGCCGATTGATTTCACCCCTGTAGCAGATGGAGACTATTACATAGGGTTGCATGATTTTATTTATGGAGGGGGAGCAGGGCATGTTTACAGGTTATCCATTGCTGAGCGTCCGCATATTGATTTTGTGATTCCTCCTGCGGGTGAGCCAGGCAAGTCGGGGAAGTTTACATTGTATGGGCGCAATCTCCCTGGAGGAGTCGATAGCGGCATGGTCCTTGAAGGGAAGCCTTTGCAAAAACAAGAAGTGACCATCAATCTTCCCGGAGATGCCAAATCCAGGATAAGCTTGGCAGGGACTTCTCCTGTTGGGCCCAATCAGGCTGGCTTTGATGGGATTGAATATCGTTTGCCGAGCTCCAAGGGGAGCTCAAATCCGGTTCGAATTTTCTTTTCAGATGCTCCAGTCATTGCCGAGGTAGCGGCACCTAATGAAAAGGCTGCGGAGGCGCAGAAAATTCCTGTGCCGTGTGATTACGCGGGACTATTTTATCCGCGCCGTGATCGAGATTGGGTGACGTTTGACGCCAAAAAAGGAGATGTTTACTGGGTGGAGGTTGTGAGTGACCGATTGGGTGCTCCGACAAATCCTTACTTTCGAGTTGAGCGAGTAACAAAGAGTGGCAAGGGCGAAGAAAAAGTAAGTACAGTTAAAGAAGTCACTGAAAGCCCGGTCAATATTGGAGGCACCGCTTTTAACACTACGTCTGTAGATCCAACATTCCGTTTTTCTGTTCCTGAGGATGGCACTTACCGTTTGGTGACATATGATATGTATAATCAGGGAGCAGCCAATAGTCTGTACCGGCTTTCTATTCGCAAGGAAGCCCCGGATTTTCGTTTGGTTGCAATGGTGGAAGGTCCGCCGGCGATGCCAAACAAGGCGTTGCCTATTCCTACGGCATTCCTACGGCGCGGACAGGTGTTGCCAGTTAAGGTGATGGCCTTTAAGCGGGATGGATTCAACGAGCCTATTGAAATAAATTTGGAAGGGTTGCCTGATCATATTTCTGCAAGCAAGGCGACGATTTATTCGGGTCAAAATTCTGCCTTGGTTTTGCTTGCAGCCAAGGATGATGCGGGATCTTGGTCAGGCAACGTGAATGTGTCTGGAAAAGCGATGGTTAATGGAAAAGTCATTACGCATCAGGCGCGTACGGCTGATGTCACCGCTGTTATTTATGATACTCAGTCGAAAAAATCTAAGGTTCGCGCGCGCCTTACCGGAGGTATGCTGGTGACGGTAACCGATCGTGAAAAGGTTCCCCTTACGATAAAAGCCAAGGAAGAGAAGGTTTGGGAGCATTCGGTTTTTGGTAACATTAAGATTCCTATCAATATTGCATTTGATCCGGGCTTTAAGAGTGTAGATAAAAACATAGTACTTGTCGGGCATCCCACGGTAGCAAAATTCAAGGCCGTAAAGGTTGGAAAGGATAAGACTGAGGCAAATATTGATCTAAACCTTGTTACGTACAAATTGGGTGCAGGAGATTACACGCTATATTTCCGCTCACAGGTAAAAGGTAAATATAAGCGTGTAAGTGATGCTGAGCTAAAAAAAGCCAAAGACGCAGCCGTTGCTGCTGACAAGATTGCAAAAGATGCCAAAAAATCTTCTGATGAGATTACCAAAAATAAGGAAGCAAAAGCCGAAGAGAAAGCGGACGCTAAGAAGAAGAGCGATGAGGCGGCGACTGCCAAGAAGTCAGCGGATGCTTTGGTCAAGAAACTTACTGGAGGAAACAAGGCTGGGGACGTTACAGCTACTTTCTTTAGTGCCCCTATTCGAGTGAAAGTGACTCCAGCACCGATTGACCTTAAGCCCATCAAAGCTGCTTCTGTAAAGGCTGGTGAGAAAGCGGAAGTAGTAGTGGATGCTGCCAGAAAGTACGGGTTTAAGGACGAGATCACCATTAGCTCCAAGACAGCTAGTGGCATAAGTGTTGGCAATGGTAAAATCTTGAAGGATCAGAGTAGTGGAAAGTTAATCTTTACGGCAGCCAAGGACGTTAAGCCAGGTGATTATAAATTTGAAATTACTGCAAAGATGACTCTTAACAAACAAAACATCACTGTTAAACAACCGGTTTCAATTAAGGTGACTACAGCCCCGTAAATTCAAAATGATCACTAAATTTGTCTCCCTTATTTTATTGTTTCTTTCTTCCTTAATGGCTGCGGAGGCCGCCGGCCTGCCGATCGCCAGCCTAGCCCGGAAGACGCCGGTTGATTTTCAGAATGAAATTCTGCCAATCTTTCGTGCAAATTGCTTGGCGTGCCATAACCAAACTAAATCAAAGGCCGATGTTATCCTCGAAACACCTAAGGACATCGCTGAAGCGGATATTGTTGTTCCCGGGAAGCCGGCGGAAAGCCTGCTGTTTCAAAGTGCAGCGCATCTTGAGGACCCCGTCATGCCTCCAAAAGAAAATAAAGCTTCGGCCAAAGACCTAAGCCCTCAGGAATTGGCCCTGCTTAAACTGTGGATTGAGCAAGGCGCAAAGGGCGAAATTCGTTCAGCCCGAAAGGTTGAATGGCAGCCTCTTCCTCCAGGGTTAAACCCAATTTATTCTGTTTCAGTTTCACCTGACGGACAATACGCTGCAGCAGGCCGGGCAAATCAAATATTTATTTATCATATTCCAAGCAAGTCGCTGGTCACGCGATTGACTGATCCAGAGTTGATTAAAGATGGAAAATACAAGGAGGGAGTTAGCCATCAGGATCTGGTTCATTCGTTGACTTTTAATCCAACCGGAGATCTGCTCGCAAGCGGTGGATATCGAGAAGTAAAACTCTGGCGCAGGCAGCCCATTAACGCCGCCAAGTCATTTACCCTTGGTTCTGATAAGGGTATTCATGCAGTAAGCCCCGATGGCAAATGGTTGGCATTAGCTGAAGGAAATTTAATTAAGGTCTATGATATGGTTAAAGGGAATGCCCTTAAAGGATTATCAGGACTAAAAGGAGCAGCGACCTCGGTTGCCTTTTCTCCTGACAGTGCTCAAGTAGCCGCAGGTGCTGAAGATGGAGGATTATTGGTGTGGAATGTAGCTGATGGTAAATCCTTTACTATAGACCCACCTGTTCCACCTAAGGAGGGAGAAAAACCTTTTGGGGTGCCTCCAATAAAAATTAATGCCGTTATCTTTGTCGCAGAAGGCAAGCAATTGGCTGTTGCACGGGAGACCAATCTTATCACAATTTACAATGTTACAGATAAGCTTGTGATTGCCGGCGAGCTGAAGGGGCACGCTGCGGCGGTAACAGCTCTGGCTCCGTTGAGCAGTGCGTCGACACAGTTGATCTCAGGCGCGGGCGACAGCACTCTCCGTCATTGGGATATTAATGGTTTCAAAATGGTGCGCCAAATCGCGGCTGGAGGGGCTATTGCTGCAGTTGCTGCAAGCCCGGATGGTAAACGCTTTGCTTGTGTGTTGAAGGATAAGAATGCGCGACTTTTCAATGCGGCTGATGGCAAATTGGTTGCAGATCTAAAGGGCAATCGAAAGATGATGGAAGCTTCAGCAAATAAAGATCGTTTTGCCGCTTACGCTAAAGCTGAAGTGACTTATTACATAGCAAATCTAAAAACTAAAACGGATAATCATAAAAAAGCTGATGATCGGGTGAAGAAAGCGAATGAAGCACTTAAGAAAGCCGAAGCAATGCCGATTGCTGAAAAGAAAAAGGCTTTTGATGAAGCCGAAGCTACGAAAAAGAGCGAGGAAAAAAGATACACCAAACTCAAGGCGGACTATGATGCCATCCTAAAGACTTTTGAAGAACAGGATAAGGCCGCTAAGGAGGCTGAGGCCGTTACCAAAAAGGCTATTGATGCGTCGAGAGCTCCGGTGGCAGATTTTACCAATAAAGATAAGGTCGCAAAAACAAAGATGGCTGCGGCAGCGACAGCAAAAAAGAAATTAGATAACCTAGGACAAACACAGCTGAAATCTGCAGAGCTTAAAGCAGCAAAAGCAAAAACGGCAGTTAGTACTGCTGCGACTGCAAAAGCTGCCGCAGATAAAGGGCTGGTTGCGGCGAGAACGGCAGCGGCAGGCATTCTGAAAAAATTTACCGAAGCAGATAACGCAGCGAAAGTTGCTGAAGAAAACTCTAGGAAGACAGCGGAAGATCCAAATAAAACCCCTGAAGAAAAAGAAGCGGCATCCAAAGCGGCTTTTGAAAAACGGAATATAGCAAATACAGTGAGGACAGAATTGGCACAGGCGCAAGCAAATGACAAGGCGGCAGGGGCCGCCGTGGCCGCGGCTGCCAATGCATGGAAACAAGCACAAGCAGCACAGAAAGCTGCAGATGCCACTGTGATTACAGTAAAAGGCCAAGTAAGTGCTGCACAAAAAGTATTTGATACCGCTAATAAAGCGGCGGCAGCGGCGGCGAAGACAGCAGCAGCAGCAAAGCCTATGGCAGATAAAGTAAAGGCACGGGTTGATGCGGCGGCCAAAGTGTCGGCTGAAAAACGCAAGTTAGCTTCTGAAGCACAGAAGAAACGTGATGAATTAAACAAACAACAGGTGGCTGCTAAAAAAACCCTAGACGAAGCGGTTAAGAAAGTTACTGCAGCTGAGGGTGAGCATAAAAAGCTCGAAGAGCCTCGGCAACAGGCGGCTAACGAAGCCAAGCTATCCAAAGAAGCATTGGTAAAAGCGGAGTCGGCAAAGAAGGAGGCTGAAGCGCAGAAAGCTGGGGCGGACAAGCTGCAAGCCGATGCCGATAGCGCAGTGCAATTAGCGAAGGATGCTTTAGCTAAAGCGACCGCACCGACGGTTGCGATTACCTTTTCGGCAGATAGCAAGAGGCTGGTTACAGGATCGACGGACAACACCATTTATATTTGGAATACAGCTGAGGGTAAGCAGATTAAAAGCGTTAGCGGGCATAATGGGGCAGTCAATGGGCTGGGGATAAACCCTTCCGGACAATTGATTTCGGTTAGCAGGGATAAAACTGCAAAAGTTTGGAGCCTAGCCGATGAATGGAAGTTGGAACGAACACTGGGAACAGGAAGGGTAGATTCTCCGATTGTCGATCGGGCTACCGCATTGAGCTTCAGTTACGATGGCAAACAATTAGCGGCGGGGAGCGGTGAGCCTAGTCGTAGCGGAACAGTTCATGTCTTTAATGTGGCTGATGGTAAGCTTACAAAGAATCTCCTAGAAGTTCACAGTGATACAGTGATGGGGTTACAGTTTAATGCTGGAGGTACACAGATTGCTAGTGGAGGAGCCGATAAATTTGCTAAGATAGTTAATTTGGCTGATGGCAAAATTCTCCATTCTTTTGAAGGACATACTCACCATGTTCTTGGAGTTGCATGGCAATACAATGGTCGGGTTCTGGCGAGCGTAGGGGCTGACAATGAAATTAAAGTGTGGAATGTAGTGACCGGTGAACGAGCCGGAAAGTTTGGCGTGGGAAGTAAAGAGGTAACATCCATTCAATTCGTGGGATACTCAGATAATGCAGTGGTTACTGCTGGCGACAATCGAGTTCGCAGGGTTAGTATTCCGATGGGAACTCCGAAAAATATACGCGATTTTTCAGGGTCAACCGATTACGTTTATTCTGGGGCTATTTCAGCTGATGGAAATATCGTGGCTGCCGGTGGCGCAGATGCTGTATTGCGTATATGGAATGGAGTTAACGGAGCTTCTATAGCTTCTTTCGAGGCTCCAATGATCCAGGAACGATAAGGGCTTTCCCTATTGCGTTTGCGGATAACTGGCCGTTGACGTTGGTCTTTTAGGCTACTTTTATCTCGTGTAGATGGCCGTCAAATCTACAGGGAATTACTATCTGGGAATTGATGTAGGAGGAACCAAGATTCTTGCAGGGCTCTTCGATAAATCGCTTAATCTTCAGGCCAAATGGAAAATTAAAACGAAGGCAGGACGCGGAGGGGATGTTGTCATAGATCGCATCGTGCGTGCGGCTCGTGAATTGGTGGCAGATAATGGCTTGCGAATGGCCAATATTCGAGGAGTGGGGTTAGGGGTTCCTGGTGTAGTGATCAAGGGGCGGGTTTATAATGCCTATAATCTTCATTGGGATGAAGTTTCCATTCAATCCATTCTTCGCCGCCGCTTTCGCGTGCCTGTGGTTGTCGACAATGACTGTAATCTTTTTACTCTCGGAATTCATCGCGTGGAATACCGTAGTAAACCCAGCACCATGGCGGGGGCTTTTCTTGGCACGGGTTTTGGAGGGGGGCTGATTATTAATGGAGAATTATTCCGGGGGCATAACTTTGCGGCTGGAGAATTTGGACAAATTACTATTGATAAGAATGGCCTCAAAACCGCGCACAGTTTTAGAGGAAGTTTGGAGTCGCTTGCCAGCCGGACGGGCATTGTGCGCGCATTACGCAAGGCGGTTCTCGAAGGGGAGAAGACAATGCTTCAAGATGAGCTAGGCCCTCATCTTGTAGGAGTTCGAAGCAGACACTTACGAATGGCTTCGGATGAGCAAGATCCGCTGATAAAGCGAATTGTCAAACAGGCCGCCCAGGACACTGGTATTGGAATTGCCGCCATAGTTAGTGCTTTTGGGCCGGAGTATGTGGTGCTAAATGGAGGGGTTATTGAGGCACTACATAAAGAAATGTTACCGGTTATTAGGAAAACAGTGGAGGCACATGTTTTACCGGGAACCATGGAAGGAATTCACATTCAAGTTAGCAAGTTGGGTGATGATGGGGGAATCCACGGTGCCGCTATTTTAGCCAGAGATGAGCAGAGACGATCTCCGAGAGGGAAGGCTAAGAAAAAGACCACAAAAAGGGCGAAAAAAATCAAGCGCTAGGCAATGTTTTGATTTTCAGGGGGCTGCGGATCCTTATTGCCTTGGCGTGAGCCAATAAATTGAGATTGGCTTTGTATAAACCCTTCATCTTTGACCGGAGAGAGCTGTATATATGAACCATCAGGCTGCAAAAGATGAGCTTTTACATTGTCATTTAAGTGAGTGGGTAATACTTCATCAAGAACACGTTTTTTTAGGGAAGCATCTTCTATGGGGAAGGCTACTTCAATACGTTTGTGGAAATTACGATGCATCCAATCGCCGCTGCCAATGAAGACCTCACTATTTCCTCCGTTGGCAAAGCTGTAGATACGACTATGCTCCAAAAAACGGTCGACGATACTCCGTACGGTAATGTTGGAACTGAATTCTGGAACGCCGGGACGAAGGCAGCAAATTCCTCTAACAATCAAATCGATTTTAACCCCTGCCTGACTAGCAGCGTATAACGCCTCAATCACAGGTTTATCCACGAGTGCATTCATCTTGGCGATGATTCTTGCTGGGTTATTTCTTTTTGCGTGTTCGGTTTCGCGATGGATTAGCTCCAGAATTCGAGTCTGAAAATCGAATGGAGCCACAATTAGCTTGTCAGTTTTCTCAAATTCACAGAATCCAGTAAGTAAATTGAAAACCCTAGCAACATCTTCACCAAAGTCTGGTTGGCAAGTCATCAGTCCGAAATCGGTATAAAGCTTGGCCGTAGCAGGATTATAATTGCCGGTGGCTAAATGCAAATATCGATTCAGTCCATCATCTTCCTCACGGACGATCATACAGAGCTTGCAGTGTACTTTATATCCAAGAATGCCATAACTCACGTGTATTCCCGCTTCTTCGAGCTCGCGAGCCCAACGGATGTTGCTAGCTTCATCGAAGCGAGCCTTTAGCTCCATTACCACAGCAACCTGTTTGCCATTTTGGGCGGCTCGTATAAGTGCATTTACAATTCTTGGATCTTTTCCTGTTCGATAGAGTGTCTGCTTGATGGCGAGAACCTTCGGGTCCTCGGCGGCCTCTTCAAGCAGGGTGACAACATGTTCAAAGCTTTCGTAAGGATGATGTAAAAGCACATCTTGAGCCTTAATGGTTTCAAAGATGGTTTTTGAGCTGAGAAATGTTGGAGAAGGTTTTGGGATAAAGTGATCATTGCGCAATTCCGGCGAGTGATCTCCCTCAAATAGTCCGCTAAGGTGAACAGGGTTAACTGGGCCGTTGATACGATAGAGGTCTTCTTGGGCGAGCTCCAATTTTTCTAGTAGTTCAGATACAAGATCTTCAGGAGTATCTAGGTCTACCTCTAAGCGTACAGCATCTCCTTTTCGTCGGTTTCGCAGTTCGTTTTCAACCGCCTTCAGAATGTTGTTTGCGTCTTCTTCATCGACATATAATTCGCTGTTTCTTGTAACACGAAACCTCCAACTGTCTACTATCTGGTTGCCTGGGAAGAGTTTTCCGATGTAATGGGAAATTACATCAGCAAGAAACACATATTCATGATTTGAATTACCATGAGGTAATTGTACTAACCTTGGGATGATCCGAGGAACCTGAACGATACAAAGTCGTGCTGCTGATTCATTTGTGTTTTTACTTTGTACTTTTGCAATAACGTTGAGTGATTTATTTAGAATTAATGGAAATGTCTTGGAGGGGTCTACTGCCAGTGGGGTTAGAACGGGTTGTACCTTTTTTATGAAGTATTTATCTAGCCACTGTTTATTTTGATTGGAGATGCTAGCTATTTTATGGAAATGAAACCCTTTTTTTTCTAGTTCGGGTTGTAGGTTATCTTGCCAGCAAGTAAAGAGATCTTCCACCATCTGGTGAATTCTCAAGGTGGCGGTCTTATATATTTCTAGAGGAGTGCGACCATCAAGACTGCGCTTGGTTACCCCGCCTTCAACTTGCTGTTTGATTCCGGCAATCCGTACTTCAAAAAATTCGTCCAGATTAGAGTTCGCAATACAAAAAAACTTTAGTCTTTCGAGGATTGGGTTGGTTTTATCCAGCGCCTCCCCCATAACCCTTTGGTTGAACTCCAACCAACTTAATTCTCGGTTAAAAAAATGAGATGGGGCACGGCTCATAACTGCAAAGAATCAGGTTAACACGAATTATACCCAAATTCATCATTTTAGGCATACAATGGCTTCTAATAGGGCTTTTATGGGGAGAAATCCAACAGAATAATCAATCAATTCACTGATTATTCATTATTTGTGGAGACTTTATTCCCATTACAGTTTCGGCTTATAGGCCTAGAAAACCTCGTAAAAACAGGGTTTTTATAATTGCAGATCTAAAGGGCAAGGGCTTATCCGCACATTATACACACACAAAATGCCACAATATCGTGCTTTTTTATGAACTTACCCCAACTATAGGCCCTAGCTATGCGGGTATTTTTTATTTTCTTGGTGGTTATATTTACGGTTAAAGGAGCGGATTGGCCAAATTGGAGAGGCCCTGACCACGACGGAATTTCAAAAGAACAACCTCCGCGTCCAAACTTTAGTAAGATTCTTTGGCGTAAAGATATAGGGGTTGGGTTTTCCAGTTTAGCAGTTTCCGGCGGTCGAGTTTTTGCTTTGGGTTGTTCAGGCAATAAAAACGGTAATAAAGAGACTTTCTATTGTATTAGTAAGGAAACCGGAAAAACATTATGGCAGGACACATATCCAGCAGCCTTGGTTGATTATTTGCACGAAGGTGGCCCTTGTGCTTCTCCTACGGTTGATGGCAAACGCGTGTATGGTTTGAGCAAGTCCGGGCGACTGGTCAGCTATGATATTGATTCGGGTAAAAAACACTGGGTAGTTGATCTCATGGAAAAAGCGGAACTGCCTCGCCCTCCAGAATGGGGATTCGCTGCCTCTCCCTTGATCTTGGGGGATATATTAATTGTGGAAGCCACGTTTACCTGTGCGCTTGATAAAAGTACTGGCAAGGAAATATGGCGTAGCCAGGTGTATAAGCCTGCCTACGGCTCGCCGGTGGCCTTTGAGTTCGAAAAGCAAATGTATCTCGCCACGCTTAAAACTGATGGACTGGTTATTCTTGATGCTAAAACAGGGAAAACCGTTGCTTTTCAGGACTGGCGTACTTCATTTCGTACTAATTCCACCACCCCTATTGCCGTGGGCAACAAAATATTTATATCTACTGGGTACCGTCGTGGTTGTGCTTTATATGAGTTTGACGGAAAGAATCTTCGCCAAATCTATACAAATAAAAATATGAGTAACCACATGAATAATTCAGTTTTATTGGGGGAATATTTGTATGGCTTTGATGGGAATACGCATCAAGCTGGCCCCAAGCAGCTTGTTTGCATGAAATTTGCCGATGGTAAGGTGCAATGGCGGCAGGAGGGGTACCGCTGCGGATCGCTTATGGCAGTACAAGATAAACTCCTAGTTCTAGGTGAAACCGGCAATCTAGCTCTTGGGGCGGCTTCGCCCAAGGGGTTTAAGCCTGCGACAGAAGCCCAAATCTTGCGAGGTCGCTGCTGGACTGTTCCGGTTTATTCTGGCGGCCGAATTTATGCTAGAAATGCTGCGGGCAACCTTGTGTGCGTGGATGCTCGTCCCTAGCCCCATTTTTCCCTAGGGTGTAAATGGCATTTGCTTGATTTTAACCTTGTTTTGACGAAATAGTTTGTAGGTTCATTTTTTTGAACAATTCGAAAAAGACTTTTTGGGGGGAGAGTCGATCGCAAAACAGAATCGACGGGCGCGAAGCGTTGTCTTTTTGAATAAGCGTTTGAGGTTGATTTCTCTTAGTTCCAACTAATGAAGAAGGCAATTATTACCGGAATAACGGGTCAGGATGGGTCCTATTTGGCTGAACTACTTCTCGATAAGGGGTATGAAGTACACGGGATTAGGCGTAGAGCATCTTCTTTTAACACCGGTAGAATTGACCATCTCTACAAGGATCCCCATGAGAGGGGAGTAAACCTGATTCTTCATTATGGAGACATGACCGACTCAACATGTTTGACTCGAATTATCGAGTTAGCACAGCCCGATGAAATATATAATTTAGCTGCGCAATCCCACGTGGCAGTGAGCTTTCAAGAACCTGAATATACTGCAGATTGTGATGCATTGGGCGCTCTGCGAATGTTGGAATCAATACGCCTACTAAACCTTCAAGAGCAAGTGCGTTTTTATCAGGCAAGTACATCAGAGTTGTTTGGTTTGGCGCAGGAAGTGCCTCAAAAAGAAACTACGCCATTTCATCCCAGAAGCCCTTATGGGATTGCGAAGCAATTCGCTTATTGGACAGCGGTTAACTATCGCGAAGCGTATAATGCGTATGCCTGTAATGGTATATTATTCAACCATGAGAGCCCCCGACGCGGGGAGACCTTTGTTACCCGTAAAATAACTCGAGGCATGGCGAGAATAAAGCTGGGAACTCAAGAATGTTTGTATTTGGGAAATATGAATGCCAAGCGTGACTGGGGTCACGCCCGAGATTTTGTTGAGGCGCAGTGGCTTATGTTGCAACAATCAAAGCCCAAGGATTATGTGATTGCAACAGGCACCCAGCATAGCGTTAGAGATTTTGTAAATGCGACAGCCAAGGCTCTGGACATGGAGATAAAGTGGGAAGGAGAGGGAGAGCAAGAGGTAGGGTTTTACGATAACAAATCAATTGTAAAAGTGGACCCACGCTATTATCGGCCCGCAGAGGTATCCACCCTTTTAGGTGATCCGACCAAGGCAAAACAAGAATTGGGCTGGGCTCCTAAGACCACTTTTGAAGAACTTGTTGAGGAAATGGCAGTTGCGGATTTGGATTTAGTTAGAAGAGAAGCAGATTGACCGCTTACGAAAAACTACAGCGCAAGCTGGGGCGAACGCAAAAAAAATGGCTGGTGACAGGGGCTGCCGGGTTCATCGGTTCCCATGTAGTTGAAAAGCTCCTTCAATTAAACCAAAAGGTTGTGGGGCTTGATAACTTTGCAACGGGCTATCAGGCGAACTTGGATGATTTACAGCAATCTTTGAGCTCCAAAGAGAGGCGCAATTTTTGCTTTATAGAGGGCGATATTACTTCTAAGTCCGATTGTGCTCGTGCGTGTAGAGGGGTAGATTTCGTATTACACCAGGCAGCACTGGGGTCTGTCCCTCGATCTTTTGCTGATCCGCTTTCGACACATATGGCAAATACAACAGGTTTTCTGCAAATTTTATTGGCGGCCCAAAAAGCAAAAGTAAAACGTGTTGTGTATGCGTCCAGCAGTTCAGTGTATGGAGATGAAAAGACGCTTCCTAAAAAGGAAGGCAAAACGGGCGCCGTTCTCTCTCCTTATGCAGTAAGTAAAGCGGTGGATGAATTGTATGCCGGGGTTTTTGAGAGCGGATATAATCAGAAAATAGTTGGCTTGCGTTATTTTAATGTATTTGGACCGAGACAGGATCCAAATGGTCCATACGCTGCAGTTATTCCACAATGGATGATAGGACTCTTAAAGGGTAAGTCTACATATATTTATGGGGACGGAAGAACCAGCCGTGATTTTTGTTATGTAGAAAATGTAGTTCAGGCAAACCTGTTGGCTGCAACGATTAAATCTGCCCCGGGGAGAGTGTACAATGTGGCAGTTGGGGCGCGCACTACTTTAAATTCATTACATAAAGCATTACGAGTTTTGACTAGCAATGACCATCTTCCGGAATATCGGCCTTTACGAGAAGGGGACGTGCGGCATTCTTTAGCTGACATAAGTGCGGCTAAATGTGACCTAGGCTTTGATCCGACTCATGCCTTGAAGGAAGGCCTTGAGCTTACGGTCGATTGGTATAAGAGAAGAAAAAAGAGATGAAAGTTACAATTTATGGAGCAGGTTATGTCGGATTAGTTACCGGCGCTTGCCTCGCTGATGTGGGTAATGATGTTCTTTGTGTGGATATTGATGAAGACCGAGTTGTAGCTCTTAACCGCGGTGAGATTCCTATTTACGAACCAGGTCTTTCCAAAATTATTCTTAAGGGCTGCGAAGAGGGGCGTCTTAGGTTTACCACCGATGTAGTTGAGGCGGCAGCACATGGAATTTTGCAGTTTATTGCGGTTGGCACTCCCCCTGCAGAAGATGGTTCTGCGGATTTGACCTACGTATTGGATGTGGCGCGCAGCATCGGCAAACACATAGAGGATTATGTGGTTGTGGTCGATAAATCAACGGTGCCGGTAGGCACAGCAGATAAAGTTTCTAAAGCTATTACTAATGAGCTGCAGAAAAGGAATGCGGATATTGAATTTACCGTGGCTTCCAATCCCGAGTTTCTTAAAGAAGGAGACGCAGTCTCTGACTTCATGAAGCCCGATCGTATTGTAATCGGCACGAATGAGGCTCGTGCTGAACAGCTGCTTCGGGAGTTATATGCGCCTTTTAACCGCAACCATGAACGCATATTTTCTATGGATGTGCGTTCTGCCGAACTCACTAAATATGCCGCCAATGCAATGTTGGCCACGAAAATCAGTTTTATGAATGAGATGGCAAATATCGCAGAATGTGTGGGTGCTGATATTGAGCAAGTACGACTCGGCATTGGATCTGATTCTCGAATTGGCTACTCCTTTATTTATCCCGGATGCGGATATGGGGGGTCCTGTTTTCCGAAAGATGTACGAGCTATCGAGCAAACAGCGCAAACCTCTGGGTACCAGCCGCGTATTTTACCGGCAGTTGATGCAGTTAATGAGGCACAGAAAGAAGTGCTCTATGAAAAAATTGAAAAACGATTCTATGATCTTTCCGAAAAGGTCATTGCAATCTGGGGCCTTTCTTTTAAGCCCAACACAGACGACATGCGGGAAGCTGCTAGCTTGGTTCTGATAAGGGCTCTTTTAAGATCGGGAGCTAAAGTCAGAGCTTATGATCCCGAGGCAATGGATGCTGCGAAAGCGGCTCTCGGAGACGAGAGCTCAATCGAATATTGTGATGAGCCTTATAAAGCCCTCGAAGGAAGTGAGGCGCTGGCTATCGTGACTGAATGGAAGGTATTTCGTAGTCCAGATTTTTTCAGAATAAAAGAAATGCTTAGAACTCCCATTATTTTTGATGGCCGCAACTTGTATGATCCAAAGATGGTAGCTGATGCCGGCATTGAATATCACTCCATCGGCCGATCATCTTTCTGATGCACTTCATTGATCTTGAATCGAGACTAGCCCGAATCAGGGAAAAAGTGAATTCGCGTATTGCGACGGTGCTTGACCATGGTCAGTATATTCTAGGGCCTGAGGTGACTGAGCTGGAAGTAGCTCTGGCCAAGTATGTGGGGGTCAAGCATTGTGTGGGGGTTTCAAGCGGAACAGATTCCCTGTTGATTTCCTTAATGGCCTTGGGAGTAGGCACGGATGATGAGGTAATCACAGTGCCGTATACCTGGATCTCAACGGCGGAAGTTATCTCTTTAGCTGGGGCAAAAACCGTTTTTGTTGATATAGACAGCCGGACATGGAATTTGGATCCGGTTTTGCTTGAACAAGCCATTACTGAGCGCACAAAAGCAATTATTCCAGTTGGCATCTATGGCCAGCCTCCGGATATGGATCCCATTAATGAGATCGCTGGTCGTTTTGGTATTCCGGTTATTGAAGATGCTGCCCAGAGCTTTGGGGCTACATACAAGGGGCGGAAATCTTGCGGGCTGTCGACAATCGGAAGCACTTCTTTTTTCCCTTCAAAACCATTGGGTGGATTTGGTGATGCTGGAGCAATTTTCACTGACAATGATGAGCTCGCAGAAAAATTCAGATGGATTAGGGTACATGGACAGGCTCGCAAACATCACCACCCTGTCCTCGGCTTAAATGGAAGATTAGACACCATTCAAGCAGCGGCAATTTTAGCTGCGTTTGACGTATTTCCAGATGAAGTTGGCCGTCGTCAAAAAATAGCTAATCGATACAATGCTTCGTTCGAGCCTCTTAGTGAGGGAAAATTAACGGTACCATTTATTTTGCGGGATTGTACTTCTGTATACGCGCAGTACACAATTTTGGTAAATGATCGGGATGAGTTAAGCAGTCATCTCGGGAATTTAGGTATTCCTTCAGTCGCATATTATTCCACTCCTTTATATGCTCAGGAAGTTTTTACTAGTTTAGGTTTTGATAAGAAAAATTTTCCAGTAACAGAAGAAATTTCTAAGAAATGCCTCAGTCTTCCGATGAGTGCTTATTTGGCTGAGGAGGAGCAGAAAAAAGTGACTGAGTCGATATGTGGATATAAACGAAATCTCTTATAGCTACGCCAGTTGTTTAAAGGAGATACAAATTGAATGAGGTGCTTAGGAAGACGATTTGGATTTCTGGCATTCAAATTCTGATTGTCACAGTTAATTTTGCAGCGAATATAGTTTTGGCCCGGTCCATGGATGTAGAGGATTTTGGGAGCTATCATGCCCTGATAGCTTGGGCTGCGGCAGGTGCTTCATTCGGTCTGCCAGGGATGAATGTTGCGATCACGAGAGGATGCCTCAAAAATTACGATCGGGTTTATTGGTGGGCACAAAAGAAAGCAGTGGTTTCTTCTATAGGAGGCGGTGTGCTTGTGTTCATAGGAGGTCTGGTATTATTTATTATTGAGGGAGGGCTCACCGCCAAGTGTGGTTTTCTACTGCTTATTGCCGCGAGTATACCCTTGAGCGGTTTTCAGGGAATTGATAGTGCCTTGATTGGCAAGGGCGAATACCGATTAAGTCGTTTTTTGGCGTTAATCGGAGCAGTTCTGACATTTGTTTTTACCGCTTCTATGGCCCTTACCATAAAGCAAACCGAATGGGTATTCATTGGATTCTTAGCAGCCAAATCCCTTACGATTGCAGTTGGATATTTTTGGGTTAAAAAGAAACTGTCCGAGTCTCCTCCCGACCCGGAGTTGGAGGATAGCTTAATGCGTCAAGGATGGCGGCAAGTAGGAGTGGGGGCGTTTACTCTTATTACCTCACAGATAGATCGAATCATCTTGTCAATAATAAGCCCAGCAGTATTGGCTGTATACCATATAGCCATTTTACTGCCACAAAGAGCTATGGGAAGTTCCAAGGTTTTATTGGGAGTGGTATGTGCTGACTGGGGCAAGCTTACAGAAGAGAAGAATTTAGAGAGGATAAAGAAAAAAATTCACGTGATGCTTTTAGGGGGAGTGATGGGTGCTGCGATAATAGCTTTGCTGCTGACATGGATTATTCCCCTGATGTTTGGCGAGGGCTATAGGGAGTCAATTAGTTTGGGTCAGTTATATTGCGTTAGCATAATATTTAGTATACCGATGGCTTTTTATTTAGCTTACGAGCAGTTTCAGCATGATGGAGAATTTCCTCAGAAATTAGAGATAAAGAGGGCTTTGGTTTTTTTACCCTTAGCCGCAGTTTTGGCATTATTTTACGGAGTATGGGGTCTTATCTTAGTTCATATTATTGTAAATATAGTTACTGCAGCTTTATGCCTTAAGCAATATAACTACCGGTGTAAGTCTGCAGAAATAATGTGAGTAAAGAGATTTCTATTTGTCCAATGGAGGAAAATGATGCGGACTTTGTCCTTGAGATACGCAACGATGAAACAACGAGAGCTTTTCTTCATGATTCACGGTGTTTTACAAAGAACGAGTTCAAAGAGTGGTTTAAAACCAGCAGGCCCTGGTGGTTCATTGTCAGAACCAACGATGTAAGGTTTGGTTATTTTCGTACAAATTATATTGAGAAGCAGGCACACTCTATCCAGATTGGCATGGATATTCATCCAAGTTTTAGAGGACAAGGCTTGGCAAAGCCTGCGTATTGCATGTTTTTTGATGTGCTGCGGAGTAATGGGTTTAAGAACATTTGGCTGGAGGTTCTGAGTCATAATTCAATTGCAGAAGAATTATACAAAGGTTTGGGTTTTGTCGCCACTAACAAAACTCCTTATAAAGAGAATATCGATTCCATTAGAATGGAGCTGAAAATTTAATGGCAACTGAACCAGATAATTATGAACCCACCGAGATGCCGCTTCTGAAAGAAGAGGATGGGACATTAGTTTTGTTTCATCCTTTTATTGCTCCTGAAGCATCTAGTGAAGTAGCCGCTACATTGGGCTCAAGATGGATAGGAGAAGGCCCAAAAGTAAAACTTTTTGAGAAAAAATTTTCGGAAATGGAAGGGGCAGGTTTTCCGGCAATAGCGACAGGGGCTGGCACGGACGCGCTCCACATTGCTTACAAACTGTGTGGATTAGATGCTGACTCAGAAGTTATCGCTCCACTGTTTACGTGTACGGCGACAAACATCCCTCTTTTACATGAAAGAGTGAAGATTAGATTCGTCGACGTAATGTCAGATAGTCTGAATATGGATGTTTCTCAAATTAGAGGGATGATTAATAAAAAAACCAAAGCCATTGTTTGTGTGCATTATGGCGGACTGCCTTGTGGCCTTGATGAGCTTAGTGCAATAGAAAAAGAATATGGAATTCCGGTGATACAGGATGGGGCTCATTCACTTGGACTTAGGTGGAGAGGGCTCCCCATGAGTCATTGGTCGCGTTATACAATGTATTCATTTCAAGCGATCAAACATATAACCACAGGGGATGGGGGTATGCTGATTATTAACGATACGGATGCTGGCTTGATCGAAAAAGCTAAAAGACTTCGTTGGTTTGGGATCGAGCGAGAAAAGAAACTGGGGGGCGTGTGGGGCAACGATATTAAGGAGATAGGCTACAAATATCAAATGACCGACGTGGCAGCATCTATTGGGCTTGCGGCTCTACCTCACGTAAACTCAGTACTACAGCATCGCCGAAATTTACTCTCAATTTACGAGCAGAGGCTAAAGGGTGTCGATGGGGTAAGATTTTTTTCCGGAGCCGTTACTGGAGAACAAGGATATGAGCATGGAGCTTGGCTGTGCACAATACTAGCAGAAAAGCGGAAAGACCTGCAAAAAATGTTATATGATCGAGGAATCGAAAGCAATCAGGTGCACTACAGAAATGATCGTTATTCTATTTTTCGGGAGTCGGCTGTTGATGACGAGTATCCCAATATGGACCGGATCCAAGATAATTATTTGGTTCTGCCTCTCCATAATAAAATTATCGCAGAGGATGTGCATCGCATATGTGATCTGATATCCAAAGGATGGTAACGGGTCACCGGAGCCTCTGAATTATAATGAAATTTACAGAGACTAAAATCGCGGGATCATGGATAGTAGATATGGAATTGATTCAGGATGAACGAGGATTTTTCTCCCGTGCGTGGTGCGAAGAAGAATTTGCTTCGTATGGAATCACAAACAGCTTGAGTCAGGCCAATATTTCGTTGAGTAAATTCGCCGGCACGATACGCGGAATGCATTTTCAAAATGGAGAGTATTCAGAGACGAAAGCAGTGCGCTGCCTTAGGGGAGCTGTTTTTGATGTCGTGTTAGATTTGCGCCCCGATTCACCTACATATTGCCAGTGGTCCGGGCGGGAATTGAGTGCAGAAAATCGTAGTATGCTAGTTGTGCCTGAAGGATGCGCTCACGGGTTTCAGACATTGTGTGATGATTCGGAGATGTATTATTTGATGTCGAAACCTTATGTTGAGGACAGCCATAGTGGGGTCCGCTATGATGATCCCGCTTTTAATATTTGCTGGCCTCTGGACTTAAGTAATGTCTCAGACAGGGACGCTAATTACCCAGATTTTAAAATAGCCGATAGATGAAAGTAATTATTTTAGCAGGAGGCTTTGGAACCCGATTAGGTGAGGCCGGAGGTATTATGCCTAAGCCAATGGTAAAAATTGGAGGACAACCGATTCTTTGCCATATTATGAGTCACTATGCATCTTATGGGCATAAAGATTTTTTTGCCGCTTTGGGCTATAAGGCAACTGTGATCAAAGAATATTTTTTGAACTACAGTTTTTTGCATTCAGATTTTACTGTCGATTTATCTGAAGGAAAGGTGGTTAAGCACCAGCCTTGTAAGAATGATTGGCGGGTCACATTGATCGATACAGGCCTGAGTACATCAACTGGCGGGCGCGTGAAGCGACTGGAGTCATGCATTGGCAGTGAAACCTTTATGCTAACTTATGGAGACGGAGTGTCGGACATAGATTTGTCCAAACTAGAATCGTTTCATCGGAGTCATGGGAAAATGGTTACAGTAACTGCTGTTCATCCAGGAGCACGTTTTGGTGAGCTGGAAATCGCCAATGATCAAGTGCTTTCGTTTCAAGAGAAACCTCAAGTTGGACAAGGGTGGATCAATGGCGGGTTTTTTGTTATAGAACCAGAATTCTTTAGCTTGATTGAAGGAGATCAGACAATGCTGGAACAAGAGCCACTCGAAAAAGCAGCGCAAATGGGAGAATTGATGGCTTATAGACACGAAGGGTTTTGGCAGCCCATGGACACTAAACGCGATAAAGATTATCTTGAAGGGCTGTGGGAACAGGGAAAAGGTCCATTAAAAAACTAATAGTAATGATAATTTAAACGCACTTGTTTGAGGGAGTAAAAATTAATACAGGCGAAGCAATCACAGTTGTTACAGTTAACTACAACACGGCAGACTTTGTCGGGCTTTTACTGGAATCATTGCGCTTACTAACCAAAGGCCCTTATCGAGTGATAGTTTGTGATAATGGCTCAAAATTAAAAGATCTTAGGTGTTTAAAGGCGCTCTGTAAGGATGAGGAAAATGTAGACATAATTTTCAACCAACAGTCAGCCAGCGGAAGCACCGGGCATGGCGAAGCCTTAGATATACTTGCATCCAAAATTGAAACCCCCTATTTTGTGGTGGTAGATTCTGATGTAGTTTTTCTACATAAAGACTGGGACGCCATCTGGTTGAGCAGGATGAACGACAGAGTGAAAGCGATTGGGACGGAGGCATCAGGAAATAAGCCAAAAGACTTTCCAACCTTATATGCAGTTCTTTATGAAACTAATAGCTTTAGAAAAATTGATTCCTCCTTTTTGCCAAATATGGAAACCTACAAGAATGGGGTTTATACTGATACCGGCTGGCAGGTTCGTGAGCGTTTTCTAAATAATGGGCATGAGGGGGAAACCTTGGAAATACGGAATACCCGAGAATATAAAGAAGGCCCATTCAGAAAGTTCACCAGTGTCGGAGAATTCTATCTAAAAGGAAGGGAAGAAATTTTTGTCGCTCACTATGGCCGAGGAGCAACTGGAGGCCTGCCAAAGTTTATGTCGCAAAAAAGTGCCTTTAAAATTTTAGGAAGGATTCTCGCTTGGCGCGAAGCGAGAAAGGAGAAAAAGGCATGGTTCAACAGCGTAAGGCAATACTTAAAAACTGTAAGCGTGTAGTTCGGCTAATTGAGTCAATTATTTAGATGAAGAAAATTGGAATCATAGGGCTCGGATATGTGGGGCTGCCATTAGCCATTCAATTTGCCAAGTCAGGAGCGAAAGTATTGGGGCTAGATATCGACCAGGCAAAGGTTGATTCTCTGAATGAAGGAAAGTCTTATATAAAACATATCAAAGACTACATTTTAGCGGAGCAACTGGAAGCGAAACGACTGGAAGCCGCCACAGACTTCAGTCGAGTACGGGGATTGGATGCGGTGTTGATTTGTGTTCCAACCCCACTAAACGAAAAGCGCGAACCGGATTTATCCTATGTTCTAAGTACTGGTGAGGCAATCGCTCCTCATTTACCTAATGGAATTACTGTGTCATTGGAATCTACTACTTATCCCGGAACAACTGAAGACGAGCTTAGGCCTGTACTAGAAATGGGTAGTAGTTTAAGAGCTGGCGTTGATTTTCATTTGGTTTATTCGCCAGAACGTGAAGATCCGGGCAATCCTGATAGTCAGGTAGCCAAAATCCCAAAGGTTATAGGCGGATATACAGAGAAGTGTTTAAAAAAGGGCGAAGAGGTTTACTCCCTCGCCATTGAAACTTTGGTGCCTGTTTCTAGTTGCCGTGTTGCTGAAGCCACAAAGTTAACCGAAAATATTTTTCGGTGTGTCAATATTGCTCTCGTAAATGAACTCAAGATAATTTATCAGAAGATGGGCATCGATGTATGGGAGGTGATTGAAGCAGCTAAAACCAAACCCTTTGGTTTTATGCCTTTTTACCCGGGGCCTGGGTTAGGCGGTCACTGTATCCCAATAGACCCCTTTTACCTCAGCTGGAAGGCCAGGCAGGTAGGAACAGAAGCCCGCTTCATTGAGCTCGCAGGAGAGGTGAACACTAGTATGTCCAATTTTGTGATTGAAAAGGTGAGAGAAGCCTTAGGGGCTATGGGCAAGACAATTAATGGAAGTAAGGTTTTGATCGTAGGCTTGGCGTATAAGCCAGATGTGGAAGATGATAGGGAATCGCCGAGCTACGTTCTCATGGAGAAACTAGAAATATTAGGAGCAGAAGTTGGATACCATGACCCACACATCCCTGTGATCAGGCCTAGTCGTGACTATAGCCAATTTGCCGGCAAAAAATCAGAGCTTCTTGAACGGGATTTGTTGACTAGTTATGACGTTGCGATTATTTCCACGGCACACGAAGGCGTGGATTATGAATATTTGACTGATTGTGTTTCTAGTGTTGTTGATGCACGTAATGCAATCCCTGAGGGTAAACACGCTGCAGAGAAAGTCTGGAAGGCTTGAGCGGAAAGTATACTATGAAGGAAAATATCAGGAAGGGGATCATTCTCGCGGGGGGTTCTGGCTCGCGACTTTTCCCGCTTACGCTGGTGGCAAGCAAACAGCTCCAGCCGGTATACGATAAGCCTATGGTCTACTATCCATTAACAACGTTAATCGAGAACGGGGTAGAAGAATTGTGTCTGATTTCCTCACCTCTTGATTTACCTCGATATCAAGAATTATTTGGAGATGGAAAAACGTGGGGCCTTTCGATTGAGTACCGTGAGCAGCCCAAGCCAGCAGGTATTGCAGAGGCATTCCTTATAGCGGAATCGTTTATTGGCAGCGACCATGTTGCGCTCATTCTAGGTGATAATATTTTTTATGGGGGAAATGAGTTTCAGAAAGCTTTTGGCGAGTTTGGGGGGGGGCGCAACTGTTTTTGGTTACCATGTGAATAACCCCATGCGATACGGGGTGGTAGAATTCAATTCCAGAGGGCAAGCAATCTCCATTGAAGAGAAACCGAAGAAGCCTAAGAGTAATTACGCTGTTCCCGGCTTATACCTTTATGACAATAATGTTGTGACTATAGCCAAGGCGCTTACTCCCTCGGCGCGAGGAGAGCTAGAAATTACTGATGTGAATACGGAATATTTGCGGCGCGGAAAGTTGTACGTACAAAAAATAGAACGTGGCTTTACGTGGCTTGATGCGGGCACGAGCAGCAGCCTACAAGACGCTTCGGCGTATGTGCAGACCATTGAGAGACGCCAAGGAATCAAAATCGGATGTCCAGAGGAGGCTGCGCTACGTTCTGGACTCTTATCCGTTGGGCAATTTGAAGATTTAGTGAAGGCGATGCCTGATTGTGAGTATCGCGAGTATTTGCAAGAGATTATGAATGAATTAAATCTGTGCTAAACAAAATATAATGGAATTGGTTCTTCTTCTTGGGGCATCAGGGTACGTTGGGCAGGCGTTTGCTGTGGAGCTAAAGGCACGCGGAGTGAACTTTCTCGCGATTTCCAGGCGAGAACTTGATTATACTCGCTTCGACGTGCTGTTGGAGTTTATGCGGATCAAGAAGCCAACATTTGTGATTAATGTTGCTGGCTATGTTGGTCAGCCCAATGTGGATGCATGTGAGGGGGCAAAATCCGACACTCTGAAAGGGAGTGCGCTTTTGGCACAGACCGTTGCCCATGCTTGTGTGGCTGCGGATGTCCCGTGGGGCTATGTTTCCAGTGGTTGTATTTATTCTGGAGCAAAAGTTATTGAGGGAGGTTGCGAGCGTGTGGAGAAGGACCTTGCCCAGCCTTCCCTAAAGGCTTTGATTGCGGAGAATCCGAGTATAGTGTCTGGTTTTAAGGAGACCGATCAGCCAAATTTTTCTTTCCACGAACCACCGTGCAGCTTCTACAGTGGCAGCAAAGCTTTAGCGGAGTCAGCGATCGCAAATCTCCCTCGGGGTTACCTTTGGCGGTTACGAATCCCATTTGATGAAATTGACAATCCGCGCAATTACCTTACGAAGATTCAGAGTTATGGTAGAGTTTACGATAATGTCAACTCCCTCTCGCACCGGGGTGATTTTGTCTGCGCCTGTCTCGACCTCTGGAGCCAGGAAGCCCCGTTTGGCATATATAATGTAACCAACCCGGGCTTTGTTTCGACGAAGCAAGTAGTAGAACTAATCAAGCGCACCATTCAGCCTGATAAAGATTTTGAGTTTTGGGAGAACGACGAAGAGTTTTATAGGTTTGGAGCGAAAACGCCCCGATCCAATTGCATTCTTGATGTCACAAAACTTATGTCAGCAGGAATAAATATTCGGCCTGTAGAGGAAGCACTACAGGATGCCCTTGGTAATTGGGTCACTTAGTCGAACTGATATTATGAAGTTGTTGGTCACTGGAGGAGCTGGGTTTATTGGGTCAAATTTGATTCGACACGTAATAGACTACCCAGAAATTAGCTGCGTTGTTAATCTGGACTGTTTAACTTATGCGGGAAATCAGGAGAGCATAGCTGATTTTAATGATTCTCCGAACTACAATTTTGCTGAAGTGGATCTTCGAGATAAACAATCGGTTACAAGAGTGGTTGAAAAGTACGACATTACACATGTAATGCATTTGGCAGCCGAGAGCCACGTAGACAGATCTATTGTTGGCCCTGCTGAGTTTATTGAAACAAACATAGTAGGAACATTTAACCTCATTGAATCGTGCCGAAAGTTTTGGGGGGATTCATTCCCAGGAAAACGCTTCTTGCATGTTTCTACGGATGAAGTTTATGGCAGCCTGGGGGCAGAAGGGCTGTTTACAGAGGACACTCCTTATGCTCCAAGCTCTCCTTATTCAGCGAGCAAGGCTTCTAGTGATATGCTAGTAAAATCTTATTATCATACTTATAATTTTCCGGCGGTCATCACCAATTGCTCTAATAATTACGGCCCCTATCAGTACCCGGAAAAACTCATTCCAGTAGTAATACATAACATCGTTAATCGACAGCCGATTCCGATATACGGGGATGGGATGAACGTGAGGGACTGGCTATATGTACTGGATCATGTACAAGCGCTTTGGGAGGTGCTAAATAGTGGGAAAAATGGAGAAACATATAATATTGGAGGGAACTCGGAATGGGCTAATCTTCGAATCGTTAAATTAATATGTAATATTATTGATGATTTGGCACCACATTTGGGAGGAGACTCATCTCAACTAATAAAGTTTGTTCCTGATCGGCCTGGCCATGACCGTCGCTATGCGATAGATGCTACAAAAATTAAACGTGAGTTAGGCTGGGTGCCGGAATACACATTTGAGCACGGAATAAGGGAGACAGTTGAATGGTACCTTAAAAATGATGAATGGGTCTCTCGAGCGATGAAGAAGTAACATCAAATGAAAGTGATGTTCTAAAAAGTCAGATAATTTTAAAGAATTAGGCTCTTTAGCGCTTAGGATGAAGCGACACGGCAAATGTTTATAGGCGAAGAGAAAATAGGATCAGGCAATAAGTGTTTTATGATTGCTGAAGTGGGGCAGGCTCATGACGGCAGTTTGGGTATGGCACACGCCTATGTAGATGCTATATCCAAGACAGGGGTGCAGGCGGTAAAGTTCCAAACTCACATAGCCAGGGCGGAATCCTCTACCGACGAACGATTCCGGGTAAAATGTTTTCCGCAGGATGATACCCGATACGATTATTGGAAGAGAATGGAGTTTACTCATGAGCAATGGCAAGGCTTGGCAGCGCATGCGAATGACAAAGGCCTGATCTTTCTATCGACTCCTTTCTCGCTGGAGGCAGTGGAGCTGCTGGAGTCATTGGACATTCCGGCTTGGAAAATTGGCTCCGGGGATGTTGAAAATCTTCCCCTTATACGAAAGGTGGCACAAACGGGGAAACCAGTTCTTATTTCAACGGGGATGTCTTCGTGGTCCGAAGTGGATATGGCTGTCACTGAAGTTAGCAAAAGAGGCAGTCAGGCGGCGGTATTTCAGTGTACAACGGCATACCCTTGTTCGCCTGAGGAAATAGGTTTGAATGTGCTAAATGAAATACGCGAGAGGTATATGTGCCCAGTGGGCCTTTCAGATCATTCAGGAACCATATATCCTGGATTGGCGGCGGCCTCGATGGGTGTGTCTCTACTGGAGACACATGTGGTGTTGTCTAGGGATTGCTTTGGGCCAGATGTTTCTGCTTCCTTAACGATCGACGAGGTCTCACAACTTGTAGAAGGAGTTCGTTATACTGAAAGAATGTTAGCTGCTCCAACTGATAAAGATAAACTAAGTAATGGAATGAAGGAACTCAAAGTGCTTTTCGGCCGGAGTATTCATGCAAAAAATAAATTGGATAAAGGGCATGTTCTGGCCTTAGACGACCTTACTTTTAAAAAGCCAGGGACAGGAATTTTGGGTAAAGATATCGACCGAATACTTGGTAAAGCAGTAATGCGGAAGTATGATCAGAACGAGCAACTACAAGAAGAAGATCTTTATGAGCCAAAAGATTCGTAAGATTTGTGTGGTGTTGGTTGATCGGGCTAATTACGGCCGCATGTTTCCTGTTATGCGGGCTATTGTTGAGGATAATGAATTTACACTGCAGACAGTCTGCGGGGGAACGATGCTGTTGGGACGTTTCGGAAATGCCGCAAAAGTGGTCGAAGAAGATGGCTTTTCGATAGATCGCCGAGTTTTCATGGAAGTGGAGGGCTCAGTTCCTGTCACGATGGCTAAGAGCATTGGTTTGGGAATCATTGAATTTACTAACGTTTACCAGCAATTGCAGCCGGACATGATTTTGCTCATTGGGGATAGAAATGAAACCTTATCCGCCGCAATCGCAGGAGCCTATATGAACATTCCTATAGCCCATATCCAAGGGGGTGAGATTTCTGGGTCTATTGACGAGAGTGCTCGTCATGCTATTACAAAGTTCTCTCATCTTCATTTTCCGGCAACAGAACGAGCAGCAGATTATTTAGTGAGAATGGGAGAGGATCCTGCCTACGTGCATAACGTGGGCTGTCCTGCTGGGGATTATATTCGGGAATTAGATACCGATTTACCCGTTGATATCTTCACATGGGGAGGGGTTGGCGCAAGTATTGATTTAGAAAGACCCTTTTTGCTCGTCATTTATCATCCAGTTACAACGAAATTCGGAAACGAAAGAGAGGAAGCAGAGCAGTTGATCGCTGCGCTCCATGAATTGGCTTTGCCTACGGTTTGGCTTTGGCCAAATATTGATGCGGGGAGCGACAACATATCAAAGGCAATTCGAGTCTACCGCGAAAAAAATTCCTCGGAATGGTTACATTTAATAAAAAATCTCAGCCCCAAGTATTTTCAAAAGTGTTTAAAGAAGGCGATTTGCGCTGTCGGTAACTCCTCGAGTTTTGTACGTGACTCTACTTTTTCTGGAACACCAGTAGTATTAATTGGGGACCGACAGGATGGTAGAGAACACGGTGATAATTTGACTGTCGTCGCACCTGTCGCCGATCAAATCAAGTCGGCTGTTCAGCTACAGCTGGACAATGGCCGATATGAACCCGGCACCATTTATGGTGACGGCAACGCAAGTGCTCGCATTATCGAGAAACTAAAGAGATTCGTTCCTTATTCTCAAAAAAAGCTCCACTATCCCCTTCGTTGAGAATTATGGCGCTGCTTATCACTGAGTCAGCTCACTACAGTGAGCGAGCTATCAATCTGTATCGCAAGGCATTCGGAGAGGTTTTCCTAGGTCAAATTCCGGTAAATCGCTTCGAAGAGGTTAAGGTGTTGGTGGTTCGCTTAGCCCACCGAATGGACGAAGAATATCTCTCGAGATACCCTGCCTTAAAGGCCATAGTTTCCCCTACCACGGGACTCACTCATATCGATATGAACGTTTGCAGAGAACGTCGTATTCGAGTTTTGTCTTTGGCCCAATGCAAGGAGGCGATTGATGAAGTCACTTCCACCTCTGAATTAACCTTGGGCCTGATCATCAGCCTACTTCGAAAGATTCCCCAAGCTAACCGCGAGGTGGTGCATGAAAGGCTATGGGACCGTGACGCTTATCGGAGTCGCCAACTTTCCAGCTTAACGTTAGGTATTATCGGGTTGGGACGAATAGGCGGGCACCTCGCTCTTTATGGCAAGGCACTTGGGATGCGCATGCTCGCCTACGACCCTTTCCAGCCGGAAGCTCGTTTTGAAGAACTTCTGGTAGAACGGAGGAACCTTGATTCCCTGATGGCCGATGTTGACATCCTTACTATTCATGCGAAGCTAACGTCCGAAAACCATCGCCTAATAGGGCCTTCAGAAATAACAAGACTCCCTTCGCATGCCCTTGTAGTCAACACCGCTCGCGGGGCCTTGCTTGACGAACATGCGGCAGGGGAGGCGATTCGCGCAAATCGACTGGGAGGTGTGGCCGTCGATGTTCTCCACGATGAACATTCGAAGGTTTCGCCAATGGAATCCCCTTTAGTGAGTGCTGCACGAGATGGGTTGAATGTGATTATCACTCCTCATATCGGAGGCTGCACCAGTGACGCGATGCATATTACCGAGGAGCGGATGGCGGAGTTAGCCGTCGGGGAGTTGGGATATATGGCATGAGGCTACAGAAACTTGTCTTAGGCCTGTCGTCTGCCAGAGAGGTTCCAAAGGGGAGTCTCAGGGAAAAATATGCGTTCAAGCAACGGAATTGCAGATGGTTTTAACAAATGTTGATTGAGTTTTAGAAAATTATTTTAAAAAAATAATATGAATAGCTGCACCCATTTATTTGATTATAAAAATAAAAACATGGTTTGTGTCAAAGAATGCACTTGCTGTGGGTCAAATAACTACTTTTCTATATATGACAAAGATCGATACGGATATGATGTTAGAAGTAATTTGTGTATGTCTTGTGGCGTTGTGTTTATTTCTCCTCGCATGAGTGAAGAAAGTTATATGGAATTCTACAATAAGTCTTACAGACAATTAGTTAGCTGTTTTAACAAAAGGAAAATTGATAAAATAACAATTCAGAATGAACAAGAAGTATACGCAAACAGTGTATATGAATTCATAAAGCCACATATAGTTAACAAATTTGATAAGATCAATTTACTCGATGTTGGTGGATCCACAGGGATTGTATCAAAAGCTTTAAAAGATGAATTTACCAATAACTATGATGGCATAGACGTTGATGCAACAGTCATAGATCCATCAATGGATGAGCTAGCTATAGCTAAAGAAAATGGATTAAATATAAAAAATGGTTTTATTGAAAACCTGGAGGGTATAGATGAGAAATATAATTTAATTATATTATGCCAAACAATTGATCATTTATTTGATATAAGAAAATCGTTAACTATTATTTATCATGCATTAACTAATGATGGTATTTTCTTTATCGATATTGTTGATTTTAAGTACATGTTAATCAATCGCGGCATAGAAAAGAGCATTAAACTTGATCATCCTCATAACTTCTCCTATCAATCCACATTCAACATATTACAAGATGTAGGATTTTCCATCCTTGCTACATCAGTTATATATGACGGGCACTTAGTTGGCTTTCTTTGCTCTAAACAAAAACCTTCCACACCTAATTATGATTTGACGAATGAAATAAATGATCTTCTGAATTTAATTAGGTACAGAAAATGACATTATTTTTAGGCAACTGTTTAGCTAGATACTTATACTATATCCATAACCAAGTTAATGAGCATTGTAGATATAAATGGTGTACAAATTATTCTTTTCTCAATAACCCCTCTTCATATTCAGAAGAGCTAAAAAACTCCATTACGACAAGTGCTCCAACTAATTATTATTTGGGATTTTCTGAAAAAGAGAAATATGATAAAATTGTCATAACAATGCCGCAATTTTTTGTTAGAGATAAATATGTGAAAATTAATGGCAGGTATTTAGAGCTAGACCAAGTCAAAGACAAAAAAATTAAGATTGAAGAAACAAAATATACTTGGACTAATTATGCGAACTATTTTCAGGAATATACTAGGTTAGTTAAATCAAAATTTCCAGATTCTAAAATTATAATTATATTTGAGAGTGAATTGCCAGCCGGAGTCGAACGTTATTATGGAAATTATACTCACCAGTTCCAAAACATAAATAAGGCTGACTTCATGTTTTTAAACAATGGTTTTTATGTAATCGAAAAAGTGGATGTAGTTAATAAGCTCATAAATTCTGGCTATTATTTTGACGCTCTTTTTCCCTGGTATACATATGATTCCAGTGACAACTGCTTTAAGAATGATAAGTTACATATTTCAGCTGTCTATGTGAATGAAATATATCAAGCTTTAATGAATGAAGAAGAAAAAGAACAACTAAGTGACTGCGATAATTACCAAAATGGTGTGAACAATATAACAGATCCATCTAACATATTTAACAAATTGGACTTAATTGGTATGCAGGTTAATAGTTCTAGTAGCTGGAATGAAATTGAAAACATTGTGATGAAAAACTTTACATCCTTTTCAGAAATGATGGATCAATCAGAAACAGCTTATTTAAATGAAAAGGGATTAACTGAAAATACAGCTACAGTTAATATCAAAGGTTATCAAGGTATAGTCGCCAATATTTGCAATAGGGTTCGCTTTCTTAGAGAAATTAACAACAAAGTATTATATGAATTGATTGAAAGATATAATTTACTAACTATGAAACTAAGAATGAATTCACCATTAATGAATCATTACACTGAAAACATTTCTATGCTATTACAGTTAGAGAGGCATTTGTGAGGATTTTAACAATAGTGCCCGCCAGAGGTGGTTCTAAGGGTGTAAAAAGAAAGAACATCAAATTATTGGGTGCGAAGCCGTTAATTCAATATCCTTATGAAGTAGCAAAATCATCGAAATACGATAATACATTGATCCTATCTTCGGATGATGTCGAAATTATTAATATTGGAAAGGAAATTGGATACGAGGTGCCCTTTAGGAGGCCCGATCACCTATCCACAGACAATGCTACAACTGTTGATGTATTAATATATTGCTTAAATAAACTAATGGCTAGTGGTAGAAAGTATGATATATGTGTGCTTTTACAACCTTCTTCACCTTTTACGCAGGTAAAACACTTTGATAACGCCATAGAAGAGATTATTGAAAAGAAGAGTGAGAGTGTAATATCAATTACGAAGATAGACCACGCCCATCCTCATCATATGTATAAAGAAAATGAGATCGGAAATTTTGAAAAGTTTTTTGTTAATAGTAAAAAAGTCACATCCAGATTTGACCTTGATGATATATATTTGCATGTCGGTAACATATACGCGTTTAAAACAGGATTCTTGTTGGAGACTAACAAGATATTTGATGAAAACTCAGCTTTTGTTAAAGTAGAAAATGAGTTCACTGTTAATATTGATAGTATGTTGGATTTTATTTACGCTGAGGCTATTTTAAAGAGTAATGAAATTTAATAAATACATTAATTCTGGAAGTGTGTATCCTCAGTAAGAAACCAATAGTATACAAAAAATCCTGTAGGGAATTTTTGGAGCCTTTTTTTCTACCCAAGGATTTCTAGATGTGCTTAAGATTGGTGTGACAAGGTTAGAAATACTGGGTCATTCGGAGCCTCTCTCTCCCGTGATTGGTCTCAGCATCGACTTTCTATTATCACTTCTTCCACCAGAAGTTGAAAAGATTTTAGTAAATCATTTTGAAGGACTACTTGTTAATCGCAGTTTGGATAACGATGTGCAAAAGCTCTGGATGTGCAAAGAAGGGGGAGGGCCAGCCTTCCTGATTGGGAACTAAGCCTAAAAGAAAAATTGTCATTCCCCAAGTGCATAGTCATAACAGCTGTCTTTCATAAATTATTAGTTTGGAGTTTATTTGAATGAATATTTTTTTTGGAGCGCAAAGTGGATTTTTAAATATTTTTCAAGAGGTAGATAAAATCTTGAAAAACAAAGGTGTCCTCAAAGAAAGTGCTTACTTGGTATCAGACTCTGAATATTATCTAAATAATAATCACAAGCTGCCATTAAAAGACGATCCAAGAGTCAAGCTATTGTTCGAGTGGAATTACACGGGGAAGCAGAGGGAAACTATCAATACTAGTAATTTAATTAAAATTAAAAATAAGTACAGCAACTGCAACCTATGGGATGCAATAGTGTGCGACCGGAGATTGATGTATGGAAAAAACACAAAGTTGAGGCAGGAGTATGCGTGCAAATATACCCATGAGGAGTTGTGTGATATAATATACTCATCATTATTTGCTATAGAATCAATTATTAGCAAAATAAAACCTGACGTAATAATGACATTAACGCCGTCGACTTATGGCGACTACCTGCTTTATTTTGCAGCTAAGGTAAACCAGATACAGTATCTACAGCTAAAATTCACTAAGGTTAAAAACAATATTATACTGAGTGAAAGTTTTGGAGCATACACAAAAGAAATAGATAATGAATTTCAAAATAATCTTAAAAATAATGATTATTCATTCAGGGAAGAGGCAACAAATTATATAGATGATGCTAAAAATGCACCCGTGAAATATGAGGGCAATTTAATTTATGAAAGACCACGGATTTCGAATTCAATTACAGGAATACTTAAATCTAGTGGAGGTGTAATAAAGAGGATTTTATCTTTTCAAAGAAGAATAACAAAAAACGATAATCATGTTCCGCCGGTATACTCCGGACTGTTGTACACTAAGATATTGTCTGGGCTAAATAGCTGGATATCTAGAAAATGTATGGACACGAGGATTATAGGTTATGATGATATTGGAGAAACAGATTTCATTTTTTTCCCGTTACACTCCGAACCGGAAACAGCACTGTCAGTTCATGGGGTTAAATACCAAAATCAAATCGAACTTATTAGAAGATTGTGTCAATGCGTGCCAATTGGGTGGAAAGTTTTGATTAAAGAACACCCAAGAAGCATAGCCTATCGAAGGCCGGGATATTATAAAAAATTGCTTGAAATACCAAATTTATACTTTGTCGATTGTGACACACATCCAACAAAATGGATAAAAAAATCACGAGCGGTAGCTACAATTAGTGGATTTGTAGGTTTTGAAGCAATGCTTATGGGCAAACCCGTAGCGGTCTTTGGCAACGTGATGTATGGGATTCTGCCGGAGAGTATGGTAGTGAAAATAGGTGACTTAACTCTATTAGATGAGAAATTAAGGAGTTTAATAAGAAATTATAAATACGATAGAAAAGCATTAATGGCATATGTGGCCGCTTGCATGAAATTGAGTATTCCTATGAATATGTACAGCGTACATTTGGCAAAATCTAAAAGAGTGTCAATGATTGGACGAGAAAACGCATCTGAAGAAATTGAATATTTCAGTCAATATATAGAAAAAAAGATTTCTTCATATCTATAAAAATACACTACAAGTAGTGAAGAACTTTCTGAAATCCATATTAAGAACAAGGTTAATTAACGTAGACCAGGCGGTTACAATTTTCGGCAGACAGTTTAACAAAGAGGGATTCCACCCAATTGTAAAAACAATAAAAGAATATCAGCGCAACGAGGATATAAGTGTAGAGAATACTTCTTTGTACAGGTATCACAATAAATTCACTCCAGAAGACATGTGTCAGGCGTTCGGTTATGACAGTTCGATGTGTGACTTGCCGCTGTACGTGTTCCCTTGGGGGAAATTCCGATTAGGGTGTAATAAATTAAAGGACCGACTAAAAAGCCGATTTTGCGGCCCCACTGAACTGGGCCAAATCCAAAAGCAATATAATGATACAATAAATCTATATAAAAGTATAAAAAAAAGCGGACACCAGGTTGTTAGGCATAAAAGCGTTATTGGTGGAACTTATATAATAAACAAAAATAACGATAAACGTTTCATTGTGCTTCAGGGAAACCACCGGATGTCAGTGCTATCTGCACTTGGCTATGACAAGGTACTAGTTTACACGATGGATGGTTATCTAAAAAAAATAGAGGAGTCTAAAATAGACTCTTGGAAAGAAGTGCTTAGAGGTAATTGCGGTAAGGATCTTGCCCTCAAAATATTCAATTCATTTTATAACGGCAAAGGAAACTTTAAATATTAATCCCTTATGATTATAAATAATACACTTGCTACTCCGCAAAAAAAGTATAAACGCGCGCTAAAATTTTTAAACAAAGCTTTAGTTGTGTTGTCCGCGATTGTTCTTGTCATGCTAGGTGTCGCTTTCTCGAAATTGCAGGATATACGAAACTATTTTTTTAGTAAGGGGTATAATTCCATCAATCCTGAAAGCATAAGCTCTGTAATAAAAAGAACGCCCCTGTGTTACCTTAAATCTCATTTGAACTCTGCTGACGTTGACAAAGTCAGGATTGATGTAAAATTTGAAAACTTTTCGAAGATACAGTCTAAAGTCCGTGAATCTCTTGCTAAAGGCAATATCACTCAGGAGCAAGATGATTTTGTGCCTGCCACAATTGAGCATTCCGGAAAATCTATAAAGGTTAAACTTCGTATCAAAGGTGACAACGTTGATCATATTCAAGGTGATAAATGGTCCTTTCGTGTTGAAGTTTTAAAGGATGAAAGCCTTTTTGGCATGAGAAGGTTTTCAATTCAAAATCCAATGGTAAGAGGTTTCCAAGGCCAATACATCATAGATTGTATGCGTGGAACGTATGGTTTGATAACTTTAAGAAGAAAAGTTGTAAGAGTTTACTTAAATGGGAACGATGTAGGGTTGATGGAAATCGAAGAACATTTTTCCAAAGAGCTAATAGAAAACAACAGGCGCAAGGAATCTGTCATTGTTAGATTTGACGAGTCGGATTACTGGAAATACGGAAAGTTATTTGATTATAAAAACGCCCGGATAGATACCTTCGGTGATTCTGCAATATCTAAATCAAAACAACTTAAAATACACAGGATAAATGCAATTGGTATGTTAAGGGGATTCGTCGAAGAAAAACTAAAAGCCTCAGAAGTTTTCGATATTGATGAAATCGGTAAATTCATGGCTATTAATGAATTGTTCGGAGCTCAACATGGCGTGAGATGGGGTAATTTAAGATTCTATTACAACCCTTATACAAGCAAATTGCAGCCTGTTGGGTATGACGATAATTTTAATGAACGAATGAACTATACTGCGTATATCGATAGCCCCTTCTACAAATTGATTTTATCAGATCCAGTTATTCACAAATCATACACCGAATCATTGGCCCAAATTACAGGAGACATATCAAATACAGATCTTTTGAAGGATTTGTCAGCCAAAGAAGAAATATATTTGAAGCAGCTAATTAGCGAATTTTACCTTCTTGAAGCATACGATTATTCAGATTTGCTAAAACGGTCAAAATATATTCAGGAGCATTTGCTGAAAACCCGTGTAATTCCCATTGATTATTCAAATATCAAGCCGGCACATATATTTCTAGTAGAGGGCAACCAATCGGGTTGCTTTGATTTGCAGATCGCGAGCGCCATACCTAAAAAGATGCAAATACTAGACATCATTCATGAAGACCCGATAAAAAATGAAAAATTGGGAAAATATTTTAACCAATATTTACCCTTCAAGATGGATGCAAGGAGCTCGCAGGAAAAAATGGATTATAGCAAAATATACGATGTCCCATTCGATCTTTTAAATGGGGCAGCTTGTATAGTCTCGCCGCTTGATAAGAGTTATACTAGTAAGGTTAGTGTACAAAATTATTATCCTGAAATTAGCAAAATAAATAATCATGAGCATTATGTAAATAAACTGCTGGAATCAAACATACTTAATTATGATGAGAAAAATAACACCATTGCTTTTTGCGAAGGGGAGTGGGATATCGATCAGGTTCTTGTCCTAGGAGGCTACGATAAATTTATTATTCCTCCCGCGGTGAAGCTTCGATTTACTAATGGCTCTGGCGTTGTTTCCAAGGTTCCAGTAAATATAGGTGGGACAGGGAAGCCAGTCGAGTTCATTGGAGACGGAACTGCTGGATGGTTGTATTTGAAGGAAACGGGAAAAACAAATTTAGTTAAAAATCTCCGAATGGAAAATGTTGGGCCAGTATCTTACGATTTTGTTACATTAACTGGAGCATTTACTGTTTATAAAAGTGATATAAATATCATAAATCTTAATATGCACTCGGTAAAATCCGAAGACGCTCTCAATGTTATAAGGTCAGAATATATTATTAAAAGCTGCTTTTTCCAAGACACTAATTCAGATGCGGTAGATATCGATTTTTCAATTGGGAAAATTTTGGAATGCGAATTTAATAATATTGGACTTCTTGGGGGCGGAGATGCGGCAGATTTTAGCGGCAGTTTATCAGCAATTTCACAATCGGTATTTAATGTAATATCCGATAAGGCTATCTCGGCAGGAGAACGGTCAAACATTGAAGTAAAGGGAGTTACCGTTCGAACGGCATCTGTAGGCCTAGCATCAAAGGATGGTTCTTCTGTAAGCTTGCATAACTCAGATCTTTCCAATTGTTCATATGCACCAATAATAGCTTATATGAAAAAGAATGAATTTACTGGGGGAACAATCAGCTCCCATAATACAAAAATTGACGATGACGGGGACATTTTGTGTGACGAACATTCAAAAATTATATTTAACGGTAGGAGTATTAAAAAAGTGAGAATTCCCGTAAAAGATTTATATCAAGGCATAATGAAATCAAATAGGCAGTAGTATTATTTATGGATAAACCGTTGAGATACGAAAATAAGTTTGTATGTTCTGATTTATATGAATCTGAAATCTTATCGTGGGTAACACTGTCTGCATTTTGTTTCAGGAAGCAATATCCCGGCAGGCTAATCAGCAATATATATTATGATACCTTCGAATATGCTGCGTATGCCGATAACCTTGACGGAATTAGTAAACGATCAAAACTTAGATATCGATGGTATGGAGATTCATTATATCCATGCAAGGGTACGTTAGAGCTAAAGAATAGAATTAATTCTTACGGTTACAAAGAGTCGGTTAAGATTGATATAACAGATAATGTGACATCGCACAGTAGCTTATACAAAAAAATTACAAATCATGGTAATGCAGCATGGCGTACCATTATCCAGTATAATAGTTTGCCGATAATTTTGAATAGGTATATACGGTCTTATTTTATTTCAAAATGCGGGGGAATACGTCTCACCCTAGACCAAAGCCATGAAGTCTATGATCAAACTTTATCAGATAACATTAATATAACCCATAGAACAGCTACAACCGAATATATGGCAATAGAGTTGAAGTACGATCCATCATCCTATGAAGCTGTAACATCTGAAATAGGTGACATACCATTACGCAATTCCAGAAACTCGAAGTATGTAAATTCAGTAAGCTCTATTATGCAATGACTAGTTAGAAAAACACGATTAACAATAATAAAAAATGAAAGAAAAAATTATTTCACTTACCAGCCTAGATGAACTGTCGGTCGGCTCGTTACTGCTTAACCTATTAATTGGATATATTCTTGCGTGGTGCGTAACTTATCACTATAGAAAATATTCATCGGTATTGAGCAATAAGGCATCATTTGCTGCTGTTTTGCCCTTTATCATCTTGACCACGATCCTAGTTATCTCAGTGGTTAAATCGTCATTAGCATTGTCGCTTGGTTTGGTTGGGGCACTTTCAATTGTACGCTTTAGAACGCCGATCAAAGAACCTGAAGAACTTGCCTATTTGTTTATTTCAATTGCTATAGGTCTGGGTCTTGGGGCTAATCAAACGGTTAGCACCATCACCGCTGGCCTTTTGATATTGATCCTTATGGCCTTGACTAAAGGTAATAACACCAAAGCAAGCCCCACAACATATTTCCTATCAATTGAATCTCAGGGAGGGGGAAATAATTTAGGTACAATTTCGGATATTGTGGGGCGACACACAGATATGGCAGATCTTCGAAGGTACGAAATGGCTGATGGAAAATTGAATATTGTTTTTTTCTTAAACATAAAAGACGTGGATAATATGAAAATTCTTACGGAAGAATTGACTGAAAATTTGCCTGAGATTTCAATTACTTTTATTGATCAGTCGAAAATGCCTAACATTTAGATTCTGGCTTACAAAATTACAAAAGATGTGAGTTCCTCGTCGGGAATTAAGAACTCAATTGAAAGTAATGATTAATTTTAAAACCGGGTGAATTTATTCCGGGAAAACCTTTTTAAGAATACTTATGTAAAAGTATTGAGAAATATTGCACTAATTGGCCAAGGCATAATTCTTGCTCCGTTAGTTGTAGATACCTTAGGTCTTAAGTTTGCCGGCATTTGGTTTCTCATAACACAGTTTTCAGCATACATACAACTTGCAGAATTGGGCATACCCACTGGTTTAATTAGAATTTCTTCAAAGTATCTTGCGCTCGATGACAAGAAAAAATCAGGAGAGGTAACAATAATTTGTTTGTTCCTGCTATTATCGATTGCCTTGTCGATTGCATTATTTTCACAGGATCTTGTTGAACTCTTTTTTTCTATATTCAAGTTAACTGGTGCGCCTGATGGCGCTCAATATGCATTAAAGTTTGCGTTAATTATTACAGCAGTAAACCTACCGCTTAGATGTGGAATCAGCATATTAGAATCTAACCATAAATTTTATGTCCATTTAAGGGTCGAGACGGTATTAATTATTCTACGGGTTTGTGTTTTATACCTTATTGCTTACTTAAATTTATTAGATCTGCTTCTTCTTGCTTTGATCTACTATGGATCTAATTTTATAATCCATGCCATTCAGTTTATGTTAGCTTTAAAAACAAATGCTATCGCAAACATAAATGATACATTCAGTAACATTGCTCCCCATTTAAAACAAATTTTTACCATTGGGGCATCTGTGATGATTGTAGCGGCAAGTGCTACTACCCTACGACAAGGAACCCCACTTTTAATCGGGCTCGTGAACGGAATTGACGAGGGTGTTGCCTTATTTTCAATAACAATGCTTTTGGTTGCTTCAATAATGCAATTTCTAACCGTCCCAGTATCTTTCATCGGGCCTCAAGCATCACAATTGCACGCACAAAATAAAGTAAACGTATTATATACGACATTTATACAATTCTCTAGATATTCACTTATATTGGCAACTTTTATAACCATCATCTTTGCAGCTTTTGGCAAAGTTTTTTTAAATATGTGGTTGAATATTGGCCAAAGCGAAATAAATACAATTTACCATTTAACTTTAGTCATCATCATACCTTTTTCTTTTTCAATTCCATCTCTATATGCGCGGAAGATATTGTCCTTTGTTGGCCAACATATAATCATTTCAATGCTGGAATTAATCATTGTCCTTACAGGGTTGATCATAGGGTATATAAACATTGTGAAATTTGATCTTGGTTTATTGGGGGTGGCCTCTGGCGTTGCGGCTATATTTATTCTGCGATCTTTTGGCCCCTTGATGTTGATTGCAGTTAGATACTTTAAAATAGATATCAAAAAATATATTAGCGATGTTTATTTAAAATATACCCTCCTGATGATTGCGCCAATATCGGCCTACACGACATTGTGTTTCTTTGGTGCGAGCGAAAACATAGCACATACACTGACACTTGCCTTATTCATCATCTTAGCGTGGACGTATATGCTTGAAAATGTTCATAAGGAAAAAATCAAACAACTTTTGGGAAATTATTTCTATCAACAATGATTATTCTCCTGGGAAGTATCTCTCATTTTTAATAATTACGAATATAGAAGTAGTGCGATATAATTTTCCAAAAACGATCACCTTTGCTTGGGGGCAACGACTAGTTCAGAGTGAATAGATGATTATTTTTGTGACGACTGCCAAATAAGGATGGATGGCATTTCAAGCGTAAGTGATAAACATGGTGCAGTCAGGTATATCATGGGTTTCCACAGGACTATGGCTATTTTCAGAATGCTGGTTAATTAAATGAAGCGTGCAGTTTATTTTCTCAAGTGCCAGGTTTCTTGAAATAATAGTATTTTACGTTCGACGAAGTGTGCATTACGTAAATCTGGGATGACGAGTTTCACATTAATTTATTATATCACAACCATAGGGGCAATCATCTGTGTGCCCCTAATCGATCTTTCTCGAGAAAAGAATCTCTGGAAGGGCTTTCGGGCGTGGGTTTGGATATCCGTTTCGGCAATTTATCTTTTTGGCATGCTCCGCAGTGAAGGTGTGGATGTTGCCAACTATCGCTACATTTATGAGGTCGATTATACCTCAGGTTTTACTGAATTAGGGTTTGGACTGTTGATAGATGCTTTCAATGCGCTGGGTCTTCCATGGGAAGCTTTGCAATTCTTCACAGGACTCGTCGGGTTATTGGCAATAAGCAGATTAGCTAAACACTTTGGCTGTTCAAAGAGTTTGTTGTTACTGTTGTTTTTCCTTCATCTCATTGTTGTAAGAGATTTTGCTCAAATGCGTGTTGGTTTTGCCGTCTCACTTGCTGCAATTGGATTGACCCTTCCTTGGAGGTGGCGATGGCTGTTCTATTGCGCTGCAGTAAGTATGCATTTAACAGTTGCTCCTTTTATCATAGCTTACGAGTCATGTATCTACACCGCTGGAATACGGTCAAAATATACTCGTTTCTTTGTTGTATTTCTTGGATTAGGATTGGTATTTGCGGCGGGCTTTAATTTGTCTGTGTTCTCCTTTATCGATCCGCGCGTTGAATTGTATATGGCTTGGCAAAAAGAGGGCTATGGAATGCCAGTAAGTAGTCACGGCTTGTTGATTATCCATGGATTATTGATTTTTGGCCTTTGGATTATAAGGGCAAGATGGACAGAAAATGTCCAAATCCGTGCACTTTTTTATCTTGAAATGGTTGGGGTAACATCCTTTTTGGCGCTTTCCCATCAAGCCATTTTTTGCGTTTCGCATTTCAAATGTGATATTGAGTCTTTATCCGGTAGTTTTCTTGTTGGCAATTGATTGTCTTAAGGTGAAAATCGGAACGCGTTCGGCTACAGTGTTTGTGCGGGCAACTCTCGTGGCAATTTTCTGTTTGGCCCTCTTATTGAGGCCCAAATCTTACTTCATAATTAATCGTATTTTTTTCTGAATCTCTTATCAATATCTTAGCCGCAATAAAGAAAATACTCCGGAAGGCCCTTGTCAGATTTTGTCAAATCCTGCCAAAATACAGCTTTCGTTCGGATATTGGTGTAAAAATACTCGGTGACAAGGGGCATTGTTTTGTAGGATATTACGATATTGATCCGGTTAGTACTGATGGGAACAATATATTATGCCACCGGGTTCCGCTTAAATACACTTCATATTCTACTCCTGAAAGCGGTGAAATTGGACTTCTTGACATTAATTCAAATATCTTCACTTCGCTTGAAGTAACCAGGGCGCTAAATTGGCAATTAGGTTCTAGGGTTCAGTGGATAGCCGATAATTTAATTGCCTATAATGACATCATTAATGGCAGACAATGTTCATTGGTTTATGATGTAGCAGAAAAGAGAATCACGCGGCAATTTCAATTGCCTTTTTGGGCCATAGCTCCGGATCGGAAGAAGGCCGCCAGCCTGAATTTTGCCAGGCTCCGAAGCAAACGCCCTGGGTACGGTTATTCTGGCACACATTCGGATGGCGCCGCTGAGGTACTTACAATATATAGCTTAGAGGATGACCAAATTCTATATAAAGTTAGTTTAACCGAAATATTGGAACAAACTAACCTCAAATGTCCTCCGCAAAGTGATCCGTATCTTAATCATGTGGCGTGGTCTGAGTGTTCTACAAAATTATTAACCTTAGTTCATTACCCTGATCCACATACAAATGTACGTAAAATCTTCCCAGTTTTATTAAACCTAAATAAGTCCAGCACGCATCTGATATCAAATACCGGATATTTTAGTCATCATACCTGGATTGACTCTGAGCGGATTCTTGCATATTTGAAGGTTGAGCGGGGAGCGAAGTTCTCGCTGTGGGAGGAACAAGCAGGATGGGTCGAAATTGGGCCATCAATGCCTCAAGGGGATGGGCATCCAACAGTATTTGCTGATGGCAACAGGGTTGTTGTAGATAGCTATCCAAATCGAATGGGAAATATGTCACTATATATCGGTGGTTTAAACGATCATCATGCACTGAAAAAGTTGGGGGAAGTCCGCAGTCATTCTCAGTATCAAGTGGAATTAAGATGCGATCTGCATCCACGAATTTCCGATCGGCACAATTTAATTGTATGTGATGCTCCGTTTAACGAAGGGCGCAAAATATTAATTTTAAGCAAATTCGATAATGTATAATAGTTTATATTATTTAATATTCACTGTTATCACGCGAGTGTCTCAGATAGTGCATGTTGTTTTGGCCGTGCTGAAAAACCAAGTTACAGCGTACCCCACTCCTGTCCGTAAGCTGGAAGACAGGTTTTCGAGTTACACCGGCTCAGCTCATGCCATGATGTTCTCTAATGCTACCAGCGCCACTGAAGCGGCCTTGTTTTCCCTAGACGCCAATTCTACATCACTGGTTGCCACTTCGGGATTCGTTATTCCAAGTTCTTATTGTTCGGCGGTGAGTTTCTCATCAAAAATCGTTTTTATCGATATTTCGGAACAAACTTTGAATCTTGATTGCGCGATTCTTTCCCAATTAAACCCCAAACCCTCCATCCTAATTGTTGTTCATTTCTATGGAAACCCTTGTGACATGAAAAGCATTATGGATTGGGCTAATAAAAATAACGTTCTCGTAATAGAAGATTGCTCCCATGCCCATGGAGCGAAAATCAATGGGAGGATGGTAGGAACATGGGGGCACATTGGTATATTTAGCCTGCAAGGCGCAAAAGCAGTTTCAGCCGGAGAAGGCGCCCTTGCCATTACCAACTGCCCGAAAATAGCCCTTAAGATGGCGGCCTATGGACACCAGGAAAGCTTCAAGAAATTTCCAGCATCAAAATTGACAGATCATAAATCGATCCCACCATTCGGCTTCGGGAAAAAGATGAGAGCTCACCCAATAGGCGCTGCTTTAGCTCTCGTTGATCTTAAATATTTAACATACAAGAACCGGATTTTTGAGAAATGGGTGACGGAACTCGAAGAACTATCAACAGCAACGGATTCCTTTTTAATCCCCACTGTTTTATCGGGTGCCATTCGCGGAGGTTATTGCCAGGGCGTTCCCATTATATTTAGGGATAGAAAAACCGCTGAGGGATTTATGGCAAATGCGAAATTGGTCAAAGTAAACTGTTTCAGAAGAAGCTATGCCGATTCCATTGAATATTTTTCAATGAAATGTAACGATGATAGTATATTTAGAATAAAAGATAAATTGCCCCGAGCCCAGCTGGCATTTGACAGGGTAGTCTTTGTGCCATTTTACCAATTTATTTACCCTTTAAGATGGATTAATCTTATTGGATTATTAAAGGAACCACCGAGGTAATATTATTCACTTTGACGTTTGCATTATAGGTAGCGGGCCAGCAGGAGCCTTTGCATCTCATGAGCTCGCTTCTCAGGGGGTGAGGGTAGCTGTGGTTGAGGCAGGTGATGATAACCTTGATTCAAACCCGCTGAATGTGATTGATATATCTAGCGGCAACATCGCCGGAGATCTTAAATTTGGATTTTCCCAGCAAATAGGAGGGTCATCAAATTTGTGGGCGGGCGGTCTGGCAAAAATGGATTCCATTGACCTGATTGGGCGCCGCGAATTTAATTCCAAAGATTGGCCTGTCGACCAAGCTGAGCTTGAATCGTTGTACAAGCGTGTAGATCACTATATTGGAATCAATCAATCAATAAGTGATGAATGTTCTGAATGGAGTGATTTTGACGTACTAAAGCACACTATTTTGGACCCACGAAAAATGGTTGTATTAAATACACCGTATTCCACGAGTGTATTGGTTGCAGACAATGCAAATATAAAATTGTTCAAGAATTGCTCCGCTACACGTCTGCAGCTCTCAGCAGATAACACATCAATTACAAAAATTGAGGTTTATGACCAAGCGCAGAAGCAAAATATATTTATATCAGCAAAAGTGTATATCCTCGCGGCAGGGACTCTCACGAATGTTCGTATTCTATTACACAGCTTACGAGGCATTAGGGATTCCATTCCAAATCTGTATAACAATATTGGCAGGTACTTTTCTACGCATCCAAAGGGAAATGTTGGAATAATCAGGCTCGATAAGCCGCTCGCATCGGATCACTTCCTGTTTGCCATGAGGAAGCACTCAACGTATTCCAGCCGGCTTCAATTTGGTTTATCAGAAAAAACTTTAATACAAAATCAACTGCTGAACCATTGCCTAAGATTTGATTCGCCGTTTAATCATCGTGCAACTAGGATATTTGACTATATAAAAAACCTACTTGGTTCTCTGCCGATTACCCGTTCAGGGAAGGGGGCCTTGGTTGAAACTTTGGCAAATCTTGGTGTTTCGGTTTACAAGGTCATTGATAACATAGGTACATCAGGGCGATCGGGTAAGACATTAGCAGTTCGCGCCTATTTCGATCAATCAGCCTCCCTTGAGAACAGAATTAAGTTATCTGACAGGAAGTCGCAGAGCGGGTTGCCTCTGGCTGCCATTGATTGGAGGTTTAATGAAGACGATTGGGAAAATGCCGAGAAATTCCTTTCCATATTCTCTGATCAATTGCGGGCAAATGATTTGGGCGAGTTCCTTTATAAACGACCCGGATCAGGAGAGTTTACAGCGATACACTCCCATTTTATGGGTGGCACGAGGATTGGGCCAGCATCGGATGACTCGGTGGTGGATAATAACTTAAATGTCCATGGTATTAGGAATCTATATGTATCGGGACCTTCCGTGTTTCCTGGTTACGGGTATGCTAATCCCTTCTACACAATTGCTGCATTGTCCTTAAGGCTAGGCGATCATATAAATGAAAAATACAAGTTTGCACCGAACAAGTTTCAATAGATATTAATTCATGGCTAAGCTGGATCAAAATAGTTGCTCAACGAAAGTCACTGTCATATGCCAACAAATTGATTTAGGATTACTATCTTTTATTTCCTCTCTTAAAAGAAACGAATTCCATGTACAATTTGTTTTAGTAGCACCCAGATCCGAGCTGCACCCAAAGCGTTTAAAGCAAATCCAAATACGCCAAGAACTTTTGGGAAGTGCAATAAAATTTCCTCAGCGGATACGCTTTATCATAGCCAGAGCACTGAGTTTATTGGGTGTAAAACAAATTATTATATACTTATTAGGCTTCCTAGATAGTATTTGCAATAGGTATAAAGTTATATACCTAAATAATAATTGGGAATCAAACGCTCAGAATTGTTTTAATAATATTACAGTAATGTATTCCTCCGAGGGGCTTCTTTCCTCAGAAGTGATTGCCAAATTCAAACGTGGTATAATCAATATACATCCCGCTAAACTTCCAGAATACCGGGGATTGGATGCATCCATATGGGCCTTAAAGGACGGCCAAGTTGCGGGCGTTTCAGCTTATCTAGTTGATAAGGGCATCGATACGGGTAAGGTAATAAAATTTTTCCCTTTGCGAAGCCAGCGGATTATATCATTGGATTTCCATTTGGCGGCATTGAAGAAATTAAAATATGCATCTTATGCGGAGGCAATCCGATTGTGCCTCCGTGGAGAAATTGAAAACCAAGAGCCTAGTGTCGCTAAAGATCAAAATCGAGGCGTAATGGCAAAGGAAGTTATGGAAGAGATTGTAAATCACTTGCAATAGATAAACCCAACAGACTGCTAGAGTTGCCTATATGCTATAAACTATAATCCTTTTCGGCTGCAAAAGGGCTCTTCAAAATGCGTGAAAAGTGAAATTGGGACTAGCTAGCTGGATGAGGTGTGCATTGTTTTCCATTGCTGAGCAGATGCCAGAGAAGCAAGAATGAAGTTAGTCTATATTTCACCATCCACAGTGCCCTCGCGAGCTGCCAATTCGGTACATGTTGTCATGCAATGTGCTGCTTTAATTAATAAAGGGTCTGATGTTGTGCTTTTTGCAAGGCGTGCAATCCCAAAGGATGAGGATCTTCCCGATACCATTCTTACGGCTTATGGTGTAGATTTGCGTAAGGCACGGATTGTATCTTTTTACAGTAGATTCCAACTCGCCACCAACCTGCGGATTGCAGTGCATGCCCTTTGGGATTTAATGCGGAGAAAATGGCCTGATGCACTTATTTCCAGAAATCTCTACGCTTCATTTCTGATCGGATTCGTGATGAGGCGGCCTGTCCTGTTTGAAACGCATCAATTAGAAATTGGTTTTCGTAAATTACTACAGAGGGGAACAATGTTATGTCCTTGGGTTACCACCATTGTTGTGTCAAATAAATTAAAGTATTATCTTGAACAGCACCACGGGATTGGCCCTGCCCGCACTTTGGTGCTTCACGACGCAGCACCTGATGGAATTGAGCCTATCCCCAGATCAGCACGGCGTGATCAGTTGATCGAAACTTTGCCGGGAATAGAAGGTCATTGGGAGAGCATTTGTGGTTATTTCGGCCATCTTTATCCTGGGCGTGGGGTAGAGGTGATTGAAGAAATGGCCAAGGCCCATCCTCATGTTTTATTTCTCTTATTTGGGGGAAATGAGGATGATGTACTGATTAAAAAGAAATCTAATCGATTAACGAATTTGATTTACATTGGTCACGTGCCACACCAAGTGGCGCAACAAGCGATGCGCTCGGTCGATGTTTTACTTATGCCATACCAAGAAAATGTTTCTATAGGAGTGGCCGGTCATGATACTGCACGTTGGATGTCTCCCATGAAAATGTTTGAATATATGGCAAGCGGAGTTCCAATTATTTCATCGAATTTGCCTGTCTTACGCGAGATTTTAATTGATGGCGTAAACGCGTTGCTTGTGTCGCCAAACAACGTAACTGCTTGGAATAAGGCACTGGATAGACTGCTCACAGATAAGGATTTTGCTAATTCGCTGAGTGCATGTGCTCATCATGATTATAGTACCCACCACACATGGAGTCATCGTGCACGGTGCTTGCTGGATGCGGCCAAAGAATTATGATGCGCGACATATTCATTATTGCGCCCTCACTTCATCCAGGAGTGCCTGTCCGAGGGGGGTATTACTCTTGCTAGTTACTCCTGAGGATCCTTTAAATGGTGTGCTGCATTGGAATGGATTATGTCTAACAAGAGCCTAGCCTATAGCATCGGCGAAAAGGCTTATAGTGATTACAGCGATCTCTACAATTGGGATAAGCGAGCAGAATGTATTATTGCTGAGTTCCAATGAAACGCACATTTTTTATCATTGTGCCATCGTTTATTCCGACGGGCCCAGTCAAAGGAGCTATTGCGCTAGCCAACCAACTGATTGAGACCCGAAGGGTTTTTCTCGTCTCACTGAAGCCGGGAAACGGTGCTGCGGCGTATATTGATGAACGGGTTGAAGTGATTCAACTATGGGAAATAGCTTCTGGGTTCGTAAAGAAAATCCTGAAATTTCGCGAACTTTTGAACCAATCCGGGGCGGCCGATGAATTAGTGTCCGTTTCAATAGGCTTTTCTTCCGATGTCGTAAATTTGTTTTGCCGTGATTTTGCTATAATATGCAGTAGTGTTCGAGGGAATCTGCCTGTCAACTATCAGATGGACTATGGATTTAAGGGACGATTATTGGCGTATTTTCATTTAATCATGCTCCGCCGTTTTCATGTGGTGACTGCCATGACGACTGAAATGGCTAACCAAATCTCAAAGTTCTTGGGGCGTTCTCCTGTAATAGTCGGAAATTTTGTGGATGAGAAGGTGCTGGAAAAGTTTCGGGAACAACCTAAAGCAAAGGAGTCGGTCAGATTTGTTTTTGTGGGGTCTTTAACTGCCCGCAAGCGACCAGAGTTGTTGATCAAGGCGGTTGAACAATTGCGGCAACAAGGTCATGAGGTAGAACTGGATATGTTAGGTGAAGGACCGCTTGAGTCTCACATAAAAGGTTTGGTTGATGATATTGACTTACAGAATAACGTTCATCTACACGGACATGTGGATAAACCGTATCCCATAATTCGGGCAGCCAATGCTTTTGTGCTGCCGTCCATGTCGGAAGGGGTTTCTCGTGCGGCGATGGAAGCACTTTACCTTGGGACTCCCTGTGTTCTCAGAAATGTTGATGGAAATAGAGATTTGATTAAAGATAGTGAGACGGGTGTTTTATTCGATGAAGATAGTGATTTGCCTCAAGCCATGTTGAAAGCGTCACAGATAAATACAGCTATAGATCAAAATCTTCTTCCAAATTGTTTTAGGCAATGCAGCCAGACAGCAAATTTTCTCAAAATTCTCGAAAAATAATATTGTGGCCGACCATCAAGAGTATTTCGAATATCTGAAGAAGAGGAGTAAACTGGGGCTTATATATCGCCGGTGGTGGCTCTATCCAAAAATATCGTCATATCTGCAAGGGGATACACTAGACATTGGTTGCGGGATAGGCGATATGCTGCGTTATCGGCCTGAGATGACAGGGGTCGATGTTAATCCACTTACCATTGATTGGTTGAAATCACAGGGAATGAAGGCTCATGTTATGCAGCCCGATTTGCTTCCATTTGAGGATAACTCATTTGACAGTATTTTGATGGACAATGTTCTAGAGCATATATCATCTCCCGCGGCGATCCTTGCCGAGGTTCGGCGGGTACTACGAAGTCATGGCAAGCTGGTGGTTGGGGTGCCAGGGCTCCGAGGCTATGCGAGTGATCCGGATCATAAAATATTTTATGATAAAGAGAAACTAGTCCGGTGTTTTATCTCTGCAGAGTACAGACCTGTTGAGTTCTTTTATTCTCCATTCAAATTTCGTTGGTTCGACAAATACTTACGTCAATATTGCACGTTTGGAGTCTTTGAAATAAAATAAGAATGAAGGATTCTGTTGTTACGATTTCAATTATCAGCCATGGCCAAGCGCTTATTGCTAGGCAGTTGCTAGAGGATTTGGACAAATTTTGTATTAAAGCAAGGGTGATTCTAACTTATAATCTCCCAGAAGAAGAAATCCCTCTATCGGAGTCCCTTGGTTCAAGAACTACAGTGTTACGTAATCCGGCGCCTAAAGGATTTGGGGCAAATCATAATGCAGCTTTCATGCATTGCGACACTCCATATTTTTGTGTTTTAAACCCTGATATCCGATTTATAGATAATCCCTATGATGCTCTTATTGCTGCAATGGAAAAATTTAGATGGGTTATTTCTTCCCCACTGATTTTCAATCCCGAAGGAGACATTGAGGACAATTGTCGAGTTTTCCCTACACCTTGGGGAATGATCCTAAGAAAAGCCGGACTGGTCAATGGGCGGTGGCCTTGCGATTCCAACGAGGAAAAGATTGAGCCGCACTGGATTGCGGGGATGTTCCTGCTAATCAAAAGAGAACACTATGTGGCGCTATCTGGTTTTGATGAACGGTATTTTATGTATTGTGAGGATGTCGATTTATGCGCACGCACCCGTAGGATGGGCTTGGGTTTGGGCGCTGTCACCTCGACTAGAGCAGTTCACAATGCGCGGCGTGATAGCAGCAAAAGCTATCGCTATTTGAGATGGCATATAGCTAGTTTAATTAGATTTTGGGCTTCGAATTTGGGCCGCCTTCCATGATTTTTTTGAAAGCTTGACCAATATTTTGAAGTCAAACCATAGAAACTTAGGGGGAGATAATTGGCGCTCCTATTAGCGCCCGTAGTTTTAATAGACTTTTCGCCTTGAGGATGTGCCTGCGTTTTTCATTTCCTAGGCAAAGCATCAAGTTGTATCCAGCCTTTTAATCGGTAATATACCCAGCCTATTTTTTCACTAAGAAAGGTCTGCATATTCTCCAAATTCGCACTGTCAGGTATAAAATATATCGGCGCGGGCTGTATACTTTTAAAGTCACATGCAATAGGTGCAACATCTATGCCGCTGGAAATAAAAACTGCTTCAGCTCTCGGCATATGGTATGCAGATGTAACGAGTAATACTTTCTCCCAGCCATTTTCATCCGCCAGTTTCTTTACCGCTTGTGATTCTTCATATGTATTGCTGCAGGCACGCAAATTTTCAAGCGGGATATCAACCAAGCCCCAGCGCTCGATCCATTCTTTTATTTCACTGTCAGAAGAATTGCCAATGCCGATAAGCAAGTGCTCTCCACTTTCTTTTTGAGCAAGTTCAATTCCGGTTAGAATTCTGTCAAAAGCTCCTCCTGCATTAATTCCGGTAATACCTTCATTCTCCCTAGATGCATATCCCCCTAGCACTACTATAGCGTCATATTTTTTGTCTGGATCATATGATGTTTCGTAGTAAGGAGACTCTAAGTTTTTAAGTAGCCACTGGGGAAGAGGTGTTCCGCCGGCCACAAATAAAAATACAATCATACAGCCGTGGACAACGGCCCATCGGTTTTGACGTTTGTATATGTGTATCGAGCAATTGATGATTAGCAAAACCCAAACTAGCCCGACCGGGTCTAGTAACTGTTTAATCAAATGAGCCATTTCAGTCCTTTACTGTTAATCTGTCTGCTAAATGGATGTTTTTTTCGCTGAGATTTATCCAAAAAATTCAGTAGTGATCAGGAAATCTGATGCAAGACTTAATGACTTGAACGATAACAGATTTATTTTGGATGGATTAAAAGACTTTAGAAACTGTAGATCAGGTTCCAGATAAAGGCCCGATTATCTGTTCTGCCTCCGACTTCTTCATCGGTTTTATCCTGGCGGATTTCAAAGCGGGCTAGGGTGTTGGACCACAATTTATAGGTGGCTCCCAGTGTTGCGCCCCAGCCATTACTCATGCTAGAGCCCAAGCTTGAGCCAGCTTGGAACTTCTCACCGCGAAAATTAAATTCCAGTAAGTTGGTGGCTTCATATTTGAGGTAAGCGCCCCATATCTGATCGCCATTCTTTCCAACCCCTCTGTTATCGACGATATCCCAAGCTGCGCCGGCCGTTAAGTCCTCAATAGGCGTTTTGATATCTTTCAGGCCAAAGTGATAGTATTCTTCCCGAACCACCGGTTGATTATCATTTCCCTCATCCCAAGGGCGGCCTCGAACTGTGCCAGCCGTTAATTGTGAACCGCCAAGACCCCAGATTTGTTCTGGAAGTTGGTATTTCAGAGCGCCAATTAGGGTATATTGGTTGTCGTTATCGCTTAAGCCATTGATCTTAGATGAGGTGCTATTGGCAACACCGAAATGAAGTTTGAGTTCTTCAGTAATTCCATAATCAAAAATGAATCCGGTATGTTGTCGAGGGCCAACGGTGTAACCCCAGGAATGGCTATGGAAAGGATTTTCATTTCGATCGGTCGATTCATAGCCGATGACCTTATCAAAAACGCCTACTTTCATGCCCAGTCCTTCACCTACCGGTAAATGCAATTTGATGTAAGCCTGCTTGATGGCAATTTCATTATTGCCGGGACTGGATGTATTTGGGTCGCCTGCTGTTCCTAATAAATCTGCTCCTGGGCCGATCCAAGTCTGAACATGGAAGCCTGAGGCCCATTCCTCTTCTTTTTCTTCAGAGGATAGACTCAAGGAGACCACATCCAATGCAAAGCGGTCGCGCTGATTTTCACCGCCGCTTAAACCGTATAGATCGTTGCCCACATTTGAGGTGGGGGTATAGCGGAAGGAGGAACTGACATAACCATTGAGGCGGAGAGAGGATACAAAGCCTTGCTGGGCCTGTTTCTTTACTGCATCAAGTTCTTCAGTGAGTAGCTGCGTATTCTTCTGGGATTCTAGCAGTTTCTTCTCAAGGTCGGCTACGCGGTCCTCCAGCGCCTGCTGGGCTTGTGCTACACCAAAGATACCCCATGTTAGGCAAATTACTATCCATCCCCACTTTTTCATAAGACAGGGATTGGAGCATATTATTTGCCATTATATCAACTTTATTCACAAGTTATTGACCTAAATGTCGAATATAGTGTATGACATTCCGCCTTTCGAGTGCCTGTTAGGGAATACATAAGTATTAAATAAACTGATTTCTATTGTTTAGAGTCGAATGGATACTGACCAATTAATTTTAGCAGGATTTGCTGTTGGGGTGGCATTTTTGGCTAGTTATATGGTGAGTAGTTTTAGGCGCGTAGGCCAGGTGGGATCAGATTGCCATATGGGTGATAAACCTCAGCGAATGCACCAACATCAGGTCTCTCGGTTGGGTGGGTTAGGAATCATCGCAGGACTAGGCACTTACATCCTTTTTAGCCTACCTACTACTTCGGTTTTTACTCCGGAAGTTTCCCTTTTATGGGTCATTTTGGCGGGGTTGCCGGTGTTTGCTTTTGGAATGATTGAGGATTGCTGGGGGAATATTTCGCCCCAGGTGCGGCTATTAGCTGCTATTGGCAGTGCTCTATTGGCTGGTATGCTATTAAAGGCAGTGTTGCCTATTCCCGGAATCAGCACCGGCGGACTGAGTGTTATCTGCTGGTTGTTTACTTGTTTTTGTGTGGCCGGGGTTACACACGCTTTTAATATTATTGATGGACTCAATGGGCTCTCTTCAGGAGTTGCTGTAATTATACTATGCGGGTTGGGCTGGGTCGCTCATCTTTTAGGTGATGGGACCCTCGCGCAATTAAGTCTAGGAACATCAGCTGCTGCTTTAGGCTTCATGTTCGTTAACTACCCAAAAGGGCGAATTTTTTTGGGGGATGGCGGGGCTTACTTATTAGGATTTTTAATTGCTGAGATTTCAATTTTACTTTTGGTGCGCCATTCGCAGCTCTCATGGTTTTTACCATTGGCTTTGGCAATTTATCCGGTGACTGAGACGTTATATTCGATTTATCGCCGGAGAATTAAAAATACTGGAGCTCAAAAAGCTGATGCTCTGCACCTCCATTCACTTGTGCATAAACGTTTAAACCGGTGGGCGTGGGGTAGCAAGGCTAATGGGATGCTGCGCAACTCTCTCAGTACAACTTTCTTCTGGGTATGGCAGGGAATATCGACATTGATTGTATTGGCAATATGGGATCAAAAACACCTTTTGATGTTATATTGCTCTTTATCAGTTCTTTTTTACTTGGGCTTATATCGAATGCTGGTGCGATTTAAGGCTCCAATGTGGATGAAGATTATTTCTTCACCTGCGGCTGTTCAGCAAGAATTTGATTTACCCGGTTTGGTTTCAAAAAGTATCGACGCACAAAATGGGGAACCAAAAAACGGTCACCTCAACGGAAAGCAAACCGACCGGCATTTAAATAAGCTAAGTAATCGAGAAACCTCGAAAACTGATCAGGAGTTCTTTCGGTTAGACTAATCTGAGGAGTAGCTTTTATATATCGACAAATCAGTGATTTTTCTGTATTGAAGGGGGGTCTTTGGGTGGTAAAGGTGGGTAGGCAGTATTCTATTTTTAGGTTTTTTTGTGAGCTAATTTTGTTCGCGCAAGCGAGTATTATTTTCGCTCAGCCCCCCTCGGCTCTACCCATAGGAGGCTCTACTCAGGGCCTGCTGCCTTCGATGCCAACTATTGGGATGTATCCGCAAACCATGGGGATGTATCCGCAAACCATGGGGATGTATCCGCAAACCATGGGGATGTATTCGCAGGCTTCTCCACAATATGGTCGTGGTAGCAATCAGAATTTAAATCAATCTCTAACCAATCGAGTTCAGATAACGACCAATAATTTCCAAAAGTTTATTTTTGAAACGACCGGTGAATATTTACCCATGTACGGCCAAAAACTATTTATGCCCCACATGCAGGGTTTTACATCGGCAGACAATTTGCCCGTGACAGCTGACTATGTTGTTGGCCCTGGAGATCAGTTAGTTATTCGTGCTTGGGGGCAAGTCGATATCAATTTGGTACTTTTCATAGATAGAAACGGTGCGATTAACATACCTAAGGTTGGGGTGCTGCAGGTGGCGGGCCTGAAAGCCAGCCAGATTGAAGGGTTTGTAAAGACAGCGATGCAACGTTTGTTCAAGGATTTTGAGCTTAATGTCAGTTTCGGCAGGCTAAGATCCATCAAGGTGTTGATCGTGGGTCATGTAGAAAAACCGGGTAATTACACAGTTAGCGCCTTAAGCACGGCATTAAGTGCACTCTTTGAGGCTGGTGGCCCATCTTCAGTGGGCTCAATGAGAAAGATCGAGGTGCGTCGTGGGAATAAGCCTATTTCAGAATTAGATCTGTATGACTTACTTATAGAGGGTGATAATTCCAAGGACATCCGTCTCTTGCATGGTGATGTCATTAGAGTTTTGCCAATGGGACCATTGGTGGCGATTAAGGGGAGTGTCCAATCCCCTGGAGTATACGAAACTAAGGAGCCAGAAACGGTTGATACGATTATTGAGTTGTCAGGCGGATTAACCGCAACGGCTTCTAGAGGCAGGGCATCACTTGAACGGATTGAGGACAATATAGGGCGCCGGATAAAAGAGATAAAATTAAACGATACAGGGCTAAATTCCCCTGTTAAAAACGGAGATTTAATCTCAATTGAACCTATATCCCCACAGTTTGATCAAGTTGTTTCATTGCGAGGCCATGTAGATTTTCCTCGCAGGTATTCTTGGAAGGAAGGCATGAGACTGAAGGATCTTATACCGGACGCGTCTTATTTGGTCCCGCGTAAATATTGGATGCGAGTTAATTTGCTTACTGAAAAACAGCCCCTCAATCAGTCATTTGAAACGGATGATAATGCTACTAAGTCTAAGCAAGACCAGATGCGGGCAATTGAGATGCGGGCAATTGAGATGCGGGAAAATCCTACGGGGCTTGTCCGGGGGCTGCTCAATGAAATTAATTGGCAATATGCGACAATAACTCGCCTGAATACTAAGACACTCAGAAATGAGCTCATTTCTTTTAATTTAGGGGCAGCCATTAAGGAGGATGATCCGGAGGAAAACCACATACTAAAGCCTGGTGATATTGTTACTATTTACAATCAGAAAGACGTGCCAGTTCCAAAATCCAAAAGAGATAGCTTGGTGGTTTTGAGGGGGGAGATTACGAATCCTGGCGTCTACCGGATTCTTCCCGGAGAGACATTACCTCAATTAGTTAGACGTGCCGGAGGTATTACGTCTGATGCTTACTTGTATGCGAGCGTGTTTACGCGAGAGGCGGTTAAAAAAGAGCAGCGAAGGAGAATAGTTGAATCGACGGCACGGGTGGAAAAGGAAATGGCTTCGGCAACGGCGGCCTTACAGGCACGTACGATCTCGCCAGACGTAAAAAATTTGGTTGCCGCACAAATGCAGGCAAGAGCCAAGACTATTAACATGATGCGGGCGACTGTGGCTACGGGCAGAGTGACATTGCAGTTGGAGAGGAAAGCGGTTACAGTAGGGTCGTTACCCCAAATTGAACTGGAAGATGGAGATGTTTTTGTAGTCCCTTCGAAAATGAACGAAGTGCACATTATGGGGGAAGTCTATAACCAGCAGTCAACTCTATGGAGTGAGGATAGCGGTGTAATTGACACGATGGCGGCGGCGGGGGGGGCCGACGAAATATGCAGACATGAAACATCTTTTTTTAATTAGGGCTGACGGCACTGTTGTAAGTTACGGTCAAAGGGGAAGAAAATTTATTTACGAACCTATTTATCCGGGAGATACAGTGGTTGTGCCCGAGAAAATGGATTTTGCTAATTGGAAATATGAGCTCAAAGAGTGGGTGAAGATATTCTCGGACTTTGCTATTGGGGCGGCTGCAGTCCGAGTCCTTCAGGATGATTAGCCCAGTCTCGCACATCCCCTTTCGGAGAAGAGCTTTTTCCGTTTGCGATTAAATCGACTCGATTATAATTCTAATGTGAATGCCAGCGTTTCAGAACACGATGAGCAAGAGGATAGTATCAGCCTGATTGATCTGCTGTTGGTATTTGCCCGTCATAAAAAGAAGATAATTATTGTTCCGTTTCTTGTGGGATGCATTACGGCAGCATATAGTCTAACAGTGCCTGAAATTTACACCGCTTCCACAACTCTGATTCCTTCAGATCGTAAACAGGGTTCGGCGATGTCTATGCTTAGTCAGCTCGGGTCTTTGGCCGGCATGGTTGGTGCAGGAGGTGGAGGTGGATCGGATACAGAGGTATTATTGACCATGCTCCAAAGCCGTCGGGTACAGGATAAAATTATTGCCAAACATAAATTAACCAAGGGCAAGGATGGAGATCTTTCGATGGAGCAAGCAAGATCAGGGCTCTCTGGGGCAACAGAAGCTTTATTAGGAAAAAAAGATGGAGTCATTACAATTTCAGTTGAAGACGAGAGCCCGGAAAAAGCAGCCGAAATAACCAACGATTATGTGATTGAACTCGAACGGCTCAGTAGAGAATTAGCTTTAACGGAGGCCTCTCAAAGACGTGCTTTTTTAGAGAAACAGTTAATTGAAGCGACTACAAAACTGCAGATGGCCGAAGAGGCGATGAGAGTATCTCAGGAGACAACGGGTTTAATTCGATTGGAGGAACAGAGCCGAGCTGTTATTGAGGCAATCGCAACACTCCGAGCTCAAATTGCTGCTAAGGAGGTGGAATTGGGAGCATTAAAGTTGTCTGCTACCGACGATAATCCCGAGGTGAAGCGTTCTGTCACTATTCTTGCCCAGATGCGAACTCAACTGACAAATTTGGAGCGCAATAATCCTGAAAGCACACCGGGCAGTTCTTCATCGATTATCACGACGAGCCAAGTGCCAAAGGCCGGCCTAGAGTACGCTCGGCGATTAAGAGATCTAACATATGCCGAGACCATCAATCAACTGCTCAGCCAGCAATATCAGATGGCAAAAGTAGAGGAGTCTCAGAATGCGCCTATTCTTCAAGTATTGGATGCGGCAATTCCGCCTGAAAACCGCTCCAGCCCAAAGCGTAAGCAAATGGTCCTGATTGCGCTAGTTGCTAGTGGTTTTGCTACGTGTCTATTGGTATTTGTGCTGGAAGCAAAACGCCAATCAGAAGCCGACCCAGAACAGGCAGGTAAGATAGCTGATCTAAAGCAAACCTTTTGGAGGATTTAGGGCTCTGGTTGCGAGGGCAGTTTTGGTAGTAGTGGATCTGGGGCTGGCTTGGTAGAGGTGGCGGCTTCTAGCGCATCCCAAGATTGGCGGGATTTTTCTTCTCCATTTTCAAAAGCTACCTCGAATTTTTTGCTGCCATTGAGCCACCAGCCTCGCCGCATAATTTCAACTCCATTGTCGTATATATGTTCCTGCTGTTTTTGTTCAGAACCTTCATAGTATTCAACCCAACTACCGTTGAGCTTTCCTTTGTGATAGTTGCGAAGGTGTTTTAGCTGTCCATCACTTGTCCACCACTGAGCACTGCCTTCGCGAAACCCTTCAATATAATTGATTTCATATTTTTTCTGCCCCGCAGAGTGAAAGGCGACAAGGGTGCCGGTAAGAAGAGTTTTGTTTTGCGCGGAATACAGCCTCCCCTCTCCATCGGTATAGGTCGAGGTTTCAAGAAATTCCTGTTTTCCAAGAGATGGGACGAAAGTTTTTGGTCCGGGTGCGCTGATTGGATTTGAAGGGTTGGGCAAATCTCTTCCTGGATCTGATAATGGCAGGTATGAGCAGCTTGTATTCAGGAGAACTAGCAAAACACTGCCAAAATACGGTCTTAAATTACACGATCTACCTATAAATAGATTCATTAACCCCTCCGGATGTTCATTAGAAAGGATTTTATGCTTAGTTACAACTCATGCTCGAAGGGAGTTATTCATAATCTGGTTGATAGGGTATGACATTCCTTTAAATATATTGAATTCTGCGGCATCATTCGGTCGTGCTCCCGTAGCTCAGTTGGATAGAGCGGGTGTTTCCTAAACACTAGGTCGAAGGTTCAAATCCTTCCGGGAGTGCCATTTTTTAGTTAGTAAAGCGTATTCAAGCCCTGTGTAACAGCTCCCCGTCCAGCCATACGCCCTTAATTTGGAATTTATTATCAAACCAAACTAGATCAGCTTTCTTACCTTTTTCCAATGAACCAAATTCTTTTGCCCGTCCAATTTGTCGAGCAGGGTTGAAGGTGGACATATAGACTGCATCGACTAGTGAAACATTGGCTTTTTCGACAGCGGTTTGAACTGCTCGGATCATCGTCAAGGTACTTCCAGCTAGTCCTCGTCCGTCTACGACTTCTGCAGTTGTTTTAGTGACTCGTGCAGCAATACCATACATTTCAAATTTTGTGCCTGTTCTTAATCCAGCGCCCTTTGTGGCATCGGTAATAATGACGACTTTATCCCGAGGTTTAGCGTTAAATAACATCCGCATTAGGACTGGCGGCACGTGTTGTCCATCGGCAATCAGTTCACAAGTGATGTCGTTATGTGCCAAGGCGAATTCAAGCATTCCAGCTGAGCGATAAGGTCCTTTTTTAACCAGACCACTCATGGCGTTAAAAGTGTGGGTGCTCTGGTTCAAACCTGCCTTAAGTGCTGGAAACAATTCCTTCTCCGTTGCGTCTGTGTGTCCTCCACTGGCAATAGACCCGTTTTTGCGCAGGGCCTTTATCAACGTATTCGCCCGCGGCAATTCAGGAGCCAGAGTCATTTGAGTGATTAGTTTGCCGTATTTGAGCATGGGGCTCCATTCCTTGGCAGTTGGATTACGGCAATAATCCGGGTTTTGAGCTCCAGCACGGACTTTATTAATAAACGGGCCTTCGACGTGTACACCAACGATGCGTGACCCGCCCATGGATTTATTATGAAATGGCTTAATGGCTTTGAGCGTTTTAAGGATATCTTTCTGGGAGGCGGAAAGTGTGGTCAGGGTAAGAGAGGTGGTGCCTCCCTTAAGGTGAAACTCGGTAATCTCACGAAAAGCGTCCGGGTTAGCTTCCATGGTGTCACGTCCGAGTGCTCCATGTATATGAATATCAACAAAGCCAGGAGCGAGGAATCCGCCGCGAAGATTTATGTATTCAACGTTTGCTTTAGTGGCTGATCTGGCGTTTTTGGAAATCTTTTGGATTCGGCCATTGCGAATACTCAAGGATCCTCGCTCGATTGAGTCAGGGAGGATTAGACGAGCGTTAGTGATTTCCATAGATTGATGTTGATGGCTTGGATTTAAGAATCAAATGTTTTCATGAAATGATACCATGTAGTGGTCGCCCTTTTCCATCTTTGGTAGCATAGAAAGGACGTTGCTCCACAGTGATATGGTAGTCGGTGGGGACCCCCATGGCACGAAAGATGGTGGCGTGTAGGTCTGTTATGGTGGCAGGATCTTTGATGGTCTTACAGGGACGCTCGTTAGCTGTTTCCCCAAAGAGATGTCCGCGATTGGCACCTCCACCAAACATCAGCACGCTGCCAGCTGCGGTGAAATGGCGGTGCATACCATAAAATTTCAACTCGTTAATGATATCAGGCTGTTTTACTTGCCCACGCACTTCTTTGTCCGGTTTACCTTCCACGAGCATGTCTCGGCTGAACTCAGTGGCGAGCACGATGAGCGTGCGGTTAAGCAGGCCTCGTTCTTCAAGGTCGAGAATTAACTGCGCAAGGGGCTGATCGATATCCTTCTTTAGTTCGGCTAATCGAGTATGCCCATTTTCATGGGTGTCCCAGCGCTTGAACGGGCCATAATCACTGGTCACTTCAATGAATCTCGCGCCCACTTCGGTTAGTCGGCGGGCAAGTAGGCATCCACGGCCAAACTTCCCTGTGCCGTAAGGGGCAGCATTTTTTTCTGGCTCTAAGGTAAGATCAAAAGCCTTTGCGGCTGGGCTACTGAGTAGGGTGAAGGCCTCATCCATGGACTTGAGCAACTGTTCGCGCTTGACTGAATCACCTTTTTGAAAATCTTGGCTAGCCTTGAGCAGCCGTAGGTAATTCTGGTACCGCGTCTTAAAGCGCACCGGGCTCATGCCGGCCGGAGGGCGCACGGCTTTGATCGCGTTGGCGGGATCATCAATCGTGAATGGCCCGTATTCAGTGCCAAGGCAGCCGCCAGTTTGGAACGCTTTTATCTCCTCGCTTTCACCGTTTGGTGTTTGCCCGATATCAATGAAAGCCGGCAAGGCAGGGTGATTACGGCCTCGAGCGTGAGCGATCCACGCACCGATGTGCGGTGCGGCCACTGTAAGGGGGGGCTCGTAACCGGTGTGCCAGTGATACTGGTGGCGCGAGTGCAGAATGTGCCCGAGATCGGCAC
>CACDBG010000003.1 GCA_902551155.1 uncultured Verrucomicrobiota bacterium | reverse complement strand
CCGCACAATTTTCATCGAGCAATCTGAAATTCTTTATTAAAGGCGAGAACATGTCGGGCAACCGGACTAATGGCGTCTATCGTGCTGAAAACACCGTTTTCACCAATGACGACCACAGTGACCCAGATTTTTACATTAAAGCCAAAAAAATTGAAGTTGCCCCGGGTGAATATGCGCTCTTTCGCGGAGCCACCATCTATGCGGGCAAAGTACCCATATTTTACCTTCCCCATTACAAGAGGAACTTGCAGAAAAATCCTTGGAATATTCATGTGAGCCCCGGTTTCAATAGTGAATGGGGCGGTTTCCTAAAAAATTCAATCCGTTGGCCAGGAGACGATGCTTTTGGCGGTGAATTTAATCTGGATTACCGCACCGAGCGCGGCCTAGGCCTGGGCCCATCGATAGAATATGAGAACCCCCAATGGGGCAAGGGCTTGCTAAACGTTTACCGCGCCTATGATGATGACCCCCTAACTGATTCTAGAGGTATCGCCTTGGGACGCGAACGCGACCTCCTTCAATGGAGTCACAGACTGAAACATGATGACCTTACCGTAACTGGAGTTCTTAATTATGAATCCGACGAGTACATGCGCCGCGACTTTTTCCAAGACCAATATCAGCGTAATATTCAGCCTAGCAGCTACTTTGAGGCTTCAAAAAATTGGTCTAATTATAACTTAAGCGTGTTGATGCAAGCTAGAGTTAACGAATTCTACGAAACCATTCAACGCACTCCAGACATCAAGCTTTCAGGCACTCGACATCAATTAGGAAATTCTCAATTTTACTACGATACAGAATCGAGTTTTGGCTATTTTGAGCGGCGGTATGATTACACAAGTAACCATAACGCCTATGGCTTATTCAGAGCTGATACACTGCATCAGGTTTATCTGCCTAAAACATACGATGGATGGCTAAATGTAACGCCCAGATTAGCCACTAGGTTTACACATTACGGAAACAGTAATGGAATCGGAACCACGAAAAACAGTAGTGAACGATATATGACCCATGCAGGGTTGGAAATTTCCACTAAGCTATCGAAAATGATGCCAAAATTCGATAGCAAGCTCCTTGGCATAACCAATGGAGCTAGGCATATTGTGCAACCCTCGATCAATTATGCCTTTATACCTAAACCAAACCGTGTTCCCAATGAAATCGATCAATTTGACTACGAAATAACCAGTCCCAGGCTTCTCCCCATCGAATTGCCTGAGTATAACGCCATTGATAATATTGACACTAAGAACGTAGTACGTATGAGCCTGCGCAACCGATTACAAACTAAACGCAATGATTCAGTTATAGATGTGGTTGATTGGGATATATATACTGATTGGCGACTAAATCCCGAGCCTAACCAAAACACTTTTGCGGACGCCTTTTCAGACACATACCTTCGCCCCAGAGACTGGCTAACCCTAAATTCTAATCTACGCTACGATGTAGATAACTCAATCTGGAGAACCTATACACACGGGATTGAAGTCCACCCCAAGTCGCATCGTTGGAGCTTAAGTGCAGGCCAGTATTACTACCTAGCCCAACCCAGCACATCTCGCCAAGACCGCACAGATGTTTACTACAGCGGACTTGGTTTTAATCTAAATGAAAACTGGTCATTTATTACCAGACAATACTATGACTCCAAAGACGGAAGATTGTCACGTCACAATTACATGTTTGAGAAAGATATGCGTAGTTGGACTTTTTTTGTGGATCTGTCATTTCGAAAGGCCAATGACCGACGCGGCGACGGGACCAGCATCTCCTTTAATTATTCACTCAAAGCCTCTCCCAGAGGGCCCAGAGTTTCTAATAATCCTTAGCGGCAAACTTGGCAACAACAATCCTATGATCAGATGCCACACCCCAATCATTATGTGCTTTCACAAATGAGGTGACATATTCATTGCGGATTCCTTGACTGGCTAATATATAATCAAAACGACTGAACTGATCCTGTTTCTTATAAAAATAAGTCCAAACAATATCTCTGGACAGATTTTTTATGTTTGCATTATTGACGGCTATTTTGCCGACTGACTCAACGGGTCTTAAATCTAGCAACTTCAGAGACCCTCTGACCAATTAAGGCTCGAATTGGGTCATTAGCTGGAGAATCCATTTAGATCACCTAACAACAATAAATTTTCTTCAGGATTTCTCGTTAAGCGTTTATCCACTAATCTCCGCAATGCTCGGGCCTCTTCTAGACTCATTTCAGCCTGATCTGCCACCGGAACCGCCCTCTTAGACTTAAGAAGGGCATTTATTAAAGTAAAACTGTAATCTTGATTAACCTGAAGCCTAACCTCCATAAAACCTCGACTTACCTGAAAACGTTTTCGATCCAGAAGATAAATAACGCTGGTTTTTGAATGGTCGGCCACAATCGGAAACCTGCTCAGCAAGGCAAGATGAATTGCAGGATCTGGCCCATCTAACCAAAGGTGATGACGATAGTCTAATTTCTTCTTACTCAACCTATTTCTCAGCTCATCAAAGGCAATCTTACGTCCCGTTTCCTGCAACGCCAAAACGTCCGGACGCACTGCCTTTATTATGTCAGAAACTTTTTCTCTGGATACCTCAGCCTTCTTTTTACGTGTTTCGTAGGGGCTTAAAAAATAATTTTCCACATTGAAGGTTGCGTCGGTAAAGTTAGTTGCTGCAGTTACGGGGAGGACCATGATTAACGAAAAATAAATATATCGAAATAACATACCCAAAAATACCAATCCTTCTTTATACGGGAAAGCATTTTGCTATAGATATGGAATGTGTTAGGGTGTCTCACGCCGATGATGGAAACTGAAAGTACAATTGAATTAACTGACACTCAGATGGAGGAAGACAACCGTAAACTGGCTATTGATAAAGTAGGTGTGAAAAACCTTCGTTTTCCGATACGGGTTCTGGACAAGTCTCATTCATTTCAGGATACAATTGCCACTATTAGCATGTATGTTGATTTACCACATCACTTGAAGGGCACTCATATGAGCCGTTTTATTGAAGTTCTCAATTCCCATGGTAATGCGGTACACGTTGAAAATATTCCGGAGATTCTCGCAGCAATACAGAAACGCCTAAAGAGTCAAACGGCCCATGTTGAAATGGATTTCCCTTTCTTCCTGGAAAAAACTGCCCCTGTTACAGGAAAAACTGGACTTGTTGATTACTCCGCCCGCTTCGAGGCTTCTGCTAAAGATTCAGAAACTGACTTTATTCTAGAAGTCCGAACAAACGTTACCACCCTCTGCCCCTGCTCAAAAGCCATCAGCGCATATGGAGCGCACAATCAACGTGGTGAAGTTACTGTCCGAATACGTTCTGAAAAAACAATTTGGATTGAGGACGTAATTGATATAACTGAAGCATCTGCCAGCAGTGAGATGTATTCCCTACTTAAGCGACAGGATGAAAAAGCGGTTACGGAGCGTGCATACGAAAACCCGGTTTTTGTTGAAGATCTTGTCAGGAATATTGCTACACGTTTGAATAAAATATCACACATATCTTGGTATAAGATCGAGGCGGAAAATTTTGAAAGCATTCATAACCACAACGCATACGCATCTGTTGAAAAAGCCTAAAAACCCCATAATTTAAGAAATAAAAATAAATCACTTTTTGGTAGCAATCTCGTAGACTTTTGCTAAATTCCCAAGCCTTTTGCGGCGAAAACCGCATCAATTTATTTTACGGATAATCAATAGTCGTGGCAGAAAACAAAAAAACGGCAAAGAGAAAACCCGCCCCTAAAAAATCCGCGGCGAAAAAGAAGGTTGCAGGCAAATCTGCAACCAAAAAGAAAGCGGCAAAAAAAGGGAAAACAGTAGCCCCCGCCTCTGCTGCTTCAATTTTGGGCATCGGATCAACTAGCAAGGCCGCATCTAAAAAGACACTGAAAGTCAAATCTCCAGCCGCCAAAATAAGAATTAAATCCGAATGGAAAAAGTACTACGAAATTCTCTTAGATTTACGGGACCGGCTCACTCATCAGATGGACGATTTGAAAAAAGAATCCGCTGAAGAAATGGAGGGGTACTCATTGCACATGGCAGATTCAGGTACAGATAATTTTGATCGTGACAATGCATTGAGTCTTCTATCATCGGATCAGGATGCAGTTTACGAAATTGACGAAGCGCTTAAACGGATAGAAAAGAACGCTTACGGGGTATGTGAACTAACAGGTAAGAATATCCCAAAAACACGACTGATGGCCGTCCCGTGGGCTAGGTACACAGTTGACGCGCAGGCTCGCCTAGAAAAAGATGGCGCCGTGCGCCAGCGAAATAAACTAGGAAACCTCGGCACAATTGACGGAGCAGGATCAAGTAAAACGGTCGTCTCGGAATCAGCCGATAGTGAGAGCAAAACTTCTAAATAATATAAAAGACTATGCCACGAGAAATTGTCATACTTGAATGCACTGAAGCGAAAGCAGAGGGAAAACCCGTTTCACGCTACATGAGCACACGCAATAAGAAACTTCAAACCGAACGGGTAGAAAAAAAGAAATATAACCCACACCTTCGCCGACACACACTTCATAAAGAAATTAAATAAGGATTATGCCTCCAAAAAAGAAACAAACAACCACTACCGCACACCGAACCCCCAGACCAAAACCGGAAATGGATGTGAACATAGCGGACTTGGAACCCAAAAATGTGGAGCTTTTGAGCAGATACGTTACAGATGAAGGCAGAATCCTGCCCCGGAAATATACTGGTTTTCCTGCGCAGCACCAACGCCGCCTAACGCGCGCCATCAAACGGGCCCGACAAATGCTTCTCATGAAGTAGCTTTTGCGGGGACAGATCGTTTCAACTCCCGAAAATAAAGCATCCGGATTGCCACTCAGCTTGGCGTCCGGTATGAGTTAATTTTAACCCCTCCTTTTCATACACCTTTTGCAAATCCATAAACTGACTTTGCAGAACTCCTGCTAGAATTAAAACCCCATTGGGTTTTAATTGGGAAATAAGGATTAATGCATAATCTTTTAGTAGGTCAAAAAGTAAGTTTGCACAGACAATATCGTATTTCCCTTGTGAAATCATACTCAAATTAGCTAACTCACCCGACCTAAACATTAATTTTTTATCAACCCGGTTTTGTTTGGCGTTAACTTTTGCGATACGAACTGCTTCTAAGTCATGGTCCAACCCAAAAACAGGATTATAGCCCAGCTTAGCTGCAGCAATAGATAAAATCCCTGAACCCGACCCTACATCCAGCAAGCTCTGCTCCGTACGGCACCGCCTCATACTCACTATTTTCCGGAGACAATACTTTGTTGTCTCATGCTGTCCGGTACCAAAGCTTAAACCCGGATTTATAACCACTGCCTTTTGACCAGGCTTTAGGCTGACGCTCTCCCAGCTTGGCCGAACCAGCAGCCTATCCGATATCTCAATTGGCTTGAAATGCCTTTTCCATGAATTAGCCCAATCCTCCCGCTTCAACCGCTTTATCTCAACCTTACATGATCCTACGTTTAATCCACATTTGGAGATATATTTTAAACCTTCTGCAATTAAACCACGGTCTTGTTGAGTAATTCTTTGAGATTCCGGTAGAAATACTGAAGCTGTCGCTGTAAGGTTTTCAGGATGAGTAAATACAGTATAAGGGCTTTTAAATACACGCTCGAGCAATAACCCAACCGCCTCATCAGCTTCCGGAGCTACTGTAACAGAAACCTGACGAAAGCCCGTGCTCACCCTCGGCTAATTGCATCTTTCTGCAAACTACCCAGCAAATCCACACCCTCACGGCCGAGATCCAGTAGGGCGCTAAGTTGATCAGGGCTAAATGTTGCCTCTTCACCGGTCCCCTGTATTTCGATATACTGCCCAGTAGTAGTCATAACCAGATTCATGTCTACCTCTGCGGCAACATCTTCCACATAACAGAGATCCAACAAAGCTGCACCTTCAACGATACCAACGCTCACTGCAGCAACTGGGTCGAGAAAAGGATTTTCCTCCAACTTCCCTTCGGCAATCATTTTGTTAACCGCTAAACCCATGGCAACATATGCACCGGTAATGGAAGCGGTCCGAGTTCCTCCATCGGCCTGTAACACATCACAGTCAATCCAAAAGGTTTTGCTCCCAACTTTCTTAAGATCAATGGCTGATCTCATAGAACGACCTATCAAACGCTGAATTTCGGTAGACCGCCCGTCAAGCTTACCCCTGTTAACATCTCTTTTTTTCCTATCCAGAGTAGAATATGGAAGCATTGAATATTCTGCTGTAATCCAGCCTCCATCTTGATCCTGCATCCACCGCGGCACACTTTCCTCAACACTGACACCGCATATGACTCGCGTATCACCCCATTCAATCAACGTAGATCCTGTCGCATAAGGAGCAATATTATTTTGAAAGGAAATATTACGCAGTTCATTTACCGCTCGATTATCTTGACGCTGATAAGTGTTACTCATGTGAAACAAGCTTAACCGCCCTCATTTCGGGGAGCAATGAATAAGCGAAAATGATTTTTCATCGTCAGAATGGTTAGCTTTACCTAATGTGGATTTTGTGACTCCACGAGTACCTTGGACCCCTATTGATGTCATGCAATTACTGTTTGTGTGGATTGCTGCATTATTTATCGGGCAGACGACCTATGGCATTTTGGCCCCCCCAAAAGTCGAAGGCCTTCACTCTGTAAGACGCGAGGATAACCAGACTCTTTCGGTTGAATTTCTACCTAACAACAAATATAAGAGCCCCGCAGAGAATGGAACATTTTCCTTCAAGGGCAAGTTTGCACCTCAAGATCGAAAGACAATAATCCTCTCACCGTATAAATCAGATAAAACACATAACGTCATTCTTAAAACAACAGAGAGAGACCGGCTGGGCATCATTATAATCAATATTATTTTTGTTCAATGCAGTATGGTCATATTGATTGGCATTCTTCTATTCAGATACCGCATAAACTGGAATTCTGCATTTGGTAAACTCAAAGATGGCCCGTGGGCAATTAGCTTATCCTGCTTGATTGGCCTAGGGTTCATTATTCCGGCATATAGCTTAAACTTGATATCTCAAATAATAATCACCGCCCTCGGAGGTGAAGTCACAACGCAGGAAGCGGTTAAAATGGTATCCACCTCCGGTTCTTCAACTGAACTGATTCTTCAGGCTCTGAGCGTAGTGGTCTTGGCCCCAATTGCCGAGGAACTGTTTTTTCGCGGAGTTGTCTACACAGCCATCAAACAGGCAGGGTATCCGGGCCTTGCAATAGGCTTTAGCGCTATTTTTTTTGCCTCAATCCATGGCTCACTAGCGCTAATACTACCGTTAACATTACTCGCGATTGTGCTAATTTGGATTTATGAAAAAACTGGATCCATTTTTGCCCCCATTCTTGTGCATGCCACCTTTAATGCCGTAAATTTTACTATGATTAAATTACTGCCAGAAATGATAAATTAATGACTGAAAAAGACCTCATTAGATCACTAACGGCAAACCTGCATACTGATGATACAGTAATGTTGGGTGTGGGTGATGACTGTGCGGTTCTAAAATTTGGGAGCCGGGAATTATTGTTTAAGACAGATGCCGTAGTGGAAGGTATCCATTTCGACAGTAATGCAGCCCCTGATAAAGTTGGCCACAAGGCGTTGGCTCGCGCCTTATCTGATATAGCAGCCATGGGAGGCGCCCCTTCCCACTGTCTAATTACTCTGGGAACAAATCCTGAAATAAAAATTAGTTATATTGAAAAAGTATATGAAGGCTTAAAAAAGTGCGCAGAAAATCATAATGTTAATATCGTCGGCGGCGAAACCACGACAATGGCAAATTTTACCTTATCGGTTTCCTTATTAGGCACAGCAGAAAAGGCGATCACTCGATCCGGCAGCATACCAGGAGACGCTATCTTTGTTACCGGAGAACTGGGCGGGTCCATTACAAAACACCATTTACAGTTCCAACCACGCGTTGAACAGGGCCAATGGTTAGCAAAGCATTTTGATATTCACTCAATGATAGATCTAAGTGACGGACTAGCCTCAGATCTCCGATGCCTCCTTACCCCTGAAATTGGAGCCGAAATTCACACCAACTCTCTTCCCGTAAGTAAAACAGCTCGACAACTTGCTCAAAATAATCCCAGCGGCAAAACACCCATACTTGCCGCATTAACCGACGGTGAAGATTATGAGTTGCTATTCAGTCTACCTCCTAAATTTGCAGTCAGCCTACACGATTCCTGGAAAAAAACCTTTCCCGAATTGAGCCTGAAGTGCATTGGAAGAATCACCGAAGAACCAGGCATTATTCTCAAAGATGACAAAGGAAGACACTCATTAAACGTTTATGGTTACGATCATATCCAAAAGCCCTGAAGAGACGCATAACCTCGGCAAATCATGGGCAAATCATGTGAAGTCAGGATGGGTAATTGGCCTAAAAGGTGACTTGGGAGCAGGCAAAACCCAATTGGTCAAAGGCCTAGCCAAAGGTATGGGAATCGAGGAGACGATTACCTCTCCAACCTTTACCCTTGCCTCCGAATACCAAGCTAAACTTTCGCTTTATCATTTAGATTTCTACCGCTTAAAAGATGATTCAGAAATTATCAGAGCTGGTCTCGAGCCCTATTTTACCCCTGAGGGAATAACAGTAATAGAGTGGATTGACCGTTGGACCGGGTCATATCCAACTCACTTCTATCCAGTAACCATCACCCAAACAGGAGAAAACGAACGTCAAATTGTATATGAAGATTTTGGCTCTTGAATTCAGCAGCAATCAAAGAGGTGTCGCCGTATCCGAAGACGAAAACATCCTCTCAACTGTCAATACAGATAACTTAAAAACCAGCCCTTTATCCCTTATTGATGAGGCATTACGCAAAGCCTGCCTTGACCGCACCATCATAGAAACCATCACCCTCAGCATTGGACCGGGAAGTTACACTGGAATCCGATCCGCCATAGCAACCGCTCAAGGCTGGGAACTTGCTCGAAACATAAAAATATTGCCTATAAGCAGTCCTGAGATTCTCGCGGCAACTGCCCGTTTTCAGGGACAAATAGGGATGACTGATTTTATCATTAACGCTCAACGTCAGGAGTACTACCATAGCACTTGGAATCTAACCGAAAAAAACCAGAACGAGGTTAAACCTTTGAGTATTATCGACACTATTGAGGCCACCAAGTTAAGTGCTTTTGGGCCAGATATTAAAGAACTCCCGAAAGTCACACAACTTTATCCTGACGTAGCCAAACTTGCACAACTCGCAGCTAATCGGACTAATTTTCAGTTAGGCGAAGAGATAGAACCCATATACCTTCGAGCTACCGAGTTTGTGAAATCTATTCCCTTTCGTCGGCTGTGAATGACCCACGCTTGATTACAAACATCAACAACGCCAATTTACTGTGTGAGTTTGAGTCATCGATGCTGGGCGGAAATTGACCTCGAAGCGCTGCGAAACAACCTTGTTTGGCTCCGGCACCACATCGGCCCTAATAGCGGCATAATGACCGTAGTAAAAGCCGATGCCTACGGGCATGGCTTGCGCCAAATTGCGACGCTGCTCATGCAGTCAGGCACAGACATATTCGGTGTGGCGAACCTGAATGAGGCGCGAGATATTCGAGCAGTAGGTCGCGGGTGGCCCATTCTAATGCTGGGAGCGTGCCTGCCTGACGAAATCGAACGAGCCATAAAAGATAACGTAATGCCCACTTTATCTTCTATGAGTGAAGCTCGCCATTTCTCCCGCGTGGCAAAGAGACTCAAACGCACAGTCACTGCCCACATAAAAGTGGATACCGGCATGGGCCGACTCGGAGCACCGTGCAGTGAGGCTCCTCAACTTATCGAGTCCATCTCTAATTTACCTAACATCACCATTGCCGGGCTTTACACACATTATGCTTCAGCAGAAAGCGACGCACCATTGTCACGCACACAACGCACATCTTTCCTTCAACTGCTTAACAAACTAAAAGCCGCAGGCCGCTCCTTTGAATATATCCATATGAATAATAGTGCTGGATTGCTCCATGAGCGAAAGTCTAACCATAATCTGGCTAGGCCTGGGTTACTCGTTTATGGAGTAATGCCTACTGGACCACGAAGACCTCCCGCCATTATGAAGCGCCATATTCGACCCGCTCTATCTTGGAAATGCCGCGTGAGCCTAGTAAAATCAATCGCAAAAGGAACCAAGCTAAGCTATGGCCAAACCTACACTTCAAAACGTACCATGCGAGTGGCTACCCTAACCGCCGGTTATGGAGATGGTTATCATTACAGTGCTCAAAGAGAAGCACGTGTCCTAATTGGAGGACGGCTTTGCCCCATACTTGGCCACATTACGATGGATCAAATGATAGTAGATGTATCTCGTGTTAAAACCACCAAAACTGGTGATGAAGTCGTGCTAATTGGTAAACAAGGAAAACATAACATCACCGCTAATCAACTTGCAAAGTGGGCAAATACAATCCCTTGCGAAATTCTCACCGCCATCGCCTACCGGGTTCCACGCGTGTATCGCGGAGGACAGGCTGCCTAACCAATGGCTTCTAATAGAGAAAACACTGCAGCAAAAGCGATAAGCTTAAAAGGCAAGATAGGCCTAATTATTAGAGGAATGGCCATCGGTGCTGCGAACGTGATCCCCGGAGTATCAGGCGGAACAATCGCGCTTATCACCGGCATATATCCTGAAATTATTGACTCTTTAAAATCTTTTGGCTGGAAAACCATTAAACTTTTACTCAAAGGCCAGCTAAGCAGATTCTTCTCTAAAATTAATGGATCTTTTATTACGTCTGTTGGCATTGGTGTTCTCGCAAGTATTTTCACATTAGCCAAAGCACTGAATCATTTATTGACCAACCACCTCACTCTAACGATGTCATTTTTCTTCGGACTGATCCTTGCCTCTGTGTACCTAGTTCACAAACAGATTAATAAATGGAATTGGATATGCACCTTGGCCGCTATAGCAGGAATAGGTCTTGCTAGCACAATCCTCCTGATTGAACCGTTACAGGAAAACCCAAATCCCATTTATATTTTTTTATGCGGTGTAATCGCTATGTCCAGCATGATACTCCCCGGCATATCTGGGTCTTTTATCCTTATCTTAATGGGCAATTATGCTCTGGTTTTGGGAGCTGTAAGCGATATACGAAATCTCAACAGTTCCCTGCCCATTGTTTTACCATTTGTTGGAGGTTGTGCTATTGGCCTCCTTGGATTCTCTCGTATCTTGGCAATCGTACTTGAAAAATTCAAAGCAACAACCATGGCACTTTTAACTGGCTTTATTATCGGATCACTAGCAGTGATATGGCCGTGGAAAGTGGAAATTAAAAAGGCCTTTAACGGCAAAGAAAAGGTAACCGGATACGAATGGCACTTACCCCTCCCCGATGAAATGTTTCTTTTGGCAATTCTTATGATGCTAGCAGGCGCAGGTCTTGTACTCATCCTTGAAAAAATAGCCAGCAACACGACAAAAGAAGAAAACAGCCATTAGATGTCGCAGCTCTTTACGCTAAATACAAAATGAGATAAATGAGAGCCTTGAGCTCAAACTAATTTTACACTAACTAAAGACATGGAATTAAAACTGATGAGCCTAATTGGCCTTATCTCATTTATTGCGTTTGCATGGGGAATATCCGTTGGACGCGAAAAATTTCCATGGCGCACCGTTCTTGCCGGCTTAGGCCTGCAAACACTTATCGCACTAATCATGGTTCGCCCATCGCCTCTGAGAGACTGGATATATCACAACGCCAAAATTGCCGCAGATAATCTTATCTATTTTGCCCAACAAGGCACACAACTGGTTTTTGGCCCCTTAGCAAAAAGGGAGATTTTGCTTGATGCAGGATTTAACGCAGCAAATTCAATGGTACTTGGGATTACGATATGCGGAACAATTATCATTGTCGCAGTTCTTTCCAGCTTACTTTATCATCTGGGAGTCCTTCAACGCATTGTCCGTGTAATGGCATGGATTATGCAACGCATTATGCGCACCAGCGGCAGCGAAAGTTTATGTGCCTCTGCAAATGTATTTATGGGACAAACTGAAGCACCACTCGTAATACAACCTTACCTTCAAGGAATGACTCGAAGTGAGCTCATGACCATGATGGTGGGAGGCATGGCGACCATTGCCGGAGGAGTATTCGCAGTATACGCCGGTATGGGCATAGAAGCAGGCCATTTACTTACGGCCTCTTTTATGGCGGCACCAACTGCTCTTTATATTTCGAAGATACTCCTCCCCGAAACAGAAAAAAGTGAGACAGCCGATGGAACAACCCGGCAGGTAAAAGGAAAAACCACAAACTCACTTGACGCCATGTGTCAGGGTGCTGGTGACGGAATGAAACTCACCATTAACGTACTGGCTATGTTAATTGGATTTACAGCCGTGATCGCTTTATTCAACCACCTACTGATCCTACCCCAAAACTGGGCCAGTGTTGCAAACCCGGTCACCTTTGATATGATTCTCGGATGGCTAAACGCCCCTTTTGCATGGCTAATGGGAGTTCCATGGAATGACTGCGGAGCCATCGGACAGGCACTAGGAAAACGGATAGTTTTTACGGAATTTATTGGTTATCTAGAAATTTCATCAATAAAAGAAACTATAGACCCACGGAGCTTCACCTTGGCAACTTTTGCCATTTGCGGATTTGCCAATTTCGCAAGCATCGCCATTCAAATTGGGGGCATTGGAACTCTGGCACCAGACAGGCGCAGCGACCTTGCTAAGCTAGGCTTGAGAGCCATGGCTGGAGGCATTCTAGTAGGCTACACTAACGCATGTATAGCTGGTTTATTTCTTTGACCGGTCAATTGCGTGGGGTAAAAATAATAGATGCACCACTTTGTTTTCATCATTTTTATTGGCGCCACTCTGGCGTTAATAGCGGCAGATGAACCCAAAGAAAAATTTAATGATCCTTTAAAACCATTCGTAAAAAACTTCAAAGGACGGGGAGCCCTAAATGATGGTTCAAACCCTTTAACTCCTGAAGAAGCACTCAAAAAATTAAAAGTATCGGAAAACCTCACTGTGCAGGTCGTTGCACACGAACCGGCCGTAGCGCAACCTCTAAATATCTACTTTGATGAACGAGGCCGAATGTGGGTAACCCAATACCTTCAATACCCCTTCCCAGCAGGCTTAAAGATTATTGAATACGATAAATACCTTCGAGCGGTTTTTGACAAAGCACCTCCACCGCCCCCAAACCACTTCAAAGGAAAAGACAAAATCACAATACACGAGGACACCAATGGAGATGGCATCTTCGACTCACACAAAACATTTCTCGATGGTTTAAATATGGCTAGAAGTGTGATCACTGGTCGGGGTGGCGCATGGATCTTAATGCCTCCCTATCTCCTGTTTTATCCAGACAAAAATGCCGACGACATCCCTGATGACGTCCCGGAAGTACATCTAGAAGGATTCGGCCTTGAGGACACGCACTCCGGAGCCAATAGTCTACGCTGGGGGCCTGATGGCTGGATTTACGGCGCCCATGGAAGCACTTGCACCGCTGAAATTCAGGGGATTAAATTTCTAGGGCAAGCGATCTGGCGCTATCACCCTCCCTCAAAACGATTTGAGGTATTTGCCGAAGGAGGAGGTAACACTTATTGCCTGGATTTTGACAGCCAAGGCCGCACTTTTTCAGGCACTAATCACGGCAACACAAGAGGAGTACACTACCCACAAGGCGGCCGCTTTATAAAAAACTGGGGGAAACATGGACCCCTAATGAACCCCTACTCCTTTGGATTCTACCAGCACATGCAACATGAAGGCTACGAACCCCGTTTTGCCCAATCGACGATTATCTATGAAGGAGGAGCACTTCCGGGATATGAAGGACAAATCATAGCCAGCATGGCACTCGTAAACCGCGTGCAAGCCAGTAAACTTTACCCAGACACCTCAACTTTTAAAACGATCGATGAGCCGCCAATGATCACCACCGATGATCGGTGGTTCAGGATTGTGGACACCAAAGCCGGACCAGACGGTGCGGTATATTTCGCCGATTGGTATGATAGCAGATTAAGCCATTTGGACCCACGCGATACCTGGCATAAGTCTAGCGGGCGCATCTACCGGATGTCTGCCAAAGGATCGAAACCCAGCAAACCGACTGATCTAGGAAAACTAACTAATAAACAATTAGTTGATGCACTAAAACACCCCAATAAATGGCACCGACAAACAGCACAGCGCATTCTCGGGGACCGTCGGAATAAATCCATCGTCCCACGATTAACCAGCCTGATGCTTAAGGGAACCGGACAATTTGCTTTAGAATGCTTCTGGGCAATCAATAATTGCAATGGGTTCACACCGGAACTAGCACAACAGACCCTGGAACACCCTCATCCGTTCATTCGTTTCTGGACTATCAGGTTCTTGGGTGACAGTCACATAATGAATAAAAAGATTCATAGCAAACTACTGCATCTGGCATCTAATGAAGCCCACCCGGAAGTTCGCAGTTGCCTTGCAGCATCGTGCAAGCGCTGGAAAACCGAAGACAGCTTTCCAATCCTAAGACGACTTATCTATAGGGATGAAGATGCCAAAGATAAACATATCCCGTTACTCCTTTGGTGGGCAATAGAAGACAAAGCTACTAGCCATATGGACGAGGTATCTAAACTACTTAGAGACAAATCTTTATGGAATACCTCCATTATGCGGGAACATCTAACTGAACGCCTTGCAAGGCGATTTACAGCTGAACCTAATGCTGAAAATCTAAAGATGGCCGGCAACCTATTTCCCTTAGCACCTCTAGCAAAAGATAAACATCGATTAATTGCTGGAATGGAAAGCGGGCTCCAAGGCAGCAGAATTGCAAAAGCACCGGCTAATCTAATTAAGCAGATACAAGATCTCTGGAAAACTGGCCCCGTTAATTCCCAATTAATAAACGTCTCTGTTCGCCTCGGAATACCTCAAGGGATGGAGAAGGCGATTGAAATGGTAAACAACCCTAAAACCTCTGCATCAGAAAAGCGTGCGCTTACTATATTATTATCCGAACGTCGCAGCGAAAACGCATTAAAGTTGCTTTTAAATCAATTTAAAGAAGAGAAACCCGGAAGTCGAAGAATAGAATTGATGAACGCTTTACAGCGATTTGAAAACGCCTCTGTAGGCACTACCTTTATCACAAAATGGAAAGGTATGAGTCAATCCGAGCGCAAAACCGCTCAAAATATTCTCACTAGTCGGCCCAAATGGTCATTAGACCTTCTCAAGGCAATTGACAATAAAATCATTAACAGAGAAGACCTTCGTGCAGCAAGTGTACTAGCAATGGAGAATCATAAAAATAAATCCATATCATCCCTAGTACGCAAACACTGGGGAAAACTTCGGCAAACCAGTGAAAATCGCCAGAAACGGATTTCCCATATCAATAGATTAATAGCTAAGAATTCAGGTAAGGCTGAAGATGGAGAGATCATTTATATAAGTGCCTGCTCCGCCTGCCATCGTTTCAAAGGAAAAGGTGGAAACATTGGCCCAAACCTAGACGCGTACCAATTGAATAATCCGGGTTTTATTGTTCCAGCCGTCGTTGACCCAAACCTTGGTATTCGTGAAGAATACGCAGGCTTTAATGTAGTCACTAAGGACAACCAGCGTCTTACCGGTTTTATCGCCCAAAATGCTCCAAGATTCATTGTTCTGCGCGATCTTGCACAAAACAATATCACTTTAGCCCGTGATGAAATTAAAGAACTTAAAGCAATGCCAATATCACTGATGCCAGAAGGAATCACTGATGGCTTGACCGATCAACAAGTAAGCGATCTTTTCGCCTACCTAATGAACAAGTAAAAACCTAAAGCCGCTTGCCACCAGGCAAGCACTTCTGTAGGTTGCGCCCTTCCAATGGCTTACATAAACGAGAATTACCTTAAACTGCAGGCTGGTTATCTATTTCCTGAAATAGGCCGTCGCGTAAATGAATTTTCAAAGGCCAACCCGAATGCTGCTCCGCGACTTATTCGTTGCGGCATTGGGGATGTGACCGAACCACTGCCAAAAGCATGCATAGAAGCACTCCATTCCGCAGTAGACGAAATGGACAATCGGGAGACTTTTAGGGGTTACGGGCCGGAGGCAGGGTATGATTTTCTTCGTGAATCCATTGCGGAAAATGACTTTGCAAAACGTGGAGTAAACATCAACCCTGACGAAATCTTTGTCTCAGATGGCGCCAAATGCGATACAGCTAATATCCTCGATATCCTTGGCCATCAAAACAAAATCGCCATAACTGACCCAGTATATCCGGTATATCTAGATACGAATGTCATGGCCGGCCACACCGGAAAAACAAATTCCGAGGGTCAGTATGAAGGAATCACTTATTTACCCTGCACCGCAGAAAACCAATTTGTTCCCGCACTCCCAGCAGAAAAAGCAGATATCATCTATTTGTGTTATCCGAACAACCCCACTGGAGCAACTGCAACTAAAGAACAACTGACTAACTGGGTAACTTATGCCAAGCAAAACAACGCACTTATTCTATTTGATGCTGCATACGAAGCATTTATACAGGATAACGATGTGCCTCATTCAATCTATGAAATTGAAGGAGCCCGTGAATGTGCAATCGAATTCCGTAGTTTCTCCAAAAATGCAGGCTTCACTGGAACTCGCTGCGCCTTCACCATTGTCCCAAAGAAGCTGACCGGAAGAGATTCTGAGGGAGCAGAACATAGCTTACACTCACTTTGGTCACGCAGAATGGCTACCAAATTTAATGGCGCGAGTTACCCAATACAAAAAGCGGCAGCCGCAGTTTATAGTGATAACGGCAAAGCCCAAATTAATAAACTTGTAGAACACTATATGGGTAATGCTGCAATCCTTATTGAAGCTTCGAGTGCAAGCGGCCTTAGCGTATATGGAGGCATCAATGCTCCGTACATATGGGTTAAAACCCCCAATAACACACCGAGTTGGGATATTTTTGATAAAGTTTTGAATGAAGCTTCCGTAGTCATCACCCCTGGCGCAGGCTTCGGAGCTGCTGGAGAAGGTTACTTCCGTATCAGCGCTTTCAACAGCCGCACCAATGCCGAGGAAGTTGCCAAGCGTATCAGCGAAATAAACTGGTAGAACTAGGGGATAACAACTTTTGATGAAAGTTCGAAACAAACCACGTGATTATCCCTACGAACATAAAGGCGGCCATTACTCACCACTGGCGAGGGACACCACATCGCCTTGACTCGCGTTTTAGCAATCTCTTGATGCGCCTGAGGGGAGGCCTTTAGCATCACAAGCTCGCTCCCCTTATTTTCCATTACGATAAATTTACCATCAGCAATCAAGGGAGAAGAAATGGTGCTTTGACGTTTTTCCTGCCATTTAATTTTTCCCGAAATTAAATCTACACACATCTGATTATCTCCACCTGCAAGGTAAACGTGCCCTTGATAAATCACAGGGGAAGATTGTGTGCGTCGTGCCTCCAAGGGGTGGCTCCAAAGTAACTTAGCGCCTTGCTCAGTGAGTTTATAGCCAGCTAGTCCGAGCTTTTCATTTTTTGAATACGCAACCAGCCAATTGCCCGACACCACAGGCGTGGATTCACCACCCCCATCAGTTTGCCAAATAATTTCTCCCGTATCAGGCTCCAAGCATACCAAATGACTTCGTGCACTTACTATCAGCCTCGCACGACCTGAATGATTCCAAATCACAGGAGAAGAATTGCTAGCTGAGAGTTTATCAGCTCGCCATAACTCCTTGCCCGTTTCAGCATCCAACGCCACCAATTTACCCGCCATAATATACGCCTTCCCCTTATGGACCAAGAATGAGGACGCAGTCCCCTTCCCCGGCAATTCTGCAGACCATTTCTTTACTCCTGTTTTTGCATTCACGCAGTAAGCATGACGCCCACCTGCTGCAAATACTTTTCCATCTACCACACAAGGAGTACTGGAAGCTTTACGACCCGCAGGTTCCGCGGACGCTTCTGTGCGCCATAAGGTTTTTCCTGTATTACCATCGATACATACCACTACATCTTTAGCTGCCCGCACAGAAGCAGGAACAGCCTTGATTATCTCCTTAGCAGCCAACTCCCCAAACCCTTCTTTTTTTATCCACTCCTTGAAATCTTGATCACTATCAAATGTAGTTCCTGTCATTTTTGAAACTTTTTCTAATTCAAAATAAGGCACGGCCAGCTTCCCTTTTTTCAGCCTACTTTTGACCCAACCGCTAAGATGTTCGGATTTATTATCTAAATTTTCCTTAAGCCAATTATCTGCCCACTCATCGAATTTGGCCCCACGTAACCGAGGATTCACCTCAACGCGCACCTTTTCAATTTTCTCAGCTAAGCCCTTATAACCACTAATATTTCTAAACCCCAACCTTCTCACCACCAACTCATTAATCTCCCGTTTATTTGAAGGGATATCTTCATGCCAAACTATTGCCATATAGATACGATTATCCCAGACCACTAAGCTACCATGCCCGCCATCATCATTACTGGGTATTTTGTCACTCTTCCAAAGTTCCCGCGGACCTTCACCATCAAACTGAGTCAGCAGCGAAATTTTATCGGTTACCACACCGTTACGATCAGCCCCACGCCACTGGCTCCAATCAGCAGCGCACACACCAATGGCACAACCTAAAAAAAATAGAAGATTCCAATACATTAATTCCTTTAAGTATACCATTTACTTATCACATTCAATTTAAAACAATTGTCGTTTGATTTTTAGTTAACTAAGACTAGCCTCTCTTTGTGGACCCGTTCCTGCTAGTTTTAATCGGATTGTTTACCGTTCTTGGCACGATTCTCCTATTACGACTACACCCATTCCTAGCACTCTTCATCGCAGCCCTTCTGGTGTCTAGCATCACACCCAAAGAACAAACTATTAACGGGCTTACTAATAAATATATTAATGAACGAATTAAAGAAGCAGGCAGCAGGACACTTAACAAAGCTGAGCGTGCTAAAATATACAAAAACCAGAAAGCAAAGGCCGTAAAATATACGCAAAAAACCCCTGTTCAACGTATTACAACTGAATTTGGTATCACCTGTGGAAAAATCGGTATCGTTATTGCTCTGGCCTGCCTAATTGGACGTTGCCTGCTTGCCAGTGGTGCAGCTGATCGTATCGTGCGCAGCGCATTAGGCCTGTTTGGCGAAAAGGGTGCGCCTGCCGCTTTCTTAGCCAGTGGATTCACTCTTGGTATACCCGTTTTTTTTGACAGCTTATTTCTTTTAGCCGTACCTCTGGCGAAAGCCATGTGGCTAAAGTTCAGAAAAAATTATCTCCTTTTTATCGTAGCCTTGATCGCGGGTGGTTCCATGACCCATTCATTGGTCCCTCCTACCCCTGGCCCACTATACGTCGCCAGTGCGTTAAGTATAAATTTAGGCACCATGATTATTGCCGGATTAATCGTTGGAATCTTTACTGCAAGTGCTGGCTACCTATATGGCGTTTGGTTGAATCAACGAATCGAAATACCTTTTCGTGAGACACCTGAATCAATAAAAAAACTGGAGGCTTTAGCTAATAAAAAAACAAGGGAATTACCATCCCTTTTCAGTTCACTTTTACCGATTATCCTACCTGTAGTACTGATTGCCACAGGAACTTTAATCACGCATACGGCCGCACCAGATAACCTAAAGGCCATAATCAAACTGTTTGGCGACAAGAATATTGCTTTAGCCATTTCTTCAGCCATCGCAATCATTGTTATGTACGGACAATTAAAAAATTCCAAAGAACTTGGTAAGCATATGCAAGAAGCCCTCCAAGAGGGCGGACTTATCATACTCATCTGCTGTGCCGGAGGTGCCTTCGGGAGTGTTTTACTACAAACTGGCATCGGCCCTCACCTGGAATCAAAGGTAGGACATAATATAGATCCTATTTGGCTCCTTCCCGTGGCGTTTTCTACGACCACTATTATACGTGCCGCTCAGGGCTCTGCGACCGTGGCCATGATCACCACCGTGGGCATAGTGGGGGGGTTTGCCTCAATGAACTTGGGCTATCATCCTGTATACCTCGCTTTAGCCATCGGGTGCGGCTCAAAACCGCTTCCCTGGATGAATGACAGTGGCTTCTGGGTAATCAGCAAAATGAGCGGCATGACCGAAAAAGAAACCCTGCAAACCTTTTCTGCCTGCCTTTCTATCATGGGCTTGGTTGGTATTATTGTAACAATTGTTGGGGCCAAAATTTTACCAATGGTATAATAAAATATTTAATTCTAATTACCCTTTTTTTTTAGCGCAATAGGTTTACTTTTGATTTACCCCGAACCAAATCCAATATTTGGCCCGGTGTTGCGATTCTGGAAATATTTAAATAGTCAGGCTGATCTTTGTCATTCTGAGGATAGCCTTTAATGTGAACTGCAGATACATCTTCAAAGAGAGAAGCTAGTGCAATCAGGCTCGAAGTGTCATCATATCCCCAAAGTGTAATCGGACATTTATAACTAAAATCTTCAACTAGCTGAATACAACGACGGACATCCCAAACCTGCATCCCTGCCAATGTCTGACCCAACAACATAAAACGCCGCCGGACTTGAGTTATATGACGATCATCCTCACTTAATACACTCAACCCCAAACCACGAGGCATAAAAACCACGTAAACAACGTCACTTTTGCGCATTTTTTCCATATGCACTGCTAAAGCTTTTTTTTGTTTTTTACTGACAGGTAAATCAGCATCAATTCCCGCTAATTTCAATTCCTCCTGCCAAACATCAGTGAAAGCAAACCGGCCCAAATGCAGGTATTTTGTCCAGTAACTTTCATTTAACACCTCTAGGTCTACTCGGGATGGATTTCGAAGTCCTTTGCGGTGCGCGATGTATGCGCGCAAACGAACATGCTTTTGGCTATCGAAATCAATCGCCTTAAAGATAACCCCTTCATATTCAACCTGAAAATTTTCTTTTTTATTTAATGAAAAAGCCTTAGACGGCCAACCCTGAAAAGTTTTCTCAGCTAATAACTTTATAGTTGTTTCACCTGATCCATCACTCTCTTTAGCTAGCTGAGTAAATTGTTCCTGGATTTTTCCATTAATAGAATCCTTTGGGAGTTGATTAAAGACCCTTAGCTGCTGTGGCTTAAATAATTTTTCAGCGACTATGGTGACCGGCTCCTCCGAGCCTTTTAAATGCCGGTTAAACCAACTAAAAGCAGGCACACGCAATGACTGAGTGTCCTTATGCCCTCCAGGAGTAATTACGAGCCCTATTTTATCCCGCGCCTCATGTAAGTCATAAATACGCCTGGCATGATTAAAAACATCATTTACCCCATTTAAAGGGAAAATCCGGTCGTCATCCGTATTAAGTATCATCAAAGGCCTTGGGGCAACGAGTGAGGCAACCTGCCCAAAATCCCATCGATAGGTGTTAACTTGAAACATACAATCGCAATGACCTTCCACCACGCCATGAGCAAGCCGTCCGCTGTTTGGATAACCAGCATAAACATGATTTTTTAAACTCGTGATACCCGCTACTGGAGCTGAAACCTTGATACGCTTATCTAGAACACTAATCCACCAACTATAAGCCCCTCCTCCACTACGACCCGTTACCCCAAAACGTTCCTTGTCCACAAAATCAAGTGTCTCAAGGTAATCCAGAGCCCGGATACAATTCCATGCCTCAACCGATGCTGAAGAGTAACCCCTCGAATTCCACCACCACATATTATGATTATAGGTTCCGTGATGGATCCCTTCAATCTCACCCAATTGTAACGTGTCAATGATTAGGCATACATAACCATTGCGAGCAAACCAAACACCATGATGTTGGTAATGAACCTTGTTGCCATAACTAACACCACCTTCTTTAACCGATCCATGACCGCAAACATAAAGAATAGTTGGCGCTGGTTTTTTTATGCTTTTAGGGACGTACAAATTAGCTGTTACATAAAGCTTGGGTTTGGATTGAAAATGTAATTTCCATACTTCAAACTCCGAATGGTCTATCTTCCCTGTGACTACTGCTTTTAAAGGCGTACGTTCAGGCATTGGGTCCAGCCCCAGCATTTCATGCATTTGTTTGCGATAAATATTTTTACGAGCACCCCAGTCTTCAATTGTTTTAATTTCGTTTAAACTTTCAGCGGCAATCTCATCAGCCTGAGACTTAAAATATTGTGCCATCATCCGATCACCGGGAGTTATAAACTGTGCGGAAAACGCTTGAAGTGAAAGATGGAGAAAAATGCATATAAAACCAAAAACTAATGAGTTAATTTTCATGAACTGACTTTTAATTTGACCGTAGAACCCAACCCGTCAAGCAGGGATTTTCTAATAAGTTGACTTAACCATTGTAACTAGCATTTATTACCTCATGCCTTTGCAAAAACAGAAAAAAATTAGTGCCCTGATTATCGGAATGCTTCTTTGTATTAATAGCGCAACGGCAAATAACATTAAAATCACCAAAGATATTGAGTTTGCAGTTGTAAATAATCAGAGTTTAAAACTGGATTTATACCAGCCCAAAAAACCAAAAGGCTCTCCTTTAGTTGTCTGGATACATGGGGGCGGGTGGAGAAAAGGCACAAAAGAAAGATGCTATATCGATTGGCTTCCTGAGCATGGCTATACTGTTGCCAGCATCTCATACCGCTACAGCAGCGTAGCAAAATTCCCTGCTCAAATTCACGATTGCAAAGGAGCAGTGCGTTGGCTTAGGGCCAATGCGGAAAAGTATGGTTACAACCCCAATAAAATCTTTGTAGCTGGTTCCAGCGCCGGAGGTCATTTAACAGCACTTATGGCAACCACTTCAGAAAATAAAGAACTCGAAGGCGCCGTAGGGGGCAATCTTAAATTTTCATCCGTGATTCAGGGTGCTGTAGTTTATTACGGAGCAACGGATTTTATTCTAAGAAGCAAAACCCAACCATCTCGTGCTAACGCAAAGGGATCAGTTGTTTATGATTTATTAGGTGGCGGAGCCCATGAAAAAATCAAAGCTGCAAAACTAGCCTCCGCCTGCTACCATGTTAGTAAAAACGATGCTCCCTTACTAATATTCCACGGAAGCAAAGACAAAACCGTCCTGATTGACCAGTCCGAAGCCATCAAGGCAAAGTATAATAAAGCCGGTTTATCTATTCGATTCCACATCGTTGAAGGTGCTGGCCACGGAGGAAACATATTTTACAGTGGAATAAATGCTTCGCATCTAATAAAATTTCTTAATAGTCAGATTAAATAACAACCTGCTTCCAAATCACTTTAGCAGCCTAAAGAAGGCCGCCTGATAATATTTCTACATAAACAAACCAACTGCGAACGCACCCCGTCATGTTTGTAATTAAAATATTGTACAACGGAAAAACCAAAACGATTGAATCAGGAAAACCTGAGCTAGTTGTAGGACGAAGCACTCCGGCCAAAGAGGTGGATATTGACTTAACCCCAGACAAGATGGTTTCAAGAAAACATCTTATCTTAAAAATGGAATACAACATGGGAAATTCCAAAAACGAAGCATGGCTCCATGATCAGGGCAGCAGCCTAGGAACACTTGTCAATGGCACTCCTGCAATAGATCCCATAAAACTTGAACCAGATGATAAAATTGAAATTGGAGAGTCAGCCATCAACGTCCGGCTGAAAACAAAACAAAAACCAAAGAAACACAGAAGCTTTCAAGAGAAAGTTATCGCACGAAGCAAATCTTTTCATGAAAGCCCAGCATCAACCTCCTCCAGCTCGGAGCAAGACAAACAAACCGCACACACCCCATCGGACGTGGACCCACCACAACCTCCTTCAGACATAGAGACCACCACGCCCCCTATCAAAGAGGACAGCCCCAACATCTCTTCACGGGATGAAATTACTCTTGGAGTTCCCTCAAAAATGATTCAAGGAGGCATTATGCAAACTGAGTGCGCGGGCTTTGTCGCCTACTCTGTAGAAGATTTAGCCATGGCAGTAAACCGTTATGCCCGCCAAAATAAAATGTATGCCATCAGCTCATCCATCGTCCAGGAGGGAAAGGGATCTAGCGCATGCTTCCGCGCCATGGTGGTCTTTCATGTGCCGAACGCCAACTAATTACATACGATGCAGATTACCATCGACAGGAACGGACAGCATTTTGGGCCATACACACCTGAAAAAGCCACGGCCCATATCGCTTCAGGCGGACTGCTAGCAACAGACTGGGCGTGGGCAGAAGAAATGGGAGGCGAATGGAAACCGCTCAATGAATTACTGGAAACACTTCAAGCGCCAACAACATTCATGTAAAAGATAACACCCTAGTGGGTATCTATAAAAAAAGTGAATATCGATATTGTTGCCGACTCTTAGTTGAATTACCCGAGGACACGAGAGGAACATAAATTTATGCCATACAGAATCTGTAAAAGTTTTGAAATTGAGAATGGGCACATGTTGTCCAAACACCCGGACCTATGCAAGTTTCCCCACGGGCACTCACGCAAGGTTGAATTCATACTGGAAACCAATGAATTGGATGGAAATGAAATGGTGTGCGACTTTAAAATTCTAAAGGAAGCCATGAGAGACTTCTTAAATACTTTGGATCACGCCCTGTGCATGAACACAGATGACCCGATGTATCCGAAATTAAAGGAAGCATATGGGGATCGAATTATTGATTTTCCAAATGAAGATCCAACAACCGAGATCATTGCAAAACTTATCTACGACACCCTTAAGATTAAATTAAAAGAATATGCTGCTAATCCCAATGCCAAATACCCTCTTTCTTCAGACTTAAAAATTATCCGGGTACGACTATGGGAAACAAGTAGTGCATGGGCTGAATATTCCGAAGATTAATATCGATTACATAAGTCAAAATCTATTTTTCTATGGATTTGGCATGCTTCTCAAAGAACGCGTAAACCTCAGGAAGCTTTTGATAAGCCGGCCGGATGTGGCCTCCACCCTTTACCTCGATATATTCATAATTCATCTTAAGCGTTTTCATCCGTCCAACCCACATCCGCGCAGCCCTGACCAAGCCATCGCGATCCCCGCAAACCACAATTACTGGCGTATCCTTAATCTTCACTAAATCATTTATATTACGGGGCGGCGCAGGCGCTAAAGGTGCCAGACCCGCCCATATTTCGGGATACTTCATACCCAAATGCCACGTGCCACCGCCTCCCATCGAGTGACCCATTAAGTAAATGCGCTTATTATCAATACTGAATTCATCTCGCACAATCTGGAGAACATTCATCACATCCTTTTCACTTAGCTCTCCTAAATTCGGCGGATTACTACGCCGTGAACTTTGACCGCGACTTCCGTACCAGCCACTTGAGTTATACCCCATGGGAGCAACTACGATGTACCCGTGCTCTTCAGCTAGGCGGGTCAACCCCGGATAACGAATGATCTGCCAGTGACTGCTCCCTAATCCATGTAAAGCCACCATGAGTGGATATTTTTTTGCCTTATCATATCCCTTGGGTACATACAGACTGTAAGGCATATCTTTCTTAGCTTGTTCAAATTTATATTTACGAAGCTGAATAACGCCCAGTTTAGGTTTAGCCTCTAAAGGCTTTTTTTCTTCTCGGGAAATACAGTAAATTTGGGAATCGGTGCGAATCAGCAACTTGTTCCCAGCTATTGCTGGGGTTGCCATACACATGTCCTTCTTGGGATCGAGCCGATTGGTAGCCAGCAGTTCAAATTTGCGGCCTGCTTTAAGCACATAGGTGACCCCGTTTTCATCAAGAAAAAAGACCTTTCCGTCGTAAGCCCAAGGCGAACTGGTAAAGGCCCCCCCTCTAGGCACAATACGCTCCGGGCCATAAACTAATTTGCCCGTTTTGGCCTCATAACAGCCCACTAGGCCACGATCGAGCAAAACATAGAGCAAATCACCATAAACGATCGTAGAAGGGTTATATGAGCCTGCACGGCGCTGGCACCAGGCGATGTGCTTATTGGTGTCCTCGTCTGAATTTAACGAGATATCCCCCTTAGCCCCCGGCCGAATGGCAAAAATGGGTTTTTTACGGTCTCCTACATAACCAGAAGTCACATACAAAAGACCGTGACTGGCGTAAGGAGTAGCAATGGTGATGGAAGAATTACCCCCAAATTCATATAGAAGCTCACCGTCCAAACCATAACTACGGTTCTTACGTGTTCCGGGAGTAATAATTTCAATGCGTAATTTATTCTCCCATATGTAAGGCGTGGACCAATTACTCTTCTCGCCCTCACGCTCGACCCTCCAAATCTGTTTACCAGTCTTGGCATCCAGCGCAACAAGAAAGGATTCCTCTTCATTATCATTTACAATATATAAGCGTCCTTTATGAAGCACCGGGGAAGCAGCCAATCCCCAGCCATATCTCGTCTTGTAAGCTGGCCATTGCTTTTCCCAGAGAAGCTCCCCTTCAAGACTGTAACAATAAAGACCTTGATTACCAAAGTAAGCATAAAGTCGTTCGCCATCAGTAATAGGCGTTTCGGAGGCGTAACTATTTTTTATGTGAATAGGGCCTTTAGGTATTCCAGTATGCGCAGTTTTTTCCCAGATTAATTTTCCATCATCCAGATTCAGGCAAAACACTTTCCAATGATGCCTGCCAGAAGGTGGACGGTAACGATTACCACCAAAGTACAACCCCTTTTTAGGCTCTTCAGTTTGACCTTCATTTATGACAGTAGTAATGAAGATCTGCTTACCCCATACTACTGGTGAAGACCATCCTCGACCCGGGACTTCTTTTTTCCAAACTACATTTTCAGTTACGCTCCATTTTTCAGGAAGACCCTTGTTTTCAGAAACCCCCAAGGCATCCACGCCGCGAAACTGCGGCCAGTTTTCGGAAGCCAAAAGGCAAGAACTCAGGAAAAACAGGAATACAAGAATACTCTTAATCATAAATCTATATGTACTTTAAACGGCAGTAAACCGTTAGTCATCTTTTTTACCGGAACCTCTAAATAGGCTTCTAAGCCTGTCTCCAAAACTCGACCTAGGTGGATTGCGCAAGCGATAATGTTTACCTGCATGGCTCTTCAACGCACGATGGAGCATCTCCATTTCTTCCTCATTCCTGGGCTTCACCAAAACGATCACGCTTCCCATTTCCTCAGAAGACTGTAAGCCCCAGGAAACTCGCCGAGGCGGATCATGAGGGTTATTTGGATTTCCATCGGAATTATCCCAAACGATCTTTGTATCCAGGCGAGTTCCTTTAGGTAGAGGAATAAAATTCTTATAATTATATTGCTCCTGCCAGGAGAAATCCCAGTTTTTGATCCACAAAAGGGTCTTGGTTTCTCCATTTGCAAAAGTAGCCGTCATCTTCATCTCCTTACCCAAATAATGCGCATGCGGGCTTACCGAAAAAGCTTCCAAGTCCACCGGCAAAACAAAGGAATCCTCAACGGTATAATTACTATCACCCGGCGGAATACTCACCCTTGATAAAGCCCCAAATTCTGGAGGCATTTGAATGCCGGTAAAAACTTCCTTGGGAGGGCTATCTGAAAAATATATCCCCACCTTGGAAAACTCTTTCTCCGGCTTACCCGATAGGTGGAAATGCATATCCATGATGAAATCTGCTCCGCTGGGCAACCGATAAGCTAACCCCCCGGGAAGAAACTTAGCTCTACCCCCTACCCCCCACCCGCCCAAGCTGCGAGGCCCAAGAATTTCACCTTCACCCATCCCAGTAAACCCCGGCGTTTTTGATCTGGCATCCAGTTTACGCGCCCAACCCAAAGTGTCGTACCTAAACAGGCTGTGATGCACAACCTCAGGAGCAGAAGGAATAAATTCCACAGCTTTAATCCATTTATCTTTCTTGAAGTCCAGTGGGATAACAAAACTTCGATAGATATCCCTACCCACTGCTGGCACCGGGTACTCTTCTTTCATTGTTAAAACAAGATCCGGTTCCCCCAATTTCCAACCTTCCGTAAAAGCAGGCAACTGCGGTAATTTTTCGGGATTACCCTCATTCATCCCCTGATTGACCCATTCTCCGATAATCGAGATTTGTTGATCTGTTAGCAGGCGTTGCCCTTCAAATTCATAATCGGTTGATTCTGCATGCCAAGGAGGCATCACCTTATCTGCAGTTACTCGAGCAATTAATCTCCCACGTTTTTTTACCTCCTGATAATTACGCAAGCTAAAGGGGGCAGACTCTCCCGGACGATGGCAAGAGGTGCAATTATTAAAGATAATTGGAGCAACATGCTCCGTGAAACCCACACTTTTTCTATCAACATCTGAAGCCTTTAAGCAATGGCATAGGTAAAACAATAATCCAAAATAGAATCTGATGATCTTCATTGTTAATAGTTCAACACGTATACAGCCTCTCACTCCAAAAAGTTACGGCTTTTGTGATATACACCAAAGATGATTGTAGGTTCGGATAAAGATTTCACCATTTGAAAAGGCCATAGAAGACTGCGTTTGTTCACCCAGTGAGTTAACTCCCAAAAGCTGGTACCTCGGCGAAGCACGAAGAATAAAGACATCTCCAGATTGATTAATTGCATAGAGTTTACCCCCTGCAGAAACCATTGAAGACCATGATTTCCCATTTCCACCGGGCCCTCGCAGACGTTCTTCCCATATTCCTCTCCCCTTCCTAGCTTCGATACACTGCGCCACCCCATCCTCATTGAGAATATAAATATGTCCACCTACCAAAACGCCTGAGCCAATTCGTTGTTTCTCCTTAAGGCGAGTCCAAAGTCGATGACTCCCTGTAACATCGCCTCGACCTCCCGCTCGAACAGCCATTGCTGTTCCACGAAAACCACCCATTGCGACCACCAAACCATCCTCATAAAGTGGTGAGGTATAAACCAGTGGATTAAGCCCCCGACAACTCCAGGTGATCTTTCCTTTTACCGGATCAAAAGCCACCAAACGATTTGGGTAGGACATCAATAATTCATCACCATTGTTTCCATCAATTAGAATAGGAGTACTCCATGACCCCACCCAATTCCCTTTTTCGCCTTTTAATGCAATCCCTGAATCCCCGCCTTTTTCATCATGACGCCAAACTGTCTTCCCGTCCTGCATATTGAGTGCCACAAGAAATGTTTTTGATCCTGGTCCAAAATTTAAAAAACACAGATCTTGGTGAATAACAGGAGATGACCCGTTGCCCCAAATATGCGTTTGATCACCCAATTCACGATGCCAAAGTTCCCGCCCATTGAAATCATAACAATGAATACCAGCTGAAGCGTATGACACCACAACATGTTTTCCGTCAGTAACCGGCGAAGCCGAACAAAAAGGATTGGTGCGATGAGTTAGTTCCTTATCGGTATGTTTGACGGACTTTTTCCAAATCGTTTTCCCGGAACGACGATCAATACACCACAACTGACGAAGCCCCTGTGTTTGAAGTGCTTGTGTTACAAAAACTCTAGTTCCCCATACGACCGGTGAAGAATTACCCCGCTCAGGAAGGGCAATTTTCCACTTCACATTTAACTTTCGATTCCACTGATCTGGAAAATCTTTCTCAGTAGACTTACCAACCCCAAGTCCTCCCCGCCAAGCAGGCCAATTTTCGGCATACAAATAACATCCACACAGAAGCATTAATAATGATAAATACCATACACGGGCCGAAAACATCGGTGAATATTAAATAAAACCCTTTAAGAGGGTCAACTTAACTGTATAGAGAAAGCGAAGTAATTACACCGCCATGACGTTGGGCTCGGAAGCTGGCTCCTCAGTTTCATTACGGGCATGCCACTGACGTAACATTTTGAGTGGATTACGATATACAACATATCCAGCCAGCATTACCAAACCGAAAAACACGAGGACTGGCACCACCAAAGCTAGAACTGCTATTATGGTTGCCCCGACCGCTTCCCCAGTTGAGACAATCCAATTGCCCGTTCCCCCTGTCAGAGCTGAGGATGCACCGCGTGCAACAGTAGTCGTCATCTGGACTGCTCCCGCAGCCCCGCCACCGGCAATAGCCGCTAAAGACCACTTAAGCCACGGACTCATGTCACCGCCAAAAACCGATGCAGAGGTCAAAGCACCAGCAACAACTGCTGCCGGAGCCGCTATAGAATCCAAAGCATTATCGAGCCATGGAATATAATATGCACCAATTTCCAATGAGGCGGCCAAGGCAAAAGCAGCCAAGGCAAAATTTGAATCCATCCAGGCAAAATCAGGCCCAAAAGTCATGTGGCCTGCTTTTCCCGCAATACACAATACCAATGGCGGAATAAAAACACGGAATCCGCAGGCAGCACTTAACCCCACGCCGACCATAACACTCACAGCAATTTCCCAGTTATCCATATCAATAATGTAACTCATCTATGGAAGTTTCGAAAGGGAAATCGATTATAATCGGAGCCACAAATTATAGGTTACTTGAACTGAAAAACCCTAAAAAAAGGCTTTTCATCCCTAGCCTTGGTCAGAAATTTAACTAAAACTAAGTATCGCGAATAGTGGCTGAAAGCTGATCTCTAAAAGCTTTGACCAAAACATCATGAGCGGAGTTTATCTCTTTTTCCTTCAGGGTTTTATCATTACTCCGATAAGTAAAACAATAAGCTAAACTCTTCTGACCTTCCGGTACATTTTTACCCCGGAACACATCGAAGAGTCGGGCTGTCACAAGATTGTCCGGCTTAACTTTGTTGACTACTTCAAGGACATCCGAATGGGTCACCGATTCATCGACCAGCATCGCAACGTCACGCTCACTAGCCGGAAACTGTGGGAGACCCTTAAATGATTTGCTGGAGTTACGGCGCTGCAGCAACGTATCGAGATCCAGCTCAGCTAGATAAACAGCTTCCCTTGCTTCAAAACGTTTACCGACTCCGGGTTGCAACTGCCCCATCTGACCAATTGACTGTTTTCCCATTTTTATTTCAGCTGATTCTATATAAAGTGTTGTGGCTACTTCCCTTCGATTAAAATTAACCCCATATATGCCCAACAACTCGAGCATTTGATCCACTACACCCTTCAAATCATTAATATCCTGCTTTCCACGATCATCATCCCAAAATGCCGGATAACGCCGACCTGTGATCAGTATCGCAACCTTTCGGATTTCTTTTGATTCGGGAGCAAAAGTACGACCCACTTCAAAGAGAGCAACGTTTTGACTCTGGTGCACCAGATTGTTCTTCAATGAATCCAATAAACCAGGCATGAGACTGGGCCTCAAAACGTTCATATCACTAGAGAGCGGATTTTCCAGCTCCACTAGTTCTTCTTTAACAAGCCGAGCTGATTGGTCACTGATTAAAGTCTGACCTTGTGCCTCGTCCAATCCCAAACCAGTGAGGATATTGCGGGTTAATGCGATGTCATCATGCCGGACATCATACTCATTCTCACCCAGACAACCCTTTGGGGGAGTAGAGGGGATTTTATCCACCCCATATAATCTGCAAACCTCCTCTATCAAATCTATCTCGCGTTTAATATCTACCCGCCATGTGGGAATCCGGAAAGCAGCAGAGGACTTTTCCTGAGATACAAGTTCGAGATCTAAGCCCTCAAGAAATCCATTCACTTCCACTGGATCAATAGAAACCCCAAGAATCGCATTTACCCTTTCGTAGCGTAGAACAATTTGCTTGAGGTCGGGAGCTTGCGGGAATGCATCCAAATCCCCTGCCAATAACTGACCTCCCGATACATCCAATATTAGCTTAGCAGCACGACGTCCAACCCAATCAACACATCCAATATCAGCTCCACGCTCAAACCGGTAACTCGCATCAGTATGCAAACCCAACTTTTTAGAAGTTGCGCGAATATTTTGCGGATTAAAATATGCCGTTTCCAGTAACACATCACGTGTATTACTGTTTATTTCAGTATTCGCACCACCCATCACACCAGCCAGCGCAATTCCCTTTTTACTATCTGCAATCAGTAAATTATCATTCGTAAGTTTATGCTCCTGGTTATCCAGCGTGGTAAACTTTTCAGCCTCTGAAGCACGCCGAATAATCACAGTTCGCTTACCCTCAACTTCAGTAAGTAGGTTTAGATCGAATGCATGCAGGGGCTGTCCTGTTTCCATCATCACAAAATTAGTCGCGTCCACCACATTGTTAATCGGCCTGACACCTACCTGCTCAAGCCGGGCACTTAACCACTGTGGGCTCGGGCCAACTTCAACCCCTTGAATCACCCGCGCGTTGTAACGAGGACATAAATCTGGATCTTTAACGTCGATAGCCACTGCCTTTGAAATTTCTACCCCAGATTCGGGCGGGTCCACATCAGGCAGCTTCAGCGGATTACCCGTTATAGCAGAAATCTCGCGAGCAATGCCAATTACTCCATTAAGGTCTGGTCGGTTTGGGGTAACCTCAAGGTCATAAACGGTATCCTTCTCCTTGGCCCCCAAGTGATCCCCAAAAGCCTGTCCCAAAACGGCATCCTCGGGCAAAATCAAGATTCCCTCGTGATCATCACTTAATTTAAGTTCTTTTCCTGAACACATCATCCCCTGGGAAACTTCCCCCCGAATCTTGCCTTCCTTGATGACAAAAGGCTTTTGCCCCTCTTCAACTGGCATCGCCGTACCGACTGTCGCCAGAGCAACTTTGTCACCCGCGTGAAAATTTGTGGCCCCACAGACAATTTGCAATTCCCTAGAGCCGTCATTGACTTTGCAGAGCGTCAGCTTGTCAGCATTGGGGTGCTGATCGCGCGAGATTACTTGACCGACAACAATCCCCTCAAAAGCCCCGCCAGTCTGCTCAATCCCCTCGACCTCCACCCCCAACATCGTAATACGTTCGGCAAGCTCTTCGACCGACCAATCAAAATCGACATATTCCTTGAGCCAATTGTAGGTAACTTTCATGGTGCCTTAAAATTGATGTATAAAGCGTGTATCATTCTCGTAAAAAAGTCGTATATCATTGATGCCATAACGCAGCATGGCAATCCGTTCGATACCAAATCCAAAGGCCCAACCGGTCCATTCTTCTGGATCTAAACCCACTTCCTCTAAGACCGCAGGGTGAACCATCCCACAGCCTGCAATTTCCAGCCAATCTTTGCCCATTTTTCGCGTCAACGAATTGGCAAAATCAATCTCGAAGCTCGGCTCAGTATAACTGAAATAATGCGGACGAAAACGAATCTGTGTTTTTGCCCCCATTAATTCCCTGAAAACAAATTCCACCGTGCCTTTTAGATCAGAAACAGTCACTCCTTTATCGACGTATAAACCCTCGACCTGATGAAAGGTGGGGTTATGCGTCGCGTCAGCTGTATCACGTCGATACACCCTTCCCGGGACGATAATGCGCACGGGCGGCTTCTGGGTCTTCATAACGCGAATCTGCACACTTGAAGTGTGGGTTCGCAAGAGAGGCCGAGAATCCGTTGCTACATAAAAAGTATCTTGCGCATCCCGTGCAGGATGATCAACAGGAGTATTTAGTGCATCAAAACAATGATACTCATCCTCAACCTCCGGGCCATCAGCCACAACAAATCCAAGTTTACGAAAGCTCTTAACAATATCCTCGGTCACCTGTGTGAGAGGATGAAGCTTACCGACCCTCAAACGACGACCAGGAGCCGTAAAATCAATTGGCTCACTCGGTACAGCACCGGCTAGCTCGATACGGTCACGTGCCTCTTTTAGCGCTACCTCCAACTCACTCTTTGCAGCATTAATAGCCTTACCGGCAAGGGGTCGGTCCTCCTTTGAGAGAGACCCCATTTGCTTCATCAAGCCGGTAAACCGACCCTGCGGGCCAAGCCAAGCACCTTTAGCACGATCAAGAGCCGCCTGATCATTGGCACTGTTGAGTTCAGCCAATGCCTCGATTTTCAACGGGCCAATTTCATCTAGTAAAGACATGTTGCTCTGGGAATGTAGTGATTCAGGTTCAACCCACCAACAAAAAAACGGGCAGCCAGCGGCCGCCCGTTCTAAAAGTGCATCTGGCTCTAATTGGCTTTTGTTTCCAGACCTCCCTGCGCGACCTTCACTAATTCGGCAAATGCAGCCTCATCTTGTGCAGCAATGTCAGCAAGGACCTTGCGGTTCACTTCGACTTCAGCCGCCTTCAGGCCTTCTATAAATCGGCTGTAGGTGATTTCATTAGCACGACAAGCGGCGTTAATGCGCACATTCCATAGAGCTCTGAATTCACGCTTCTTATTACGGCGATCGCGATAAGCATATTGCCGACCGTGATCCAGAGCATCTTTCGCATAGCGGTAGAGCTTGCTACGGCGAAGCCAGAAGCCTTTGGCAGCCTTCAGCCAGCGCTTGCGTCGTTTACGTGAGGCGGGTCCGTTAGTTGATCGCATGGAGTATCCTAATTGCTAAATGGCAGACTTTCAGTAATGCGCCGCATATCGTCCTTGACGACATACGTAGCAGATCCCAAGCGACGGCGCTGTTTAGGGCTCTTACTTGAGAGCAAGTGACGCTTACCCTGCCTATTACGCTTAACCTTCCCCGAAGCGGTTATCTTAAACCGCTTCGAAACTGCCTTGCGCGTCTTGTTAACTACTTTCTTGGTTGGCATGGAAATTCTTGGTTTTCTCTCGAAAAAGGGCGCGAAGCATAAGAAGAAGGACTGTTCGGTGCAAGCGATTTTTAGGTAAAAACCCCTTAAGAGGCTACTATTGATTATTATGTTAGGTAAAACCTAGCCAATTTGGCCTAAAACAGTGCTTGGAGATACCACATTACCCCCCTCCTTTAGCCCCATCAGCCTTACATGTTTGTGCTGGGGACTCCAAACATGTCTATTTGAAGGACCCCACAAGATCAACACAGGCATTCCTATAGCCGCAGCTAAATGAGTAATCCCAGAATCATGACCCAAGAAAAACCGGCTATTACCCAATAAACTTGCAATTGAAACCAAAGACCGATTCAGGGCAAAACTAACCCGAGTAGAATTTATAGTTGCCCTTAATTGAATCATTTTTTTCTCTTCAGCTTCACCCCCTAGAATCAAAAGTCTCCCTGAATTCCTATCGAGCCAAGCTCTGAGTAATTCGATCCAATTTTCAATTGGCCAATTCTTTAATTCACTCCCGCTTCCCGGATGAACGACCAAATCATAACAATCAGAACCATTGGCATCTATTGTGATTTTCGGTAGCGGATCAGCCTCGCGAATCCCAATCTCCCCTAAAACTGAGAGTAAAGTAATTGAAGCAGGCTGGTTACCCCCATCAGATGGCCTCACGCATCCTTGTATGAATCTGGCAGAAGAAGTTCTACGTATATTATTTACCCAAGTCTCGTCAGGGTCATACAGAAAAGAAACTATCAAATCAAACTGTGAAACCCACTTGGCCACCTCATCATCAAGATCTCCATTCAAAACAAAAAAACTGGCCCACACGCGATCATCAAGATTCTGACATGCATCGACCAGTCCTACTGATTTCACCAGTTCTCCATACCCAGAGGGCGACAAGCATTCAATTGAAGCTTTTGGATAAGTTTTCTTCAAGGCTGAGAAAACCGGCATTGTAAGAATGAAATCTCCTATCGCCCCGCCCCGCGCCACAAGAATACGACTATACCCTGCCATGTTATAACAAGACGGCTTTTAAAGCCCTAAAAAACTGCAAAACTAAGAACCACAAGCAAAACTCCAAAGACAGTATGGCCAACGCATAGCTTTTTGAAGCGACTTGCATCGGCTGTAGACCATTGAATTAAGTCGCGCATCCTCCAAGGCGAAGCGGTAAACCACATTCCCGTCACGACCATGATATACGCCCATGTTACCAAGACCAACCTCCAGTCACTCTCGTGCCACCTTGTAGTGTCAACAATCAGCTTTGCGAGCAAAATTGCCAATACAGCCGATCCACGGACAGCAAGAAAATCCTTCAAATAAACACAAGCACCAATTCCCGTAGCCAGAATAAATACATTAAAGTGAACTCTATAACGTTCAAAATCACTCATGCTTTCCCCTTTAAGAATTAGCAAAAACCACACCATCGCACCCAAAATTGTAACGTATCCCGCATTATTATTACGTGGATATGCCTTTGCAAATTCGATCGCCTTTTCTGAAGCAGAAAAACCCCAGACCCCTTTCGCCACGGCAGTAATACCTAGCATGAGAGACAAATTGGCCAAGCTAATTTCAGGCATATCAGTTTAGATTAATTATGGCCGGATTTCCATAAAGCGTGGTTTTAGTGGCGCTTTCAATTTCAACCTCTAATACCTGACCGATAAATCTATCGCCACCTTCAAAAATCACGATTTTATTACATCGCGTCCGTCCCTCCAACCGCTCGGTGTTACGACGGCTATAGCCTTCAACAAGGACTTCCATTCTTCGCCCAATATAATCCTGCAGCTTTCGCTGTCGTATCTCATCTGTAACCTCCATTAGATGAGCATGTCGTTCCTCAATTAGTTCTTCAGGCAATTGATCGGGCATAGATGCCGCTGGGGTATCCCTTCTCTTGCTGTACTTAAAAAGGAATGCATTGTCGAATTTGACTTGTTTGCAAAGGGATAAGGTGTGCTCGAAATCTTCTTCAGTCTCACCTGGGAACCCGACAATAATATCAGTTCCAACCCCAATTCCTGACCGCACAGCCCGCAATTGGTTAACTAATTCCACGAATCTGTCCCGCGTGTATCCCCGGTGCATAAGCTTGAGCATCCGATCACTACCACTTTGAACTGGAAGATGTGCATTTTCCACTAACTTTGGCAGACGCCCATATGATTCTACCAAATCTTTGCCATACCCTTTTGGATGGGGAGAAGTAAACCGAATCCGCTCCAAACCATTAATTTCATGCACAGCTTCAATAAGTTGAACAAAGGCACTCTTTCCGTCTTTGGATTCTATTTCTCTTTTGCCATAGCTGTTTACTATTTGCCCCAACAAAGTCACTTCTTTTACTCCATCATCAACAAGCCCACGGCACTCTGCGACTATATCTTCAATGTTTCGGCACCGCTCACGGCCACGTGTATAGGGCACAATACAGAATGTACAAAACTGATTACAGCCCTGCATAATACTCACGAAAGCTGTTATCCCTGCCGAATTATTTTTCGTCTCCGGCAAGTGTTCACGAATGGCAGCTTCACTCCCCTTCTCAGCATCAGTATCCACCACTCGCTCACGCCTTCCTGCGAACAAATCGTCCAAATATTGCCCCGCCCTGTGAATTTTCTGGGTGCCCAGAACCAGGTCTACATCAGGCAACTGATCAATCAACTCCTCCCCTCTACTCTGCGCCATACACCCCATAAACCCGAGCAAAGTATCTGGTCTATGTTTGCGCACTTGCCCCGCGAGGGAGTCCATCTTATTGAGCGCTTTTTGTTCTGCAGAATCACGAACGCTGCAGGTATTCAACAAAATTACATCTGCCTGACTCTCATCTGGAGCTACCCCATAACCCTTTGCCATGAGTTGTGCAGCAACTGCTTCACTGTCACGCTCATTCATTTGGCACCCGTACGTTTTTATGAAAACACTCGGCATTTCAGAAAAACGCGTACATTACGCCACATAAAACCGAATTGAAAGGCGAAACACTACTGCCATTGGACATTGCACCGAACCGGAGGCTTTGCTACAAACCCGCAACTTTTGGCGTAATCCACTATGGCCACCCCAGATACCCCCGAAAAAAATCGTCAAGCCTATTGGCGCGAAAACCTACGCATCGTAGCCTGGTTGATGGCTGTATGGTTTTTAGTTTCATACGGCTGCGGAATCCTGTTTGTTGAACAATTAAACAAAATCGAGCTGGGTGGCTTTAAATTTGGTTTCTGGATGGCTCAACAAGGCTCTATCTATGTTTTCGTCGTATTAATTTTCATCTATGTAAGACTAATGAATAGGCTAGATGAGAAATATTCATTCAACGAAAAAGATGAGCCCAAAACAAAGGACGAAACCCAGGAGCAGGCATAATGGACGTCAAAATTTGGACATACATTATTGTCGGCCTTTCCTTCGCCTCCTATATCGGCATTGCAATATGGAGTAAAGCAAAGTCGACAAAGGAATTTTATATCGCTGGAGGCGGCGTTAGTCCCGTTGCCAACGGAATGGCTACAGCCGCTGATTGGATGAGCGCCGCATCCTTTATTTCCATGGCGGGCCTAATTGCATTTAGCGGCTATGGAGGTTCTGTATTTCTTATGGGCTGGACCGGTGGGTATGTCCTACTCGCGCTGCTTCTGGCGCCTTATCTACGCAAGTACGGAAAATTTACCGTACCCGAATTCATTGGCGAACGATTCTACTCCAAGACCGCACGCGTGGTGGCCGTGGTATGCCTGATCCTAATCTCCGTCACCTATGTCATTGGACAAATGAAAGGGGTCGGCGTGGCGTTCTCTCGGTTCTTGGAAACTGACTACAACACCGGCCTCTTTGTCGGCATGGGCATTGTGTTTTTTTACGCCGTGCTCGGGGGCATGAAAGGCATCACCTACACGCAGATCGTTCAGTATGTTGTCCTGATTTTTGCATACACTGTCCCGGCAATCTTCATTTCATTAGAACTTACGGGAAACCCAATCCCCCAACTAGGCCTAGGCGGAGATGTCGATGGCGAACCACTTCTGGTCAAATTAGACAAGGTGGTCACAGACCTTGGTTTCGATCAATACACAACCAGTGTAATGGGAAGTAAACTAAATATGTTTATGTACACTCTCTCGTTGATGATCGGCACCGCCGGCCTACCGCACGTGATCATCCGCTTTTTCACCGTGCCTAAGGTCAGCGATGCCCGCCTATCCGCCGGCTGGGCACTTGTCTTTATTGCCATCCTTTACACCACGGCCCCCGCCGTTGCCGCTATGGCGCGATACAACCTCACCAATACCCTTCAGCCTGGAGACGCAGTTGATGCCAATGGCAGCCTTGAATTTGACAGGCGCCCGGATTGGTTTAAGAAATGGGAAATTACCGGACTGCTCAAACACCAGGATAAAAACGCTGATGGCCGCATCCAATATTACAACGATGCCAACAAACCCTTCGCCGTCAGTGCAGAATCAGACAATGGTTGGAAAGGTAATGAACTGGTTCATATTCCTTTCGGCAAGTCTGAAAAAGATGCCAAAAACGGACCCGACAATGATTTCCTCGTGCTCGCCAACCCGGAAATAGCCGGACTTCCCGGTTGGGTAATTGCTCTAGTTGTTGCTGGAGGATTAGCTGCCGCCCTCTCAACTGCTGCCGGCCTGTTACTGGCCATTTCCTCCGCCGTATCGCACGATCTGCTGAAAGGCATTCTCAAACCCGAGATCAGTGAGCAACAGGAACTCAATGCCAGTCGCATTGCAATGATCGGCGCCATTGCCCTTGCCGGCTATTTTGGTTTGAACCCGCCGGACTTCGCCGCAGGTACCGTAGCCATCGCTTTCGGGCTTGCTGCCTCCTCAATTTTTCCTGTTTTAATGATGGGCATTTTTTCCAAACGCATGAACAAACAAGGTGCTATTGCAGGAATGATCGCAGGACTAGGCGTAACATTACTTTACGTTTTTCAACATAAAGGAATTATGTTCATCCCCGGCACCTCATTCCTTGGAACTATGGATGAAAACTGGTTTTTTGGAATCACCCCAAACGCCTTTGGAGCTATTGGCGCAATAGTTAATTTTATTGTAGCTTTGATTGTATCAGCAAACACCGAAGCCCCTCCGCAAGAAGCGAGAGAATTGGTTGAACGCATCCGTGTTCCGGGCGACTAAACTTTATCGGGACCCAGAACTTCAATAATAGACTCGCGAAGCACGCGCACCATTTTACGTAATTGCGCATCAGTTGTAGAATAAGGAGGCAGCAAAGGAACTACATTTCCAATTGGCCTTGTCAAAACACCCTTTCTGGCCATTACCTCACATACTTTAATCCCAATTTTAGCTTTCAGAGGAAAACTTTCGCGAGTTTTCCAATCAGCCACAAGCTCCACTCCGGCCACAAGCCCCTCCTGCCGAACATCCCCAACCCAAGCAAAAGGCCACAAGGATTCTAACTCAATTGAGAGAAGTTTCTCTAATTTTTTCCGGCGTAATCTTCCCCTTGGATTATTAAGCAAACCCAAGCTCGCCAACGCAGCCGAAGCCCCCAGTTGATTACCCGAATAACTGTGACCATGGAAAAATGTTTTCATTTCTTCATACTCTCCCAAAAAGGAATCAAAAACATCCTGCGAAGTTAAGGTTGCAGCCATCGGGAGATAGCCCCCTGTTAGCCCTTTTGCCAAACAAAGAAAATCAGGAATTACTTTTTCTTTATGGCACGCAAAAGTAAAACCTGTTCTACCAAACCCGGTCATCACTTCATCGGCAATGAGTTGTGCTCCTGCAACTTTAACCACATTAGAAGCCCTTCTAAGCCAACCAGACGGATGCATAATCATACCCGCCGCCCCTTGAACTCGAGGCTCAACGACTAAAGCTGCGTATTTATGTGACTTTATTTTTTTTTCAAGCTTACTAACACACTCCCATTTACATTTTCGCCCCAGTCGCGCGTCCCTTCTCTCGGGCTTTGCTTTATTAAATGGACAACGGTAACAATAAGGAGAAATTGCTTTGTCCGCCTTGAATAAAAGTCCGCTATAAGGACGCCGAAATAAATCAATTTGCCCCAAGCTTGCAGCGCCTATGGTATCACCATGATAACTCCTCATAAGCGATAAGAATCTGGGCTTTTTTGAGCGATTAATCCTTCGATTATGTTCGTAGGACATTTTCAAAGCCACCTCAAGAGCAGTAGACCCATCATCTGAATAAAATACTTTATTCAAGGGAGCCCCTGCCGCTTTGACTAATTTCTCTGCCAAAACTGAGGCTGGCTCATTAGCTAAGCCTAAGGCAGAACTGTGCGCCACTTTGGCCAACTGCTTTGCAATGGCGTTGTTAATGCGAAAATTATTGTGCCCATGCAGATTAGTCCAAATTGAAGCATTTCCATCCAAATATTTTTTACCATTAACATCAGTCAGAATAGAGCCCTTGCCTCGTTCGATAAGAATCGGCTCTTGCCCCGTCCAATCACGCATTTGCGTGAATGGATGCCATACATATTTTCGATCTAATTCCGAAACCTTATGCATTCCCTAAAGTCTCCAAAAACGCCTCAATGTGTTCAGGCTTGTGCGAGGCACTGAGAGTTAACCTTAATCGTGCCGACCCTTTAGCAACAGTGGGGTACCTGACTGCAGGCACCCACACACCAGCATTTCTCAAACGATCAGACAACGCCATCGCCGTAGCTTCATCACCGACCATAATAGGTACAATCGCACTACGCACCGTCGGAAGCTTCCAACCAAGCTTAATCAAACCATTTTTCAAACGATCGACATTTGACCAGAGCTGTGCACGCAATAATTCTCCTTCACCAGACCCAACCATCTCTAAGGCCTTAATAGCTGCTGAAATTTGCGCAGGGACCGGCGCTGTCGTAAAAATAAAACTTCGTGCCCGATTGACTAATAGGTCTACCAGACTTTGCGACCCACAAACAAACCCACCAGCGCTACCTAATGCCTTGCCCAGAGTCCCCATCTGCACATCAATTTGCGAACCAACGCCAAACTCCTCTGCCATCCCTCTCCGGCATTTACCATATAGGCCGGTTGCATGTGCTTCATCTACCATTAACCATGCACCATAACGGTTTTTTAACTCCACAATATCACGTAAGGGAGCGATATCTCCATCCATAGAATAAACGCTCTCAGCAAGAACCAAGGTCTTTCCTTCACCACGATCTGCCCACTGTAAAATGCGCTCTAAATCAGTTAGATCGTTGTGTTTAAAAACACGCAATTTAGCACCAGATAATTTTGCTGCATCTACCATACAAGCATGAACAAGTTTATCAATCACCACGATATCACCTTCCCCAACCAAGGCCGTCACTGCCCCTAATGCTGCGCTATAACCATTTGAGAAACAAAGAGATGCTTCCACCCCCTTAAAAGTCGCTAAACTGGATTCCAACTCATGAATCAGCCTATTTGATCCACTAATTAACCGAGCTGACCCTGATCCTGCTCCATATAAATTCACGGCCTGTACAGCCGCAACCTTAAGCTCTGATCGGGCTGCAAGCCCTAGATAGTCGTTGGAGGAAAAATTTAAGTAACTCTTATTATCGACCCGTATTTCGACTCCTTGAGCAGTTTCCAAATGCGCAAGCCTTCGCCTCAAAGAATCAGCATCCACTTGCTGCAGCTGCTCATTTAAATATTCCTGAAAGAAGTTGGTCATATGCCAGATGCACGGTTTACTTCATTAAAACTTTGACCCTCTACCATCACTAAATCTACAGGTCCTCGATGTTCAATGATCATTTCCTCCACGGAATTTATTGTTGTATCAAAAGGCAGCCCAAGCAAATCGGCTTTGGCCCCCGTATTCAAACAACCTATTTCCCCTTCCATGCCCAATGCTTTCGCTGGGTTTATAGTTACCATTTCAATGATACTACTCGACGACCATCCCGGATTGTTATCTCGGAACAATCGCATTTCTGAAAACAACTCTAGTTTTGATTCAGGATCCCGCATAGTTACAAGACTGTCCGTTCCAAGACACAGATTCACCCCTGAGTATTTCATTTCAATAGCAGGAAATGCTCTATGCCTGAAATAATCATGACTCCGCGGACAATGCACCACATTCGTTTTTGACTTTGCAATTGCGGCAATATCATAGGAATCCAGATAATTTCCGTGCACCAGCAACATCTGCTTATCCAGCAAGCCGGCCTCAATAGCTCCCGCCAATGGGGATCTACCCCCACAATCACTCACATCCCGACCAGCCTCGCAAAACATTTCCCACATATCTCCCCCACCATCCCGAAACATCTGATTTTCCTCAGATGATTCTGCAATGTGCATTGACATTGGTACATTTAGCTTTGCCCCACACTCCTGAAGAAAGTCAGGTTTGGTAGTATACGGAGCATGTGGTGAAACCCCAATTTTGCCATTAGCAGGTTTATTTTCAGACAGCCATTCTTTTAATTTCCCAACGAATTCTGGGCCATCTATATCATTTTCAAAAAGTATTGATTCAATAAACGAAATAATCCGCAACGGAGTTGCCGCCCAAAGGCTTGGGAGCAGGTCGCATCTGGTATCAACATTCCCCATGGTAGTCGTTCCGTAATCTAAAGCTTGCCGAGCACCTTCCAGCCACGATTGACGGAAACTTGAGTCATCAACACCTGCCTTCTTTTCTATGAACGCCTGAATCCACTCAGTAAATGATTCAGGCGGAGGAATAGCTCCAGCTAAATTGGTGTATTCAAGGTGGCAATGGGCGTTTATCAACCCCGGCAGGAGAAGAACATCTCCTAAATCTTGATATTCATTTCGATCGCCGCATTCGGACCAAAGTCCCACATCAACTATATATCCATCAATAATGCGCACATACCCATCTTCAATGGGCAAGCCAACCATCGGGTAGACGCAGCGAGCACGCAAAAGCATGTGAGGAAACTAACGATTTGATGAGCGCAAGGTCAACGACAACAGCTAAGCAGCCATTTTCCGTAAAGCCCGCTTTGCCGTTGCGGCCTGTTTGTGATTCTTTGCCTTGAACTTATTGTGACGCTTACGTAATTGTGACTGTATCTTCTTGGTCACCAAATCGATGGCCGCATAGAGATCACTTTCTGAATCTCGGGCAACAACATTCTGGCCGGGCAAAGCTATTTTCATCGTGCAGGCATACTTTCTATCTGACCCACCAGTGTGATCACGTTCAAGGTTCACAAACGCCTTTAGGGCATGCGTCTCTTGGTGGTCCAACTTTTCAATGCAATGACGAACGTGGGATTTGAGGGCGCTACTGAGGGTTACTTTGTGAGTAGACAGGACCAACTTCATATAATAAAGGTAACACACTTTCAGCCATATTTCCAATGACTGAGGGCGTTATTTATTCGCTTATTAACAAGAGAACTTGGTTATGCACTATCTATTCACAAACGAGCAACCCTCTGTGTGAATCAAAAACTGTCCGTAAACTAGTAGATAAATTATCCTGAATTGAATTAAACTCCCTATAAACCGGCACATTCTTTGGCTTAGGCCTAGAGATTTGACTTTTGTTTATCTTCACGAACCGATCTGTAAGTTCCTCGATAGATGATTTACCACTTTGTGTTCGCCCTACGCACCACATAGCTTGAATCGCAGCCCCATATGCAGCGCCCTCACTGACCGAAAGAGTTACTACTTCAGCATTAAATATGTCAGCCATTATTTGGCGCCACACCTTAGAATTCGCTCCGCCTCCTGTAACCCGGATTTGACGCGCCTTTACTCCTAAATTAGCCAATCGTTTAAGCCCATAATTCATCCCCATCGTTACTCCCTCCATCGCAGCACGGGCAAAGTGACCTCGTTTATTATTGCGAGTATTTACGCCAAACCAAACCCCAGTTCCATTCGGAACACTTGGAGTGCGTTCCCCTTCAAGGTAGGGCAAAAGAACCAAGCCCTCACTACCCGGACGAATTTTACTCGCTTCCTTTTCATACTGAATATGAGTCATCCCATAGTGCTCACGCACCATTTCAGTAGCTACCGTTACATTCATTGTACACAAGAGAGGCAACCAGCGATTAGTTGAGTCACAAAATGCAGCAATTTCACCGAGAGGATCTATCACCGGCTTTGCTGAACAGGCATATATGGTTCCACTAGTCCCAAAGCTCGCCGTCACAATCCCGGGCTTTGTGTTACCTGTACCAATCGCCCCCATCATGTTGTCCCCGCCGCCGGCACTCACCACAGTTTCAGTAGACAAACCCAGAGCCTTTGCCGTAGCGGCCGATAAGTTTCCCGCGGGTTGATCACTGGAAATTAATGGTGGCAAAGCATTCGCCAAATTCGGATCAATCGCGTTAATAGCAGCGGCTGCCCATCGCCTCTTGGCAACATCCATAAGAGCAGTGCCGCTCGCATCACCATATTCCATAACTGCATTACCCGTTAGCCAGTGATTTAAGTAATCATGCGGCAACAAAACGGTAGCCAAATAACGATATTTTTTGGGCTCATGCTTTTTTAACCAAGCGATCTTAGGCGCAGTAAAACCAGGCAGCATTGCATTACCAACGTGACGAATTGTTTTTTTTAGCCCGCCGAGTTTTTTGGTAATAGCATCACATTGTGCGCCAGTCGTCGTATCACACCAAAGTTTGGCCGCACGTATGACCTCACCCCTTTTATTCAAAGGCACAAATCCATGCTGTTGCCCACTAACCCCAATCCCTTTGACTTCAGCTGCACTTGCTTTGGCCTCCTTTAAAGAAGTCCTGATAGCGTAGGCCGCGGCTTTTTTCCAAGTTTCTGGATGTTGTTCCTTTGCGCCAGTCGGCAAGCCCTTAATAAAACCGTATCCACGTTGTCCAGTGCCAAGCACTTTTCCATTTTTAGCATCTACCACAAGAGCTTTTGTAGACTGAGTACCACTATCGATTCCTATGTAAAGATCCCTCATATTAAACAAGATGTTCGGCTACCTGCTCTAGCGGCATTGACGTTTCTTCGCGGCTTTTCAAGTTCTTAACCATTGCTTGATCTGACGCCACCAAACGCACAGTAAAGAGTGCACCCAATTCCATCGCTTTCTTAAATTGTTTGTCTGATTTTTGAGCTGCTATGGAATATTCGGCATTTAAACCTAAATCCCGGATTTTCTGCACAAGCCTTAATGAGTCATTCCGGAAGGCTTCATCTTCGATTAATACATACGCATCGATGAATTGGCTAAACTCCGGAAGCAGCTTACGGTCCTTCAGTAATTCGGCCAGAACCACATCCCCCATAGCGAACCCAGCGGCAGGTAAATCGTTTTTGCCACCGGAAACAAGATTCACCAATTGATCATAACGCCCACCTCCGGCAATAGCGCGAAATTTTCCCTGCCGGTCAAAAGCCTCATATACAACACCTGTGTAATACGCCAAACCGCGTATAACATTATAATCAATTTTCACATAATCATTGAGACCGCGGGCCGAGAGGTTATCGAGAACAATCTGCAACTCTTCAGAAGGTTTTCCCGAATCGATAAAATCACGCACCTGTTCGAGCCTGAACCCCAACAATTTAAATTTTTGATCACTCTCTTCCGGCGGCGTACGTTCAATTTTATCTACTGTCTGGTAAAATTCATGGGCAAGACTTGGATCGCTACAGTTTTTAGTGAAAAAATCTTGCCAGGCATTTCGACTACTGAGGCGAATCACAAAATCCTCAGCCGACAGATCAAAACTGCGCAACACATCAATAAGAAGCGCAATCAATTCCGCGTCAGATGCAGGATCATCCTCTCCAAAAATATCAGCATTAAACTGGAAATGCTCCCGTAAACGCCCCTTTTGTTGGCGCTCATAACGAAATAGTTGAGGAGCCGAATACCATTTAATTGGCTTTTTGTAATGCCGTTCGCGAGCTGCAACCATTCGTGCCACGGTAGGAGTCATTTCCGGACGCATGGACACCTCACGCTCACCCTTATCCGTGAAATTATACAACTGCCCAACAATCTCCTCACCGCTTTTGGCCTTGTAGAGTTCTAAAGGCTCTAATGGAGGCCCATCATAAGCCTGAAACGCGTACCTCCGCGCAACCGTTTTCCAACGATCAAAGATATATTCGCGCACGTCAGCGCTCCAAGCCTCACCTTTAGGCAGAGGCTCAGGGAAAAAATCACGAAACCCAGGCAGTCGTTCCACACACCTAGAAAAACAACCACAATGCGGCTGGGTCAAGAGGATCTAAAAAAAAAACGTAAATTTGTTGCATAATCTATAACAAAACCTGCCCCAACCCAGCCCCTCTACAAGTAAATAGATTATCAGGACAATTTTTGATATAATTGAAATAACCCCACTGCTGACATAGCCAACGCCGATAGCCAGAGAAAAACGGTCCATACTCTCCCTGGCTGAAGAGCTTTATCGGTTTGTTTATAACGAAAATACAAAGCGGCAATCGACAAGAATGGCAACATCAACGCCTGCGCGACCCCACCCACGAGAACTAATGAAACGGGAGCTCCGATCAGAAAATATACGATCGCGCAAAAAACAGGTACAGCAATGCAACATTTGGACAATAACTGCCCTCGTCTCTCTTCATCTTTTGGTTTGGGAATTACGGTAAACAGAATTAAGCCGTCGGCAAGCAACCGGGCGTTAGAGGCCGAGGCTGTAACCATCGTCGAAAAGAGCACCACAAACGCTCCGACCAAAAAAATCGTTAACCCCGCTTTTCCTAGCGGCCGATACATCTCTGACAATGCAGCGATCATGTTGCCGTCCTGCACCTGCTGCGTTCCGTGCAGCAACGCCGCACCCAAAAGAAAGAATGCAACGGTTGCACCGGTGTATACCACCATGGAAAGCCAAGCATCAATTCGCATGATTCGCAGCCAACCTTTCGCACGTTCATACCACACTGAAGTGGGGTTTGCCGTTCCCACATTCCGTGCATATCCCTTTTCCAGACACCAATACGGATAGTAAATCAATTCGGAGGCCCCTACCCCTATGATGCCAAATGCGGCAAAGGCTGTTGAAAAATCACTAGGTAACTTAAACTTCAAACCTTCCATAATGTCCCCCGTGGTTATTTTATAATCCGCCATGTCAGGCGAGAATTGTAAACTTCCCAATGCAAATAAAGTCGCCAGCGTAAAGAGCACCACCATGATTGTGGAAAAAATCTCAACTGGTTTATATTTTCCGGAAGCAAGTATGACAACGGTTGCCGCACTTACAGCTATAGCAATCACCCGATCAGCATTCTCACCCAGTTGCGATAACCAACCCAATTCCGCTACCACCTTTCCCACACCTCCCACAATGCCTCCCAACTGAAAAAGAATGCCAATAAACATGAAAAGCCAACACCAAACTAGCCATGAAACGATGAAACGGGGCCCAGGCATGGTGTTCATTGCTTCCAGCGTGGTCATCCCCTTGGAAATTGCGAAACGTCCAAGCTCCACTTGTACTAACACCTTTATCATGCAACCGGCAATAATGAACCAGAGCAGGCTGAATCCATATTCAGCCCCAACTTTGGGCGTAGCAATCAGTTCTCCTGAACCAACAATACAAGCAGTAATAATTAACCCCGGACCGAGATGCTTGATAACGCCGCGCCAGTCCTTCGGCGCATCTTTCGGGCCAGTCGAAGACATATCACAAGTTAGGCAAAAGCTCCTCTACTTACAAGCTTCGCCTGTTTTTCGGGCAAAGCAGCATCTCTATAACTCACGCCAAAACTATATCGCATTAGACACCCCTGAATCGGCCTTATAATTAGCCGCACCCATATCGAATTTCGGTCCATATTTGATGTGTTATGTTAATAAGTTGCCGTTTCATAGCACCTCAATCCAGATAGTATTTGGAAAGTTGTTTTCGGCAACGATCCCACAAGGAGGGATAAATGAAAGTTATGTTAAACAAATTGACGTTCACAATTGTAGTGTATGTATGGGCCTGCTTCCTAACTTTTTTAACCATACAGGCGCAACCAACACCTACGCCAGCACGGCCTTCACCACCTTCACAACCCAGAGCAGTTTTACCGCCGAACCCAGGCGAGAGAATATCTCCTGAAACGCCAAATATCATATTGATCGTAGCAGATGATCTTGGATGGGGGGATTTGGGGAAATACGGCCAAAAACTGATCAAAACACCCTACATAGACAAGCTAGCATCTGAGGGAATGCGATTCACTCAATTTTATGCAGGGTCGCCAATAGGCAATGCATCACGAAGTGTACTATTTACCGGTCAACACACTGGCCACACCTACATTCGCGGCAATGAGCCCGCCTCGTTGCGAACAATTGATACGATTATTCCGCGATACCTAGTAGGCAATGCGCGGTATAAAACTATTGCCTTAGGCAAATGGAACTTGGGACATCCCGGATCTCCCGGGGAACCAAGAAAAATGCACTTCCACCAATGGATGGGTTTCGTAGATCAATCACATGCAAATAATCATTATCCTGTTCAATTTTGGCGCTATTCACCCGGTGCGGCAGGGCCGGGAAGTTATGGATATCGTGATGGGATGGTCGACTTCCACCCCAATGCCGGCGGCCAAAGGCGCGGCTACTCAACCGACCTCCTAACATATGCTGCAGTAGACTCCATAAAAACCTACCACCCTCAGCATCATACCCCTAACCCCTTCTTCTTGTACCTTCACTACACAGCCCCTCACATTAACGAAAAACTCCACCAAAAAACCGGAAACGGTTGGGAGGTTCCATCACTTGGTCGTTACGGCGGGGAACGATGGCCAAGAGAAAAACGAAGTAAAGCGGCAATGATTAGCCACCTAGATATCGGCGTTGGGAAAATACTACATGAACTCAAGAAACGTAAATTGGATGAGGATACTCTCATCTTCTTTACCAGCGATAACGGGCCAGCCCATGAGGGAGGCAGCAATCCTGCATTCTTTCGAAGTGCAGGACCCTTCCGAGGCACTAAAGGTCAACTACACGAAGGCGGAATACGCGTTCCCATGATCGTTCGATGGACAGGTAAAATTAATCCCAATACTGTTAGTGAAACGATGTTTGCCCATTGGGATGTTCTGCCAACGATTCTTTCTGCTGCTCGACTCCCAAAACCACGCGAAATTGACGGCATATCATTTATGCCAACCCTCTTGGACGGCGAACAGAAGGCCAAACATGATTATCTCTACTGGGAGACACATTGGCATGAGTACGGTTCAAGACAGGCTGCCCGTAAAGGTGATTGGAAAGTAATACGGAAAACGCTCGGCCAACCTCTGGAACTTTATAATCTCAAGAGAGACCCGTCAGAATCCCAAAACGTAGCGCGCAATAATCCGGAAATCATTAAAGACTTTGAATCCTATCTTCGATCCGCTCGTACCGGAAGCCGCCTGTGGCCTATTAGGCAGCCAAAACCAACCGCGGGAAAACAACGTTAGCTATTCTATTGGAGCAGAAGCCTCAGCCACCACTCTAAACCCACCATGGGACATCCCGGTATCAGGAGTGGTTTTCATTCTTTGAGAGGGCCGAAATGCCCCGCAATAAAGGTCTGTGCAAAGAAAAGATCCGCTACGTTGCACGCGCTTCCATTGGCCGGGCTCATTCGGATCATAACTTTCATTAGGCCCCTGTGGGTTTGACACCGGGCTATTCCGATAATAGTTGGGCATATACCAATCCGAACACCACTCCCAAACATTCCCCGCCATATCAAATAATCCATATCCATTGGGAGGAAATTTACCAACTGGAGCAGTCGTATAATATCCGTCTTTTTTGGTGTTTTCCCGAGGAAATCTTCCCTGCCATATATTTGCCATAACCTGCCCTTCTGGCTCCTGCTCATCTCCCCAAATATATTCCTTTCCTTCCAAACCTCCTCGCGCGGCATATTCCCACTCAGCCTCAGTAGGCAACCGGTGCTTGATACCTGTCTTACGGGTTAACCAATTGCAGTATTCACGTGCATCATACCAAGCTATGTGAACTACCGGATGATTGGATTTTTCTTCTACCCCCTCTTTATTGGAACCTTCAGGAAAACGCCAACTGGCACCATCCACGTACTTCCACCAAGCCATAAAAGCATTATGATGTTTTAATCGCTCTACAGGGATATCTTCTTCTGGAGGCGTAAAAACAATAGATCCTGCTTTAATGTTTTTGAATTCCTCAGCCGGTATCGTTGGAAAATCCTTTGGATCGGGCTTTCGTTCAGCAATAGTTTTATAGCCACTATCTTTGACAAATTCCGAAAACTCTTCATTGGTAACCTCGTATTTCCCAATCCAAAAACCATCCAACTTCACTTTGTGCACCGGCTGCTCATCCTGATTTTTTGTAGACCCCATATCAAAGGAACCTGGCGGAATCCATACCATCCGTTCGGTTTTAAAATCGGCTTTAACCCACGAGTCACTCCTTATTGGAATCTTCGGCCCGGAACTATTGGTGTTCTCACTAGGCTTGCACCCCAATAAAAGCAGCAAAAAAAGGCCCACCATAACCATATTGCATATTTTATTCATCATACTCTAATCGACGTACTCCAGTTGATTTCCAAATGGATCCATCTGTAACCTCTGCTCCTTTTCTTTTTTAGTCTGATTAGCCCCCCATGCAATCCATAGGAAATAAAGCAACACCCAAAGAATTGCAAATAGGCAGGCAAAAAAAGGCCACCGATAATTTTTGGGCGAGATTTCGCTCTCGTCAGGGTTCGGCATCCGTGACTTGTTCATACGAGCGAAAATGAGAAATTGCAATTCGAATCTGATTGCGTCCTGACAATCACCTGTGTTTCATCCGCACATGCCTCAGGCTCCACTTGAACCCGGAACGTTGTATTTGGTAGCCACACCCATTGGAAACCTTGAGGACATTACTTTGCGCGCATTACGAACTCTTAGAGAATGCAGCATAATAGCCGCAGAAGATACACGCCGTACAAAGCAATTACTTAAATCCCATGGAATCGACCAATCAGTTATAAGTTGCCACAAATTCAATGAGACTAGACGCTCAGATGAGCTCTTAAATAGACTTAAAAACGGGCAAACTGTCGCATTAGTTAGTGATGCTGGTACTCCAGGCATTAGCGATCCGGGAGGACGCATTGTACAATTTGCAATCAATGCAGGATATCGAGTAGAAAGCGTCCCCGGACCCTGTGCTCTTACCACCGCTCTACCCGCCAGTGGATTGCCAACCGAAGAATTTCATTTTATGGGATTCCTTCCCCACAAAAGCATGGGCCGAAAAAAAATACTCGATTCTTTAGATAAAGTTTCTGGAACTCTGTGCTTTTATGAGTCGCCTTATCGTATTATCAAGCTGTTAAACGAGCTACAAGAGCTATGGCCAAATTCTAATGTTGTACTGGCAAGAGAATTGACCAAAAAATTTGAAGAGTTCCTGCGCGGATCCCCGATCGAATTGATTGAATTCTACAGTAAACGTAAGCCTAAAGGAGAATTTGTTGTCCTAGTGCACCGACCTTGAAGCTGAGCAAATGTCATGTTTTACTTTACCCATGTCTAACACCTTATATGTAGGCAACTTGCCCTTTAAGATTACCAATGAAGAACTAAAAGCTCACTTTTCTTCTGCCGGTGAAACAAGGGAGGTAACGCATGTCCGCGATCGTGTCTCAGGGCGTTCTAACGGCTGTGGATTCATCGAAATGAGCAATTCTTCAGAAGTAAATATCGCAATAGAAAACCTTCATGGATCTGAACTCGAAGGTCGCATAATTACCGTAGCGCTAGCCCGCCCTACCTAAATAAATTTGCCTGGATTTAGAATACCTTTTGGGTCAAGTGCTTGTTTCACACTTTTATGTAGCTTGCGAACTTCTGGAGAAGCCGCCAAAGACCACCATGGTTTTCTAGCAAGCCCGATCCCGTGCTCACCAGTGATAACTCCACCAGATTTCACCACCCACCGAAACAATTCATCAATAACGGGATTATCAAACTCAGCATGCTCTGAAGATTCATTTTCGACCATTACATTTACATGGATATTCCCATCTCCCGCGTGACCAAAACAAGCAACTGGCATCTTATGCTTCTTCTGCAATCGCCCAGCAAATTTCAACAGTTCTATCAACCTACCTCTTGGAACTACAATATCATGATTAAGCTTAATAAAACCGGTATCTCTTAGTGAATAGGAAAACTCACGGCGTAATTGCCAAAGCGACTCCACGGCCTGTTTCCCCAACGCTTGATTTATAAAGCGCGGCTTTAAAACCGCTAGCAACCTTTTGATGTCCTTTAACTCACCACGCACGCTCCTTTCCTGACCATCTAGTTCAATAATTAGATGACCACAACATCCCGATAAAAGATCACTGCCGGTTCTTTTTGTTGCCGCTTTTAAGGTGAATTCATCAGCAATCTCTAATGCGCTCGGCATAAAGCCAGACTTGAATATGAGATCGATACCTTTTGCTGCATCATTAATTGACCCAAAACCAACCGACAATGCCGCAGAAAATGGAGGTAAGGGGAGCAATTTCAAAGTAGCTTGCGTTACGATTCCTAGCAGCCCTTCGCTGCCGGTAAAAAACCTAGCGAAGTCAAAACCGGTTTTATTTTTGTGCGTACGACTTCCGATTGAAACAATAGCTCCATCAGCCAAAACTACTTGTAACCCGAGAACATAATCCGATGTGACTCCATACTTTAAGCATCTAGGCCCTCCAGCGTTAGTCGCAATATTCCCACCAATACTACAATCAGACCGACTAGCCGGATCAGGCGGATAATAAAGCCCCTTAGCCTCAACCGCTCCCTGCAGGGCTGCAGTAACTACACCAGGCTGAACCACAGCTACAAAATCTTTTTGATTGATCTCCCGAATCCTGCCCATACGGGCGAGTGATAAAGCAATTCCACCACGCGACGGCACACACCCTCCAACATAACCGTACCCAGCTCCTCGAGGGGTAACCGGAATGTCATGGCGGTAAGCAAACTGTAAAATAGAACTAACCGACTTGACTGACCGCGGAATAGCAACCGCCTCGGGAAGACTAGCTGCAAACCATTTGTCCCCACTATGGGATTCCAACGTAGGAACGTCCAGTTTCAGCTCACCTGAAGCAAGTCTACCTTGCAACCCTTTCCACAACTTAGCTCTCGTCTTCTTCATCCGAATCAATCAGCTGGCGGGCATCATACTCCTCGCTGAAGGGAACCTGTACACGAATACCTCCAGTGGAAAGAGAATATCCTTCCATACTTAATGCTGCAGTCTCTCCCTCAACTGTAGCATCCATCCCAGCGGCTTGAAGACGCGCCCCAATTATTTGAGCCTGTACAGGATTAAACGCAGTAAAAACAGTAACACGATCCATACTCACTTCGGCCTAACGCTACGATTTGGAATAACAAGAGTTTCGGGTTTAGGCTTATAGAATAAACCTCGTTTATTGAGGTTGCTCGTGAGGTTAGATAAATGGACTGCTGTACTGTTCATGTTGGTTAACATCATCTGAAACTGAACTCTCATTTCATCATTTTTTACAAGCCCCCCTGCTAACCCTTTACCAGATTCAATCTCCTTCAAAATTGTTTGTGCACTGTCTGTTATGTCTTTAATACTGTCTGTAGCTAAAGCCATATTTTCCACAATGAATGTTATATTTGTGCGATTATTAGCCAAGGTAGACTGTAGCTCATCAGTCGTTTTTTCTAGTTTAATAGTAAACGCACCAATTTTTTCCACTGCAGTTTGAATAGTGGGAGCATTAGTGACGATTATTTGTTCCAACCCTTTCGCTGAAGCATCCAGACTCTTCGTAAAAGAGCTAAAATTCGTTATACTTTGATAGACAGCTGGCTCATTGGTAACAAGCATTTTATCGACTGCCCCAAACACTCGGTTTGCCTTATCAGTTGCCTCACGGAATTGAGCGATTGTCATTTTTATGTCACCCACCGAATCATCACTTAACACACCCTTATCTAATTTTATTATTAATGAATCAATCGACTCCGCAGCTCCACTTATCTTGGCCACTAAACCATCAACTTTTCGCACAATTTGCTCAACGTCGAAGGGTCCTTCACATTCATAAATTTCACCTGACTTGATGGGGTCTCCAGGAGTAACACTCGGTTGAACAGCTATGTACTGATCACCCAAAAAACCACTCGACTTAATGCGAAACACCGAGCCATGGCAAACCTGATCCCGATATTCAGGATACAGCCTCACCTCTATATACACCTTACCTTTATCACCCTGGAGATCAATTTTATCGACGTAACCAATTTTAACTCCCGACATCATAACAGAAGAATCTGGTATAATAGACCCTGCATTTTGGGTCTGGAGTTTTAATGAATAGGTTTTCCTGAGGCCAAATCCAGTCTCATTGAATTTGATGCTCATAATTGCGGCCAACCCCAAAAGCACGGTGACAAACAATCCCACTTTTAACTCTAATCGACCGGCACTCATCAGAACTCTACCTCCTTCAAATCCGCCTCACCACGAATGAACTTTCCCACCAACTCATCCTCAGAATTGAAAACTTCTTCGGCAGAAGCGTCGAGATAAACTTGTCCTTCACGAAGGTAAATTATCCGCTGCCCAAGACGCCGGGCACATCGCATATCATGCGTAACAACAATTGAAGTAATGTGGTACTTGTCCCGAACCCGCATCATCAATTGGTCTATACTATCAGAAACTATTGGATCCAATCCCGTAGTAGGCTCATCATATAAAATAATTTGGGGTCGGTGAACAATCGCCCGAGCAAGCCCCACACGTTTCTGCATGCCGCCAGAAAGCTCCGAAGGCATCTTCAGGTTTGTCCCACTCAATTCAACTAAATTAAGAACTTCATCAACACGACGTTCAATATCAGATTCGTCAGAACATCCCGTTCGCCTTAGGGGAAATGCTATATTTTCCGCTACATTTAGTGAGTCAAACAGAGCCGCACCCTGAAAAAGCATCCCGAATTTTTGCCGAATAAGTAATAATTCCCGCTCACTCATCCCCACCAAATTTTGACCATCCACTTTCACCTGACCTGAATCAGGTGCAATCAACCCGATCAAGTGTTTAATGAGCACACTTTTCCCAGTCCCACTTCTTCCAATTATGGCAATACTCTCTCCTTCATCGACCTCAAACCCGACCTGATTGAGCACCAAATTTGACCCAAAGCTCTTACAAAGATTTTTAACCTCGATCATCAAAAAGATTTTAGGATGGGGCGCAACAAAAGCGTCAGAAAAAAGTTAGATACAAGTATTGAAATACAAGACTGAACAACAGCTTCGTTAGTAGCCTTACCCACTCCTTCGGCCCCTTTATCACAATTAAGACCACGATAGCATGAAATTAGGGAAATAAGTGCTCCGAAAACAAATGCTTTGATTAAGCCCATCAAAACATCTCCAGTATCAGTATAATAATACATATGCTTAAGTGATGAAGCTTGGTCCACCCCAAGAACACTACCCAAAAGTATATAAGCAGCAAAAATGCCCACTACCGATGCCAGAACAGTTAAAAGCGGCATCGCCAATACAGTAGCAATAAATCGTGGCACCACAAGGTAATCAATCGGATGAGTCGACATCGTTCTCATAGCATCAATTTGTTCGGTCACACGCATAGTACCCAATTCTGCAGTTATGCCGGCCCCTACTCTTCCGGCAACCATCAGCCCTGCCAAAACGGGCCCTAAATCACCCGTCATTGCGATACCAACAACTGAAAGTGCTGCAGAGTCCATTTTAACCTTATGAAGCTGGTAAAGCGTTTGTGCACAAAAGACCATACCAGTAGAAGCGCCGGTGGTTAACACAACAAATACAGAACGGACCCCGATGAAATGCACCTGCTTGAGAAGCTCGGACAAATCAAGTCGAACTGAGAAAATTGACCTGATAACCTCGCACGCCAAAAGCGCAACTCGGCCCACACCGATCGAAAAATTCATGCCCACCCCCTGTGCGGCTTTCATGCCACCTCCAAATTCCTGTTATAGTTTGTTGTAGCTATAAATAAATCACTCTCCAACCACAGCTTTTTCAGCAGCAGATTTCTGTGAAAACACTAACTTCTCTTTGCCGGCAGTAACATTAATAGGACTTCCTTCGATTAGCTTGCCCCTTAAAATTTCCTCAGCTAACGGATCTTCCATAAAACGTTCAACGGCCCGCCTCATGGGCCGTGCCCCATATTCTGGATCATGACCCTTTTCCACCAGAAAATCTAAAGCAGACTTATCGAGCACAAGATCTATATTTTTCTGCTCTAAGCGATTAACGACCTTCTCAACTTCCAGGTCCAGAATTTTCATCAAAGCCTCTTTATCCAAGGAATGGAAAACAATCACATCGTCAAGGCGGTTCAAAAATTCCGGCCTGAACACCTTTTTGGCATCGTCCATGATGAGCTCCTTCATTTTCTCGTAATCGACCTCATCACCTGAGTTGTTAAAACCAATAGATTTGCTTTTTTTAGCACTATCTGAACCAACATTAGAGGTAAGTAGAATAATAGTATTTCGGAAATCTACTGTCCGGCCCTGACTGTCAGTCAGCTTTCCTTCCTCAAGAATTTGCAGAAGCATATTTGAAACATCTGGATGTGCCTTTTCAATTTCATCAAATAACACAACTGAATAAGGGCGCCTCCTCACTTGCTCAGTCAACTGCCCCCCCTCTTCGAATCCTACATACCCCGGCGGAGAACCGACCAACCTAGACGTCGCGAATTTTTCCATATATTCGCTCATGTCTATTTGAATTAAGGCTTTAGAGTCACCAAATAGCTCTTGAGCTATGGTTTTAGCCAATAAAGTTTTTCCAACTCCCGTAGGCCCTAATAAAGCGAATGCTCCAATAGGCCTGATAGGATCTTTGAGGTCAGCCCGGGACCTTCTCAAGGCCTTACTAAGTGCGACAACTGCATCTTCTTGCCCAATAACTGTCTTCTCCAGCATTTTCTCCATGCCAAGAAGCTTCTTGATCTCATCTTTTTCCATTCTCTGCAAAGGAATGCCAGTCCATTTTGACACCACTTGCATTATGTCTTCATCAGTTATGACAACTCGATTATCTGCGCAGGACTTTTTCCACTCTTCCATAGAGCTTTCAAGACTTACTTTTGCCTGCTTTTCCTCATCACGCATTGCAGCAGCACGCTCAAAATCTTGCTCCTTAATAGCCTCCTCTTTCTTTTCTTTTATCTGCTCAATCTTTACTTCCAACTCCTTAATTTCCGGAGGGCGCGTCATAGTTTTAATACGTGCTCGTGAACCCGCCTCATCCATTACATCGATAGCCTTATCCGGGAGATATCGAGCTGTAATGTATCTGTCAGACAACTTGACTGAGGCCTCTACTGCTGCATCGCTAATCTCTGCGTTATGGTGATCCTCATATTTAACCCGCAAACCTTTTAGAATTTCCACCGCTTCATCAAGTGACGGAGCCTCTACTTTCACGGTTTGAAACCTGCGCTCCAAAGCAGCATCCTTTTCAATGTACTTACGGTATTCGTTGATTGTGGTAGCGCCCACGCACTGTAACTCAGCGCGACTAAGGGCAGGCTTAATTATATTGCTGGCATCCATCGTACCTTCTGCAGAACCAGCCCCAACTATGGTATGCAATTCATCAATAAATAGAACAACGTTCTTGGCACGTCGGATTTCATCCATTACCGCCTTGATTCGCTCTTCAAATTGGCCACGATATTTTGTTCCCGCTACCATAAGAGCTAAATCTAAAGTCACGACCCTTTTGTCACGTAATAGTTCTGGGACATTACCGCCAACAATTTCTTGAGCTAACCCTTCGACAATCGCTGTCTTGCCTACTCCTGCCTCACCTAACAACACGGGGTTGTTCTTTGTACGACGGCAAAGAATTTGAATTACTCGCTCTATCTCCTCTGCTCGGCCAATAACCGGATCCATCTCCCCTTTTTTGGCTATTTCCGTCAAATCTCGGCCAAAGGCGCGCAAGGCTGGCGTTTTGTTACCCTTTTTACCACCCGTACTAACTTGTCCTGCTTCCTCTCCTTCTTCTTCTTCCTCTAACCCCTCCTCACCCATAGCGAAATTAGGGTCCAATTCCTTTAGAATCTCCTGTCTAGTTTGCTCGATATCAATATCCAAATTCTTTAGAACCCGAGCAGCCACTCCATCGCCCTCACGCAGCAATCCAAGCAGAATGTGCTCGGTCCCTACATAGGTGTGTTGAAGCTGCTTAGCTTCTTTTGAGGCTAGATTTAAGACCTTCTTTACGCGGGGCGTGTAAGGGATGTTGCCTACCTGCTTTTGATCAGGGCCGGTCCCAACTTGCTTTTCGACCTCTAGACGAACTGTTTCCAAGTCCAGTCCCATTTTTTGTAGCACATTAACCGCTACGCCTTGGCCTAATTTAATCAGGCCTAACAAAAGATGCTCAGTCCCCACAAAATTATGGTTAAACCGATCTGCTTCCTTGCGAGCAAGCGCCAGAACCTGCTGCGCCCGAGGAGTAAAATTACTCATGCCTTCGTCACTCATTTATATGTAATAACATAATGGTTTACCCCCTATTCGTCCAGCAATCTGAGTGCCAACTTATGCCCACAAATTGATGTTTTATAAAAAATTTTTGAAAAAATGATGCAAATTGAAGAACAAAAAATCTATTGCGGTAATTGTACTCCCCCAATTCCGCTTAACTTCTGCCTCAGTAGATCCGCACGATGCAAATCACGTTCTTCACCGGTCAATTTTTCGCCAATCTGATGTTGAAGATGCGCTGGCTGGGTCACCAAAAATAATTCATCTATCATAGATACATCCACGTCTTTTAGCATGCCAAGCTTCACTCCAAGTCGAATCAAAGACAACTGATTCATCGATTCCTTTGAACTAACAATATGTGCATTAGCCAAAACACCAAATGCACGCCCAACGTGATTCAATAATTCTTTGGCATTAGACTGTTGGAGGACAGATCTAGCATTAGTCTCATGCTCTATAATCTGGAGCACCACCTTGTGGATACGTTCTATAATATCAACTTCGCTTTCACCTAAAGTCATCTGATTAGAGACTTGGAAAATATGCCCCAAAGCTTCAGTGCCTTCCCCATACAAACCACGAACCGCATGCCCAAGCTTCGTAACCGCCTGTACAATCTGATTCACCTGATCAGTTAGCACCAAACCGGGCAAATGAAGCATTGCACTTACCCGAATACCCGTGCCCAAATTAGTTGGGCAAGCGGTTAGGTAGCCGTAATCAGCATCAAATCCATAGTCGAGCTTCTTTTCTAGGCTCGTGTCAAAACGGTCTATCTTCTGCCAAACTTGCTTGATTTGCATTCCCGGCATTAATGCCTGCATACGTAAATGGTCCTCCTCATTTATCATTACACTTAAGGCTTGATCCTTACTAAGCACAAAGGCGCTTCCGCCGCCTTTTGCCGCGTGCTCACGACTGATTAGATGACGTTCAACCAAAAGCTGTTTCTCTTGGGCCTTTAAATCCTCCATACCGGTTGAGAATCCACCTCGCATCGCGGACGCCGATGACACAACAGGCTTGATGTAATCACATGTATCCTGACGACTTTGCTTTTTCGCACGGCCGGGAAAAGGAAGGCTGGCTACATTTCGGGCCAAACGTACGCGACTGGACAAAACCACATGGTCTTCCGGTCCTGACACCGTAGTGAGCTCATCTGAAGGAGAAAGAAATTCAAAGATATCCATTATTTACCCTCTTTCATCGAGGATGACCCTTCAAGCTCTTTCAATTGATCCCGAAGCCGAGCCGCTTCTTCGTAGTTTTCGGTATCAATGGCTTTCTGCAACTGCTCACTAATATGGTCACGTTGTCTGGTGATATCCATTTTAGCTCGCAACGCCTTGGGAACCTTACCCACATGTTGGGTACCCTTGTGCATCTGTTTAAGCATCCCCTCAAGTGGTTCAGCAAAAACTGTATAACAAGTCGAACACCCTAGCCGACCAGTTTTCTTAAAATCAGCTTGCGTGAAACCACAAGTTGGACACTCGATTTCAATCCCCGCCGCGTCCATTTCAGAAGAAGCCCCAAGTCCGAGCAACAGATCAGCAAGGGCAAATCCTTGTGGATCGGTCACGCCCTTTTCTTTTGCACACTCCTCGCAAAGATCTATTTTCTTCATCTCACCGTTGACAATCTCGGTCAGATGCACCGTTGCCTCATTTTCACAGTCTGACTGGCAGCACTTCATTTCTATCTATAAAATCTCCTGTCCTGTCGAATTCGTCAAATTCCGATAGGCGTTCATTAGGTTCTTAGTTATTTTGCCTGGTTTTCCACGACCTATTTGGCGGCCATCTATCTTCACCACCGGCACCACCTCAGCCGCAGTACCGGTAATGAATATCTCATCGGCATTATACAAATCATACCGCGTCAAGTTGGGTTCGCTGGACTGGACCCCTAAAGAGGTTGCTAATTCAATAGCCACTGAACGGGTAATCCCATGCAAAGCACCAGCAGCCAAAGGAGGAGTGTGCATTTTCCCATCCTTGATCATAAAAACATTATCACCAGTACATTCAGCTACAAACCCTTCGTGATTAAGCATTATTGCCTCTACGCAACCGGCATTTGTTGCCTCTATCTTAGCCAAAATATTATTTAAATAATTGAGAGACTTTATCGCAGGGTTCACCGCGTTGGTATGGTTGCGAGTAGTTGGGACAGTCACAATCTCAAGGCCTTTCTCATAAAACGCCTTAGGATAAAGTTGGATTTTATCAGCTATAATGATTACCTGTGGATTGCTGCAACGATTAGGATCCAACCCGAGTGTCCCTGAACCTCGCGTAACCACTAACCGGATGTATCCATCGCGCAACTTATTCTGCCGACAAGTTTGGCGAACAGCCTCACAAATCGCCTTATGACTCATGGGAATTTTCAAAAGAATTGCCTTCGCCGAATAAAACAATCGGTCGATATGCTCAGATAATTTAAACACCCGGCCATTGTAGGCGCGAATACCCTCAAAAACCCCATCCCCATAAAGAAGACCGTGGTCAAAAACCGAGACCACCGCCTTTTTCTCATCTAAGAATTTTCCGTCGACAAAAACCTTCATCGGTCAAGTCACCCTAGCGGGAAAACCCGACAGGTAGCAATATATCAATATTAACACACCTTCCCATCCTTTAGACGCACCACCCGCTGAGCTGCCTTAGCCACCTCTTCGTCATGAGTAGCCACTAGTAATGTCAACTGACGATCCTCATGAAGCTGCTTTAATAGCTCTATAATTTCCCCTTCTGTCGTTGAATCAAGGTTTCCTGTTGGCTCATCAGCCAGCACAATCCTTGGTTTATTCATTAAAGACCGAGCAATCGCCACCCGTTGCTGTTCTCCTCCCGATAGTTCAGATGGTCGATGGCCCATGCGGTCCCTGAGTCCTACTTTATCAAGCAACTCCTTCGCTCGAACTTCCAATTGGGATTCACTCTGAATCTGAGCCGGAAGCATAACGTTCTCCAGTGCGTCTAAATCTGGCAGCAAATGGTAAGCCTGAAAAACAAAACCAACATGCTTCCCCCGAAACTGCGCCGCTTGAGCTGCCGTTTGCAAACGCAGCGGACTCCCATCAAACAAAATAGAACCGGAACTTACCCGATCCAGCCCTCCCAATAATTGCAGTAGCGTGCTTTTGCCCGAACCCGATGCTCCTTGCAAAGCCACAAATTCACCTTTGTGCAAATCAAAATCCACACCCTGGAGCACAGATAATTCCTTAGAACCAAGATGATACCGCTTGCGAACATCTTGAGCACTTAGCACAACCTTACTCACTGCGCAGTGCCTCCACTGGTTGCAACCTTGCTGCATTCCAAGCCGGCAATAGGCCGGCCAGAAGGCAAATTAAAAATGATACCCCGCAAATTATAACTATATCACTTTGCACAATTTGCGCTGGCAACTCACGAAACCCATATAACTTCTCTGGAAAAAGCTCAACCCCCTGTCCTCTCATCATTCCAAGAAACTCGTTGCGATAAGCCAAGACTAACATTCCCAACCCTACCCCCAAAGTCGTGCCTAATATTCCCACTACAGCACTTTGAATCAAAAACACCTTACTCACTTGCCCATTAGTGGCCCCTAAGGCTTTTAACAACCCTATTTCTTTTGTTTTTTGAACTCCAAAAATAATTAAGGAACTGGCAATACCAAAGGCCGCCACTATCACGATGAAAAACATAAGAAATTGGACGATCATTTTCTCCACCTGCACTTGAGCTAACAGAACCGGATTCAGATCTTTCCAGGTACCAATATAGTAGTTTTGACCAATTTCTTCCTCTAGAGCATCGGTCACCGGATTCAAGTTAAGTGGTTGATCAGTCTCCACCCAAATCATGTGCGCAATATCCTCTTCTATATAATAAAGGTCCTGCGCGTTATAGAGATCACAAAACATGAAATCATTTAGTTCCCCCTGTCCGGCATCAAAAATTCCTTTTACCGTATATTCTTCTGGTAAAATCCCAAGCGTATCGCCCTCTTCTTTAGCATCCTTCATTTCCTTAAGGTTTTGGGGTGAATAAATCAAAACCGTATCTCCCACCTCTAACTGAAAAGCCCCATCTGGCCGACCAAAGTTCCAGCCAACTACAAGCCCATTACCTGAAAGATCAAACTCACCCGCCATCATGGACTGGGGAACCATGCTAACCTTTTTCATTCCCCTCTCATGAACCCCTATCAAACGTGGCGCATCAAACTGCGATTCCCTGCCTTCAGGTTGTGTTTCGAGCATTACCTTGCCAGCAACAATTGGCATAGCTCCTTTGACGCCTTCCACCTTTTCCAATCGCTCAACCAAGGTGGAATAGTTTTCTATCGGACCAAATCCAACCACATTACCGAAACCATCATCAACCCTCTGCCTAATCTGTATGTCAGCTGAAAACTGAAAAAAGGTCTTTTTTAGTTGAAGATGAAAACCTGAAAACACAGAAGTAACGATGATCAAAACGGCAACCCCCAACATCACGCCGGTTACCGAAATAAATGTAATGAAAGACACAGCTGTACGCTTGGGCCTCAAATAACGAAGCGCCAAGGTAAATTCAAACGGAAGCAAACTCACGGGTAAAAATTAGCATTGCATGTATTGCGAGCAAGCAAGACTGATTAACAGAGGCTTTTAATCGACACGACCAGAAACCAGTGAATCTACCACTGCCGGATCAGCCAGAGTACTGGTATCCCCTAAATTCGCAGTATCTCCCTCGGCAATTTTCCGCAAAATCCGGCGCATAATCTTGCCACTGCGTGTTTTTGGCAGGCCCGGAGTAAATTGTATTTTCTCAGGTGATGCATGCGGCCCGATATCAGCCCGCACCTGCTTTACTATTTCAGCAGCCAACGTATCAGTTACCTCCTCACCCGTTTTTAGGGTAACATAGGCATAGATAGCGTTGCCCTTAATTTCGTGATCATAACCTACCACTGCCGCCTCAGCTACCGCAGGATGCCCCCCAATCGCACCTTCAATTTCTGCTGTACCCAAATTATGGCCACTAACAATAATCACATCATCTACACGCCCTGTGATCCAGTAATAACCATCAGCATCGCGCCGGCAGCCATCTCCACTAAAATACTTACCCGGGAAACGGGCGAAGTATGTGTCAAAAAATCTCTGATGATCGCCATAAACAGTGCGCATCTGACCCGGCCATGGTTCGAGCATACATAAATTGCCCGACACACCATTGCCTTCAATCACCTTACCTTCATCATCAACAAGAGCCGGCTTCACTCCAAAAAATGGTAAAGTTGCACTACCCGGCTTAGTTGGCGTCGCTCCCGGTAATGGTGAAATCAAAATCCCTCCAGTTTCAGTTTGCCACCAGGTATCCACGATTGGGCATTTTTCTTTACCAATGACTTTGTGGTACCACATCCATTCCGGAGTCTTTATAGGCTCACCGACCGTTCCCAATAAACGTAGGCTGGAAAGGTCGTGCTGATTGGGCCAACTATCGCCCTCCTTCATTAAAGCCCGCAAGGCAGTAGGTGCGGTATAAAAAATATTCACCTTGTGCTTGGCCACAATCTCCCAGAAACGACCAAAGTCCGGATAATTCGGCACGCCTTCATACATCATGGTTATAGCCCGGTTAGCCATCGGACCATAAACGATATAAGAGTGCCCGGTTACCCAACCTATGTCAGCTGTACACCAATAAACGTCTCCGGGGTGATAATCAAAAATATAGTGATGTGTGGTAGCCGCATAGGTTAGATATCCTCCAGTTGTATGGAGCACCCCTTTGGGTTTCCCTGTACTACCTGAAGTGTAGAGGATGAAAAGAGGATCTTCTGAATCCATTGATTCAGCGGGACACTCCGGATCAACCGCATCCAGCGCTTCGGCCCACCAAACATCGCGCCCCTCTTTCATTTCCACTTCTGAGCCCGTACGTTTTACCACTAAAACTTTCTCTACAGAAGGAGTACTCTTCACTGCCTCATCAGCATTAGCCTTCATGGGAATATCCAGCTTGGTTCCCCGCACGCCTGTATCCTGAGTAATGATCGCCTTACATTCTGAATCGTTGATGCGCGTTACTAAACTATCCGCACTGAAAGCACCGAACACAATGGAATGGACTGCTCCAATCCGAGCACAAGCAAGCATGGCAATTGAAAGCTCAGGAATCATCTGCATATAAATACAGACTCTATCTCCTTTTTGGATACCAAGGTTCTTCAAGGCATTAGCCGCCTTCTGCACTTCTTTCTGCAGATCGGAGTAAGTATATGTTCGGCTTTCCTTGGGATCATTACCTTCCCAGATCAATGCGGTGTCATCGCCATGTCCATCATCCACGTGCCGATCCACACAGTTGTAGCAGGCATTCAGCTTACCTCCCAAAAACCACTTAACCTCCGCCTTTTTATAGTCCCATTGACGCAACTGATTCCAATTCTCAAACCAATGTAGGCGCTGGGCATGTTCAGTCCAGAAACCCTCAGGATCATTAATGGATCGCTCATAGAGTTCCTCGTACTGGCCTATAGATGAAATGTGAGCGTTTGACGAAGATTCAGCTGAAGGAGGAAAAATTTGTTCACTCATGTTAATGGATGGGGCATATTGGAAAACCGTAGGCCCAACGTCAAGACACTCAGCTCTCGACCCAAGCTTAGGACATCGTTACATTGCGCCTGTGAGCAACCACTCACTACCATTATCAGCTAGTACACGGCTTTGCGCGGTGTATGGATTTCCCGTGCGCCACTCAGCTTCACCGGCAATGCAAAATGCCGGCATAGCGACCTTGGGCCTAGATTGGCGATACACTGCTGCAGAAGTCAGGCCAGAACAGCTCAAGGAGGCAATTAACGGGGCCAGGGCGATGCACTATATCGGCTTAAATCTAACTGTCCCACACAAACTCCTAGCCATGGACATGGTTGATATCCTTGATGAAAGCTCACAAGAATGGGGGGCAGTAAACACAATCCTATTTGAAGGACAAAGGGACGACAATCAATGGCGACCCATTCATGAATTTGATTGTGCCCCGCAAAATATCCGCAGCCACGGATTTAATACTGATGCGGACGGCATCACTCAAAGTCTCCGCGAAGATCTCGGAATAGAAGTTCGTGGAGAGAGCATCCTTCTACTAGGAGCAGGAGGAGCAGGACGCGTGGCAGCATTGAAACTAGCGGCAACCGGCGTAAAAGATTTATCCATCATTAACCGAACCACCAGTAAAGCTGAGGCCCTTGTCGCTGAAATCCAACAACGTTTCCCTGCCGTCAACGTGAGTGTAAACTATCCGAGTTCAGAGATTGATTTAGTTATCAATGCAACATCACTTGGCTTAAGAGATAAAGACCCCTCCCCTTTGGACCCTCAAGCATTTTGCTTAAAAAAATCACGTGCGGTTTATGATATGATTTACCAACCAAACCAAACCCCACTTCTAACTGCGGCAAAAGAAGCAGGGTGTAAATATGCCAATGGCCTAGGCATGCTTCTTCATCAAGGAGCCAAATCATTAGAAATCTGGAGCGGGCAATCCGCACCACTTGAATCAATGCGCGAGGCGCTTAAGAAAGCAATTAACCATGGCTGATTTTGTCGTTTGGCTAGCTAGCACACTGGTGGTCTTCTCAATCATCTTTTTCATTTTTGGTTGTATTGTCGTCACCTTGCTTGGAGGGCTGATTGCTTCAACCTTCATAGATTTGGAGCACTTCATTATCCCCGATGAACTGACCAAAGGCGGCATGGTAGTTGGCGTAATATTCTCTGTGTTAGCCCCGCAATTACATGGAGCCTTCCTCGGCGAACAAATCAGTCGTGGCAGTGCATTAGTATACAGTTTACTGGGCATGGCCTGCGGTGGGGCAATTATTTATGCGGTAGTCCGCATGGGCAAAGCACTCTTTGGTAAACAAACATTCAACTCCAATAAACCGGTAAAAGTCACCTTTGCTACTCACGCAATGCATATGGCTGCTGAGGAGGATGAAGAGGATTTGGAACTACTATATGAGGAAATATTTTACCGATCTGGAGACACAATAACCCTACACGCTGAACATGTTGAATTAATAGACAGATGTTTGTGGAACCAGGACATTGCTATCACTGCTGAAGCCGCCAGAATTGGCACCAAAGAATTCAAACCCGGAGACATCCCTCATATGGAGGTGACTACTAGTGAGGTGGTTGTACCACGAGAAGCAATGGGCTTTGGTGATGTAAAATTCATGGCTGCTATTGGAGCTTTTCTGGGGTGGCAAGCCACTGTCTTCAGTTTGATGTTTAGCGCAGTATTGGGGGCGATTGTCGGAACGCTGATCATGGCCACAAGAAAAGATAACGCCAATATTATTCCTTACGGCCCGTACATCGCTTTGGCAGCAGTTATCTGGATATTTGGCGGTTACCAATTATGGGACTGGTGGTGGAGCGGATTAAAACCCTGATCAACCAACCTGACCTCGCTGACGCATGGCATGGTCTACCAGAACCAAAGCGGTCATCGCCTCAACAATAGGTACCGCGCGAGGCAGCACACAAGGGTCATGTCGACCTCGAGCCTTAAGCTTCGCATTCTTGCCCTTAATACTCACCGTGTCTTGTTCACGCAAGATGGTTGCAGTGGGTTTAAAGGCCACCCTGAAAAATATGGTCTCTCCATTGCTAATGCCCCCTTGAACTCCACCAGAGTTATTGGTAAGGGTGCGAACCTTACCTCTACGGATTCGAAACACATCATTATGCTCACTACCCTCAAGAGCAGTACCCTTAAACCCTGAACCAATATCGAATCCTTTTGACGCGGGAAGACTTAACATCGCCTTAGCCAAATCAGCCTCTAAACGATCAAAAACAGGCATCCCCCAGCCCACAGGCACACCTCGAGAAACACCTGTTATCACACCTCCCACACTATCCCCTTGTTTTCGCACACGCTCGACAAGGCGGATCATTTTATCAGCAATCGCTTTATCCGGACATCTGACAATATTTGATTCAACCTGTTTTAGTGTAAATTTATCTACGTTGATTTCTGCAAAAATATCCTTTACCTGACTGACACAAGCCAACACCTCTACCCCGAATTTCTTCTTTAAAATCTTTTTTGCAACCGCACCAGCAGCAACCCTCCCTATAGTTTCTCTGGCACTGGTTCGACCCCCTCCGGGCCACGCTCGAATCCCATATTTACCCTCATAAGTATAATCAGCATGGCTCGGCCGATACTTGGTTTCCATATCAAAATATGCCTCAGAACGTTGATCCTCATTATCCACCAGGATGGCTATCGGCGTACCCAACGTCTTGCCCTTAAATGTACCGGAAATAATCCGAACCCGATCAGCTTCATTACGTTGAGTAACGATTTTTGACTGACCAGGTCTCCGTCGATCTAAGTCCGGTTGAATATCCTTTTCGGTAAGTGGCAAACGTGGCGGGCAACCGTCAATAACTACTCCTACCCCCCCTCCGTGACTTTCGCCCCAGGTAGTAATCCTAAAAAGTTCGCCAAACGAGTTGCCCATCGCGAGAACATGGCACAACAGGTAAAAATTTACAATGCCCCTCCCTGTGAATGACTCCAACTTGCATTCCCAAACACCCTAGAGACACTACAGCATAACAAGGAGTTGGTCAGGGAAAATGGAGTTGTTCAGAACAATATTGATTATCTGTGTTGGAATATCCTTCCTCTCCTGTAACACAGCCCGTGAGAATGGCAACCGAACAACAAACACCAACTCAAAACACGAGATAAACAAATTATACGAAAAAGCCACAAAACATAACGACTATTTTTCAATGGTTCATCTAGGCTGGCATTACGACACAGGTACTGGAATCAAGCAAAACCCCCGAGAAGCTGCCGGCTGGTATCGTATGGCTGCCGAAAAAGGCGGGCACTCTATGGCTCAAAACAACCTCGGCTGCCTCTATCGTGACGGACGTGGAGTTATACAAGACTATAAGAGAGCCGGTGCTTTATTCCGACTTTCCTCTGAACAAGGCAATCGACATGCTAAAACTAATTTAGGATGGCTGTATGAGAGAGGATATGGATTAGAGATAAACTATACTGAATCCTTAAGACTTTATTCAGAAGCTGCTAAAGAGAGAAAAGATTTCCAAACAGGAAAAATGTCCCCGGGGCACCCTATGGCCCAAAACAACCTAGGCTGTCTTTACCGCGATGGAAAAGGAACAAAGCCCGACCCGTTAACCGCAATAAAATGGTTCCGTAAAGCCGCCGAGGCAGGTAATTCACACGGCCATTATAATCTCGGCATAATGTACGAACGTGGACTCGGCATCAAAACCGATATGCGCAAAGCACTCGAACACTATGAGACCTCGCTCAAGATGGGAAACGTCTACGCAATGAACGCCGTTGCAAGCATTTTCAAAAATGGCAAAACCGTACCACAAAACCATTCACTTGCCTTAAAATATTTCACCATGGCTGCAGAAAGAGGTTATTCCATGGCGATGTACAACTTAGGCATCCTCCACCTGGAGGGTAATGGAGTAAAAAAGGATTCAATTACCGCAATTGAATGGATAAGCCGCGCTGCTGGATTGGGAAACGCATATGCGCAAGCAAAATACGCGTGGATGCTTGCGAGTGGAATCGGCATCAGACAGGATTACGCAAAAGCTGCTAAATGGTATGAACAGGCTGCCGAACAAGGGTTGGTCGTTGCGCAAATTAATCTAGCCACAATACTTCACGCCGGAGTTGCCGGCGAAAAAGACTTAATCTCGTCCTACAAGTGGATGAAACTAGCGACCGATGCTGGAAATAAGAAAGCTATGGCCTCACTTCCTATAATTATAGAAGAGATGAACGCCGACCAAAAAACAAAAGCCAGTCTTTTGATATCAAAGTTTATTGCGCAACCAAACATTGAAGAGTTAGCAAAAGAAGATGCACCACTGGCTGAAGATTGATGATATTTGAGATTCTTCAGAACTAGATCAATCATACAAAGGCGAATCATGAGGCACAGATGATGGCGCATACTGCCCTTTAGTATCATCATTCGGATCAACCGGAGCCCCCAAAGACCTAGCCTTTTTAACAGCCTTAGCAAAAACCGGAAACATCAATCCCATGATAATTCCGATTATAGCAATAACCACCAGTAATTCAATAAGCGTAACTCCTCGGGGGATTTCCCTGATTTTTTTATTAGAAGAACTCATTAAGATTTTTAATATCAAAGATGACTCTGATGAATAATACAGAACCTACTCACCCACATTGGGCTTTGAATTAACCCCGGGAACATAAGGCCCTTTGGTTTTAGCCTGCTTTCTGGCTTTCTCAATTTGCTCTACAGATAATCCCACACCAGGGCCGATTCCAAACCCTTCACGCAAACGCCCGTCGATCATAAGGTTCCCTTGAGTAGCCACATGGTTCAATGAAAGAGCATGACCCATTTCATGCGCCAAAATATTAGACTGCGCATAAAAAACGGGTGAACCATCTTTCCAGACGCCCTTAGGATCAATCAGCTTTGCAAACTTAACCTGCGGCATAAGAATTACGCCTTTGGCCGGGAGATATACTGCTCCATAAGCATCGGGCATAGTATAGATAAGAACTATATGAAAAGCTTTGCCTCTATCGGGTAGATCCGGCAGCAACTTATGAAGAATCCTTGCTTGATGTTGCCGCACAAAAGCCTTGGGCACATCCGGTGTGAATAGATTGGCAAACTCCCTTTCTGCAGCTGCATCAGCAGCTCGTAGGAGTTCAGGTTGATTCAACAAAAACCTTAAATTTGCTATTTCCCATATTTCGTTCATCCCGGCAAATAATGGCCGCAAATCAGTAGCGTTTGGGTCTGCATTGATCGAAGCATATTTACTTTTGAAATAATGAATTTTCACGGGCAGTGTTATTTGCAGCTCCCCTTCAACCAAGACTTCCTCAAAGGCTGCAGCCTCCTGAACTACCGCCTGCACCTCCTGAGTCGCAGCTCCAATATTCCCCGAATAAACAGTCAAACGTGTGCCCCCCTGAGTTCTAGGAACCAACTTAAATTGTGTCCTTCCCAGCATTAGCCGTATGGCATCTGCAGCCGGTTTGCCTCGAAATTTACCATCCACCAACTGACTTAAACCCGGCTCTACTCTCACTTCCCAGCCAGTTTCACTTCTTATATACCCAAGAAACTCATTCAGAGGCCGTTCACGAAAATCCAGATCGAAGGTACGTGCCTTTGGATGCCAAACTAGAGAATCTGCCCCCTCAGCATGAAGAAAGACAAGCAAAGCTACTGTGACAAGCCTAAGCACTGAATGAATCTAGTCTAAATTTACAGTTTTGCCGAAATATTTTTCCAATAGCCCGGCCTGAGGAGGTTCAGTAATACGAGTGACTAACACCATAACCATCGCGGATATGGCAACACTCCAGATAAAAGGATGGAGGCTCCAGAGCTCGTAACCACTGAATTTTCCATTCACAACATACCCGATGAGATAAAAGACTCCCATCGTACCTCCTCCAGAAAGCATGCCGGCAACTGTAGCATGCGAAGTAAGCCGAGGCCAATACAGAGTTAAAATTACTGGCATAAGGAAACTTGCTCCCAGCCCACCAGAACCGAACACAATAAGGTCTTGAAGAAATTGCGGTGGATTCAGCATCGCAATCACTGCCAACACTCCGACACCAACGGTTGTCAAATAAGTCACTTTTTTCATCTTTGCCTCACTGACATCAGGATTCTTACGCTGATAGACATCACGAACTACACTCCCGGAGACAAGTAAAAGAAAACTGTCCACGCTGCTCATAACCGCGGCAAAAGGTGCTGCAACCAGTAACCCTGCCAACCATGGAACGCCAGCACTCGAAGTCAGATAAGCAGCCATTTCAGGCATGATTCTATCTGCATCAATTTCCCATCCCGGTATTAACACTCGCCCACATGTAAAAACAACAATGAGCGGAAAATAAATTAAGGAAAAATAAACGGCCACAAAGATGATCGAGTGTCTTAGGGTTGGAACATCTTTAAAGGCCATTTGACGAGCCATGTAACTGGGCTGGGCGGCACCCGCAAAGGGCCAAAAGCAGAAAAAACTTACTGCGAGCATAATCGGCAGAAACCCCAGCCCACTACTACTCTTGGGACCCGGAGCACTAACATATACACCAGGTTTATCATCACCGTATTCATATCCAACTACGTTAAGATCCGATACACTCACCGGTAAATTATCATCGATTTGGGCGCGTATGGACCTTAATTCGATTTTGTTCTCAATTGCTGTTCGCACGAGAATAATAGGCGTATTCTCAATCTCTTTACGCCCATTAGAAAATATCACCGAATCTTTTAATCTAACAAATCTTTGACGCCCTCCTTGCTCTGACAACTCAAACCAGGTGCCTTTAACAAGAGCCAAAGGGGCTTTAAGGTCCATCGTAGCAGTTAAAGTTGCATTTCCGTCACGAGGAGGGACTTGCCGTGATAATTCCGCAGTAGCACTACCTACTCCACCAACTTGACTGAGCGCAAGCCCCAGCAGAAGTAGTACCCCCAAACCCATAATCACTCCCTGCATCATATCTGTCCAAACCACCGCACGAAAGCCCCCCCACGCTGTGTAAGCTACCACCGAAATGGCAAACACTAACAAACACAACAGGTAATCTGCATCTGCGGCACCTACCCATGGAATAGGTCTAGTGAATTGATCAACCAACGTCACTGCCGTTTGATATGCTGATACCTCACCCAAAAGTGTGGTCATGATCTTCGCCCCAGCCTTAAACTGCGCGAGCAGAAAGAAGAACTGAAAGAATACCAACAACACAGTCGCCACCATTCCAACCGTGTCACTACCCAGTCGTTTACGAAGTATCTCAGGCACGGTAATACTGCCGCTTTTACGAGCTACTTGATTAAGGCGTTTGGCTATTAGCCCAATGGCGACCAAGGGAAAGACAATATACCCGGCAATCCAAAGAGCCACCACCCAACCATGGGTGTAAATAAGTGAAGGAAACCCCATAAAACTGCCACCTGAGGCACTGGTCGCAGCATAGGTGAAGGCAAAAGCCCACATCCCCAGATTTCGACTGCCTAAAAAATACTCATTGAGAAACGATTTACCCGACTGCTGTCGATTTGCCAATCCAGCAAGGATAAAGACAAACAGCATATAAACCGCAAAACTAACCAGAGCAGCATTACCTGCAATCGAAGCGAAAATGAAACCAGAACTCATCGTTACTCTTCAGGTAATTTCTCCATGGGTTCATCACGCATAAAGCGCAAACAAAACCAAAAGGTAAATATATTGGCAGCGCACAGGGGAACCAGCCAGCCAAAGACGACCCAACGGGGCATACCCAGAAGCGTGCGAAGTGGCACCTCATTTTCCGCTGCATATGCCGCCTGAGAGTTATAACCAAGCACCCACAAACCCACGACCAACCAAACTCCAACCATGACATACATTTCGCGCTTGGATTGCCGATAAGAAGCTCCTGTATCCGGCTTTTGTGGCAATTGGCTCACAACGAAACAGTTTCATAAAGATCCAATGAGGCAAACAAAATCCTTTGCCGCGACGCTTCTTCGATAGAAAAATTACCCCTAATCACCACACGGTACTTGGAAGTTGAAACTTCGGGTCCATGAGCAGGAATCTAAGAATACTTCCTTTCAAGCACGCAAAGCTCTAATCATAATTATTTCTTCGCGATCTTTGCCCAGCTATCGCGCAATCCGACAATCCGATTGAATACGGGTTTTTCAGAAGCACTGTCCTTGGGGTCAGGGGTAAAATAACCAAGTCTTTCAAATTGAACACGCTCACCCACTGAAAGTTCAGCGAGTGACGGCTCAAGCTTACCCATAACAACGTTCAATGAATCCGGATTGATACAATCCAAGAAATCACCTTGAGACTCAGGCTCCTCTTGCGTGAACAGCCGATCGTATAGGCGTACTTCGGCATCTACAGCATGATCAGCACTAACCCAGTGAATAGTACCTTTTACCTTACGGCCGTCTGGCGCATTCCCTCCATGTGTTTTTGGGTCGTATGTACAACGCAAACGTATGATATTGCCTTCGTCGTCTTTCTCAAAGCTTTGACAGGTTATAAAATAGGCATAGCGCAAACGCACTTCACGACCCGGCCCAAGCCGAAAAAATTTCTTCGGTGGATCCTCCATAAAATCCGCACGTTCAATGAATAACCGCCGGCCAAAAGGCACCATCCGCTTGCCTGCAGACTCATCCTCCGGATTATTAACTGCCTCTAGCTGCTCCGATACTTCATCAGAATAGTTGTCAATAATCACTTCCAATGGATCCAACACTGCACATCGGCGCTCAGCAGTCTTGTTAAGTTCAACCCGTATGGAATTTTCCAGCAAACTGACGTCAGTCAAAGCCTTGTATTTGGTAACACCCACATCCTGACAGAACCTACGAATTGATGACGCAGTGAACCCTCGACGCCGATATCCGGCGATGGTTGGCATACGCGGATCATCCCATCCTGTAACGTGTCCACCCTCTACTAACTGTAAGAGCTTTCGCTTACTCATCACCATATAGGTAGGATTAAGCCTGGAAAACTCATGCTGAAATGGCCTTGGCTGTGAAACAGGCAGATTATCGAGCACCCAGTCATACAGGGGGCGATGAACTTCGAATTCCAAAGTACATATGGAATGTGAAACACCCTCGATCGAGTCACTGAGGCAATGGGTAAAGTCATACATAGGGTAAATACACCATTTATCCCCAGCGTGATGATGCTCCTCGTGCCGTATTCGGTAAATCACTGGATCGCGCATATGCAAATTGGGCGAATTCATGTCAATTTTTGCACGCAGAGTCTTTTCTCCATCTGCAAACTCTCCAGCGCGCATACGCTCGAATAGATCAAGATTTTCCTCTGAGGAACGATCTCTACCAGGGCTTTCCTTGCCCGGCTTTTCAGGAACACCACGGTACTCTTCCCATTCTTCAGGACGCAATTCACAAACGTAAGCCTTGTTGTCTTTTATAAGCTGCACTGCGTACTCATATAACTGTTCAAAATATTCCGATGCAAAATAGATTTTCTCGGATAAAACCATATCAGCCCAACCATCAATCAGCCATTTTACATCTTCAGTAATCGACTCTACATATTCAACGTCCTCTTTGACCGGGTTAGTATCATCAAATCGCAGATTACAGGTACCACTATTTTCAAGCGCAACACCGAAATTCAGGCAAATCGATTTTGCGTGACCCAGATGAAGATACCCATTTGGTTCTGGTGGAAAACGAGTCACAATTGAAGTGTACTTCTTTGAAGCCAAATCTGCTTCCACCCGATCACGAATGAAATCGTTCAACCTTTCGTCATCCGTGTTATTGTTCATAAGCGGTCTGTTTGGAGCAAAAGTCTCAAGAGGTCAATTGTTTTGAGGAGATTCGGCTTGCATGCCCCAGCCACAAATCAACCGTTACCAGAGGGAGAACTAACGAAGCAGCAATAAACCCTAAAGCCGCCTTAAAAAGATACATGCCTATTTTCGCTTCGAGCCCTCCTCCAATTAAGGGAACAATCATCAAGGTGATTAGTAATAAAGCAACCCCTCCCAGAGAAAGGCCTAAAGACCAAAGAGCCCGTCGCGTCGACTGTTTAGGAGTCCTTTTACGCAGATTGGTAAACCCGAGAAAAACAGCAGCCAATTGCATGATTATAGAAATCACAAAACCGCTACCATATAAAAAACCACCAACGAATGAAAAAAGAGATAAAACAAACAAAACCAAAACAAATAGAAAAAGTGCCACACCTCCAAGCAAGGCAAAGTAATAAGCTCCCTTGGAATTAGGCCTCAGATGACGCACTCCATGAGGAACAACCAACACGGTTAAATAAACGGATAAAGCTACCCCAGCAAAAATAAACATCCCTGCAGTTATAGAGGCGAAAATTTTAATTACGCCCGCTAATAACATTGGGTACTTGTCTGATAAAACATTCGCCGACTGCTCCACTGATTTCCCCGCCGAATCCATGTCCTTAAAATCAAATTCAGGCAAAGCATTGATTGTACCCATAACGCTCGAAAAACCGTCTCCGCCGATCAAGAGAACCAAGATCACCGGCGAAACACTCAATATTAATCCAAGAAAGCCACGCAAACGACCACGAGTCAGAATACCGAATGCGATTAACCCTAATCCGGCAAAAAGCGGCCACAACATGAAAGGAATAATTGACCATGACAGGTTTTCCTGAGCCCAACTTAATTCAAAGTTAACTATTCCCATCCCATCAGCCATATGAGTTGGCCAGAAAAAAGAAATAATATACAACAGCCCAACAATAGACCATGCAGCCATCCGAATCCGCTCTTCTTTCGATGGCTGATATCGTCGTAAATCCGGGTCTTTATCAGCGGGGGAAGCAGGACATTCCGATTCAGAATTCTCCTCGGATACTGTCGAAGATAATGAAGAGGATAAATCCGGCAAGGACTCCATTTCCCCAAAGTGCTCTGCAATGGGCCTCCATTTATCAAGACCTTCCCGAGTAGCGTAAGTATCAGTCGAAAGCTTACCCGCCCGAACCCATCTTCGAATCTCCGATTCCTTGAAGGGACCGGCCGCTTCTCCCTCTTCGACAATATACCAGTCCATTACTGTTGCTGAACAATAAAACCTTCTTCCCGTTCACGTGTGCCACAAATAATTTCTATCACCCCTAAAGGTAATAGAATCATCAACCCCCCTATCCAGGCCACATACTTTACCCCGTTCATCAACCAACCACATGAAGCACTTATTACTGCATTATAAGGCTTTTCCACCTTGTTGAGTGCCTGTTCTTGTCGGGTCGCTTCGTTGCCGGTGTATATGGTGCCGAATTGACTTTCTACATACGCTAATCTCTTTTTAGCTCTTTCATGGTCATCCTTACATTCGTCCCAAATTACCTTTCCCCATGCTGGAAGAACCGGCATGGCGATAGAGGTAATTACCAGCATAACTGCAGTATTGGAAAATTGTTTCATCTGGCTCGGACGCCTTCCTAAAGTATTAATAAAACACAACACCGCAGCTCCAATTTGCATCAACATCATAACGAGCAAGCCAACGCCTAACAGTAAATTACTACTCAGGAAGTCAATGACTCCAACAATCGGCATACCTGAATCACCCGGCATAACCCAAAATACAATCATTGCTACCGCTCCAATCTGGGCAATTATATAAGCGACAAAACTCTCAATACGATAATACCGCGTTTTTGCCCCAACCACCAAACCAAACCAGCCTACTAGAAAAATCATGACCGAAAGAAAATGATCTCCAGGATCAAAGTCCATCTTTTCGTAGAAAACATTTTTCTCCTTCAACTCCATCTTTTTTTCCGGAATCTTCACCGTCGACTGCTCTTTCTTAAATGGTTCTGGAATGGGTTCAGCGTCTTCGACAGGAGTTGCCAGCTCCAAACTAGAAATCTGACTATCTGAAAAAGAAACACCATAAATCATGAGAGCAAAAACCATAATCACAACACCTCTCGCTCTTCCGTGTAGGGCAGTAGCCAAGATAATCAGCGTAAAACCAACCACCACTGGAGCAAGAATACTGAACATCAACTGCCATTGACCTAATTCCCAAAACTTCCAAGCGGGCACATTCCATTGGCCGTCCCCGAAAACCGGCAATAGAGAAGCCATCACCAGCCCCCAACCAACCGAATTTACGAAAGAAGAACGATCTGCCATTTCGTTTTCGTAGGTAAGCGATGGAGGAACTTTTCTTTTCTCCTTAGGGGCCACCGCCGCAGTCTCTGGCTCCTCTATGGGATCATCCAGATTGTGACCACAGGAAAGGCAAACTACCTGATCGAGATCCAAACTAGCTCCGCATTTGGGGCAGGATATACCAGAGACTGGGGGTGGCTCATCCCCCGATCCTCCCATTAGCTGCGATAAAGGCACCCAATCGGCCTCACCTTCCATCCACCCCAAATCTGAAGCTAACAAGCTCCCCTCTGCCAAATATTTCTGAACATCCTCAGGACTATAAGGCCCAAATTGTTGACCGTCTCTGGAAACGTGGATCTTCATTGCAGAAGCATTACAAGCTGTGTCGAGATGACACGAAACCGATGATTTTATCAAGAACGGAGTCCATTAGAACTCCAGCGCATAACACGGTGAACCCCAATTTCAGGCAAATCAAAAAAATCCCCCAATGATTCAAACCCAAGCCGTTCATAAACGGGAATGGCCTTAATACGAACTTCTGCCCAGAGAGACACCTGGTTATTAACCGCCTCTTGTTGCACTGCCTCCACCAGTTTCGTGCCAATGCCTTGACCTCGTTCCTCGGTTAAAACACCAAACCAACGAATACGCCACTGACTATCGTATTTAGGCTCGGGCAGAACCGCGATACAACCAATGGGTTTGTTTTCAAGAAAGGCGCCGGCAAAAATGGTGCCTGAATTGGCTGTCATTTCATCATTAATCTCAGGACCTGCCGGTCTAAAAGGATACAAGGAGAGTCTGCGAACTTCGGCCACTTCATCCGGAGGTACATTCCAGCGAATGGAAACCACTTTATCCATATGCCTTATCCGGTGATGACGCTGATTTCCACCGGCTCTACTTTTACCCCTTTACGCTTCAGCCACTGACATGCTTTTTTTAGTAAAGACAATTCTCCTTCAAGCTCTAAGCATACGATGCCAATCTCGTCCCGCACTTCTGCCTGTCGAATATTGGCCATCAATTTAAAGCGCGCTATCAGCTCCCAAACAATTGGAGAAGTAATAAACTTCGATAAATACATCAGCGAGAGCCGTTGCTTCCCCTGTTCGGATGCCGCGTTCCTTTTCGATACCTTTCGCTTTGCCTGGCACTAAATTAACCTCCGGCTATTGCCGGAATAATGCTAATTTCATCCCCATCCTTGAGAGCTGTGCTCGCATTATCAAGGAATCGAATATCTTCCTCATTCACATAAACATTTACAAAACGTCGCACTTCTCCAGCCTCATCAACGAGCCGCTCCTTAATGCCGGGGTAGCGGGTTTCTAGATCGGTAATAGCCTCACTAACCGATTCTGCGGCTGTCTCAACTACTTCCTCATCATGTGTTAGTTTTCTCAGCGGCGTGGGTATGCGAACTTTTACGGGCATAATTAATTTTATTTAACTGTTTCTAGTTTATTTTCGCTTTGCAACAATGCTTCAAATTCGCGCAGGCTAGGGCCGATCTCGCGAGTTTGCCCCACGTGATCCTCTACCGCATCAAGCGTCTTCAGTCCGTTACCGGTTATGCAAAGAACCGCTGAATCATCGGCAGGTATAGCCCCGCTGGCAATGAGTTTCTTAGCCACACCTACAGTTACTCCGCCAGCAGTCTCAGCAAAGATACCCTCAGTTTCGGCCAAAAGCCGGATTCCTTCGCGAATCTCATCATCAGTAACATCATCTGAAGCTGCTCCAGTCTCCTGAAACACCTTCAACGCATAGAACCCATCAGCGGGGGTGCCAATCGCAAGACTCTTGGCAATCGTATTCGGCTTCACAGGCTTAAAAAAATCCTGACCTTCCTTAAAAGCCGTACTAATAGGAGCGCATCCGGCCGCCTGAGCACCATGCACACTGTACTTTACTTGATCAACAAGATCAATTTTCACCGCCTCCTGATAGCTCTTAAGAATTTTAGTGAGAAGCGAGCCTGAAGCCATTGGCACCACGGTGTGGCGCGGTATCTTCCAGCCTAATTGCTCCATAATCTCAAAGCCCATACTTTTGGATCCCTCAGCGTAATAGGGCCGCATATTGACGTTCACAAACGCCCAATTGTA
>CACDBG010000002.1 GCA_902551155.1 uncultured Verrucomicrobiota bacterium | reverse complement strand
AGGCGCCTGAAGTTACATCGGGATTTTGCAGCAATGAATAGGTTGCCCCTCCATCGCTCATTCTTCTACTCAGCCCTGCAAATCCTTGGATGAACATGGGCATGAAAATTATGTTCATAAACAGTAGCGAGCCCCAGAAATGAACTTTACCCCAATATTCATTCATTCGTCGGCCGGTCATTTTAGGGAACCAATAGTAAATTCCGGCAAGCAGGGCAAAGATAGACCCGGGGGCTACGACATAATGAAAATGTGCGATAACGTAATAAGAATCATGTAGGTGTAAATCGGTGAAGCTGAATCCAAGTGGTAGCCCCGTTAGTCCACCAATTCCAAACATTGGCAAAAAGGCCAACGCGAACAATGAAGCTGTTGTGAATCGAATTGACCCTTTCCAGAGGGTCATGAAGAGGCAAGTGAGCAAAATAACCGACGGTATGGATATAATCATCGTAGTTGTTTGGAAGAATGTGGCCACCTTAGCACTCATGCCGGTTAGATACATGTGGTGAGCCCATACGATGAATGAAAGAAACCCTAGCACCAACACACCGCCCACCATAACTTTATAACCCCACAAAGGGCGGCGGGCACTGTTGCAGAGTATTTCAGCTACTATCCCAATGGCAGGTAAGATCAGTACATATACCTCAGGGTGCCCCAAAAACCAGAATAGATGCTGCCACAGGAGCGGACTTCCCCCTCCACTAACGGCCATAGGCGTGGAGCCTGTATCAAACACACCAGAAGGAAGAAAGAAGCTGGTGTCAGCAACTCGGTCCATTAACTGCATTATCCCAGCAGCTTCCAGCGGAGGAAAAGCGAGAAGCAATAGAAATGCAGTTACAAATTGCGCCCAAACAAAAAACGGCATCCGAAACCAAGTCATCCCGGGAGCCCTAAGCTGAATAATTGTAGCAACAAAGTTTACTGCACCAAGGAGTGATGAAGTGATAAGGAGCACCATGCCTATTAGCCAATATGTTTGGCCGTCTGTTGGGATAACCGATGCCAGCGGAGAATAAGATGTCCATCCTGCTTGGGCTGCCCCACCTGGAATGAAGAAACTGACAGTCATCACGGTGCAACCGGCAAAAAAAGACCAGAAGCTTGCCATATTTATACGAGGAAAGCACATATCAGGTGCACCTATTTGGAGGGGCACGATATAATTTCCGAACGCTGCGAAACCTAGAGGCACGACAGCAAGAAAAACCATAATTGTACCATGCATAGCACCGAATTGATTGTAGGCGTCGGCTGACATTACCCCGTCCTTAAAAACTGATTCGCCGGCATTGTTATGGGCGTAGATATTTTCTAGGACTGCCCCCATGATAGGTATGGATTCGCCAGGGTTTGCGATTTGCCATCGCATGGCCATGATTAGCAAGAAGCCGACCATCAAAAAGACCAAAGATGTTACGCCATATTGGATGCCGATCACCTTATGATCAGAGGAAAAGACGTATTGTGTTAGAAAATGCTGGCTACCATGGGCTTCGTGTTGCTCATGAGTGTCATGTTGTGCTACCTCTGATTGAGTAGTGGTTTCCATTATGTCTATTAATCTAGATAGTTCGGTCCCAGATCATCAAACCCAATAGGAGGGGCAGATAAAGAAGGGAATAATAAAACAAACTTCGTGCTGATTCCAATGTCATTTCTTTAGAAAATCTGAAACTCAAAAATAAAAAATAAACACTCAAAAGCAATGCGCCGCAGAGGTATAACAGGCCGGAAACACCCAATAAATAGGGCGATATTGCCGATGGAACCAGAGCTAAACAATACAACAAGGCAGATTGGCCAGTATTTGCCGCACCTTTTTCACCTTTCGAAACCATCTCAAATCCAGCATTTGAGTAATCGTCTCGGTAGATCCACGCTATGGCCAGAAAGTGAGGAAGCTGCCAGAAAAAAAGTATGGCTACAAGAGACCATGCTTCTGCTGCAAGCACACCCTGACTCCCTGTTGCGGCAGCCCAACCCATTAATGGAGGCAGCGCGCCAGGAATAGCGCCAATTAGAGTGTTTAACGAAGTGACGCGCTTCAGGGGGGTGTAAACATCTATATAAGAAATAAGGGTTATTGCGCCGATTAAGCTCGTTATAAAATTAACTGCATGCGCGAGATAAATTATTCCTAAAATAGCCGCTACACCACCGAACAAAACCGCTTTTCTTGAGCTAATCTGACCGGAGGGAATAGGCCTCTTAGCTGTGCGGGGCATGCGCGCATCATATTCTCTTTCTGCATACTGATTCAGTGCAGCAGCTGCACTTGCAAGGAGCGCTGTTCCGAATAGAGTGTCAAAAAGCAGCATCCAGTTAAAATTACCGGGAGACGCTAGATAAAAACCCATGGCCGTAGTGATTAACACCATTGAGGTTAGGCGTAACTTTATTAACTCTGACCATGCAGACCAGAGTTGCCGAAAATTGCTTTCGCGGCTGGAGATTGAGCGTTCTCTACTCAAACTGCAACCTCCTTCATTTTAGCCATAGATGAAGCTTCTAAATTTTGAGATGGCAAATGTTTGAAGCGAGAAACAATTGAACCCATCACGCCGGTTAGCAACGCCAGTGCGCCGATCAAAACATGCAGTGAAGCAATGTCGGCCGGTTTGTATTTCAAAACTGTTAAAGCCCCAAGGGTAGCTTGCAGCAGAATTAGCCCAGCCCAAAACTGGCTTAACTTGGACAAGGGGTGGCTTACACCCAGTCGTCGACCTGTCACTATCGCAGTGGCGACAACAATCAGTAAGATTAGCCCAGCCATAACCCGATGGGTCATGTGCAGGTTGACATGTTTAGCGGTGATATTAGGAATTGCATTGAGGTAGATTATCGGGAAGCCTTTTTCATCAGTTGTCAAACCTTCGGTCTTTAAACGTGCGTGCAGTGAGTTGCGATCTTGATTATAGGCAGCGATGTGAGTTCCGGACGTTTTCGGCCAAACTTGACCATGAGCGGCAGGAAAATCCCAAACAGGCAAACCAGCGTGCTGATGACGCATAGTTGCGCCAACTACAAGTTGCAAGAAAATGAGGATAGACGCGTAAAAAAAGTGAGCTCGTACTATACTTGGCGTTCGCTCGTTTTCGCTGACAACTGAACGGGTTTGCTTCCACCAACGGCTGTTAAATAAGGCTAAAGTTGTCAGCACGATTAAAAATACTTGGGCCAGAGTGCCATGGAAAATACCGTATTCAGGTTTGATTTCTGCTACACGTCCTCCACCCAGCACACCTTGCACAATGACCATGCCAAAAGCGAGCATACCCCACCAACGCAATGCATATGGCTGCCTAACAAGCTTCAATATGCTGAAAGCTGCTAAGATTGCTGAAAACATTCCTACAACATAAAACAGGAAAGGCTCGCGGATTCCCATCATAATACCCATTGATATAACCATTATCACAATACCGGAGAGCGCGATTAACCGAGTCTGGCCTGTTGTTTCCCTGGCCCAAAGCCATGCAGCTAGAATCGCAGTGAGAAGCCCCACCAAAGAAGCAATTAATCGGTGTGCATGTTCCTCGAATACTCCAAACTTACCAATCCACTCGTTTGGAGGCAAAAGAAACATATGGCGCTGAAAGCTGGTGGGCCAATCGACCACAGCCATTCCTACATCCTTACTTGTGACTAGCGCCCCCATGGATATAAGCACTAAAGTGCATAGCACGGCAATCATCGTGAAAACCGCCAGCCAAGTGTTATGATGTTTGCTCCCCATACAGTTATGCAATAAATGCAAAAAGCGTAAAAAATGCCGGCATATTTTCGGCGGAGCACCGCGGAAACCGGCGCCGTCACTCCCATCGCTTCTAAAATCTATCAGCCACTAGGCCAACCGGCAAGTTTTTGTGAATTATTTCACAAACTTTCTGGGATGGTTTCGTAGGGAAAATACAACGATTAATGTAGTTGGCTTATCAGGTTCGCCATTTCAAGAGCTGTGTGGGCACCTTCACTACCTCGATTAGTTTTACTTGAGAGACAGCGAGCTTTAGCCTGGGCCTTAGTTTCAAGTAGTAAAACTTCATGGATTACAGGAATTCCGTAAGTGATAGCAATTTGAGCCAATGATTCCGTGACTGAATGGGCGATGTGGTCTGCATGCTTTGTTTTGCCCCGAAGGATAACACCTAAGCAAAGCACGGCTTCGGGGCGCTTGAGTTTTCGTCTTGTTAACCTAGCTACTGTCACGGGAATTTCAAATGCTCCGGGGACGCGAATTAATTCAACATTTTTGACACCGGAACTGGCTAAAGTTTCAAGTGCTCCCGAAATCATCCCATCAACATACTCAGCATTATATGCGGAGGCGACGATAGTGATGCATGATTTGTTTTTGGGGAGGCTACTTTTCCTGGTGGTATTTTTTAACATTACTAAATGAGGTGGCCCATTTTATCGCGTTTGGTGTTCAGGTATTTTTTATTGTGCTTATTTGGGGTAACTTTAATTGGTATTTGCTCGATGATCTCCAGGCCATAGCCGTCCAGTCCGATTACCTTCTTGGGATTGTTTGTGAGCAGGCGAATTCGACGTACTCCTAAGTCTGAAAGTATCTGGGCCCCCAGCCCATATTCACGCAGGTCCCCAGGGAACCCTAATTTCTTATTCGCCTCAACTGTATCTAAGCCGTCCTCCTGGAGTTTGTAGGCGTGCATCTTCGGAGCCAAGCCGATGCCCCTGCCCTCTTGACGCATGTAAACAATCACGCCAACTCCTTCAGCAGCTATTTGTTGCATAGCGTCTTGCAGCTGTGGCCCGCAATCACATCGAAGGCTTCCGAATACATCTCCGGTAAGGCATTCACTATGAACTCGCACCATTACATTTTCTATTTTCTCTAAATCACCGCAAACCAGCGCAATATGATATTGAGCGTCTATCGCACTACGGTATAGATGAAGTTTGAAGTCACCATGTTTGCTTGGAAGGTTAACGACTTCCATTTTTTCCACGAGCTTCTCCCGGTTCCTTCTAAATTTGATCAGCTCCTCTATTGAGCAAATCTTGAGTTTATGCTTTTTGGCAAAGCGTTTAAGTTGCGGCAAGCGGGCCATATTGCCATTATCATCCATTATTTCACATATGACGCCGATCGGCCGGCATTCTGCAAGTTTGGAGAGATCTACAGCAGCTTCAGTATGCCCGGCCCGTTGCAATACGCCGCCAGGTCGAGCTCTCAATGGGAATACGTGCCCTGGCTGAACCAAGTCCTCAGGCACTGCAGTTGGGTTGGCTAGTGTTCGTATTGTTTCTGCTCGGTCCTTAGCGCTGATACCGGTTGTGATTCCATCGGCGGAATCCACGCTTACCTGAAAGTCAGTCTGAAAACTTTCTTGATTACGGGGCACCATACGCTCGATGCCGAGTTGGCGGAGGCGTTCCTCAGTGGTAGGCACGCAAATCAGACCGCGACCATACTTGGCCATGAAGTTGATATCATGGGCGGTGATGTGTTCGGCGGCCATAATGAGGTCGCCTTCATTTTCACGGTCTTCGTCGTCAACTACGATCACCATCTTGCCTTGTCGGATATCTGCGATAACCGATTCCACGGAATCGAAGGGCGATCTTGTCTGGATGCCCTTCTTCTTTTTTTGGATCTTCTTTTTTGCGGGCATGATTATGCAGTCAAGATATTAGGTACTTTAGCCAGAGCTTCATCAAGCTTACCGGCATCCTTGCCGCCACCTCGAGCTTGGGTCGGTTTGCCGCCGCCCCTCCCACCTACAATTGGGGCGATGGATTGGATAATGTGTCCAGCTTGTGCTTTGTCAGTAAGCTCGTCGGGCACGATTGCAATTAACGCCACACTGTCATTGTTTGCAGTCCCAAGGACAATCACGCCTATAAACTCGTTTTTTATTAGGTCCGCGACGTTTTGAGCAAAGTTGCCATCCACGGCTCCAAGGTTTGCGGAAATAAAGGGGATCGTGCCGGCTATTTCAGTTTTCTCGATCAGCCTCTTCGCAATGTTTGCGGCTTGGCTCTGTTGTAATCCTTTGATTTGTTTCTCGAGTTTTTTAGAATGATCTAGGAGATGTTCGATCTTTTTTTCGAGATCTTTAATTGGCGAATTAAGCTTTTCTGCCACTGAGGCAATGCGGGCAGTGGCTGTGCGGGCTTGCTCGGCAGCGATTAAACCGGCGGTAGCTTCAATGCGCCGGACTCCAGCTGCAATGGCTGATTCGCCGGTTATACGGAAAAGTCCAATTTCACCGGTGGCGCGGGTATGGGTGCCTCCGCAGAGCTCCATTGAATAACCATTTAGGGCGCCGCTTTCACCTCCAATTTGTACAACCCGCACGTGGCTGCCGTATTTGTCGCCAAAAAATTGCATAATATCATCACGATGAGTGATATTGGCATACTGTGTTTCTGTCCAACTGACGGTGGCATTTTCAAGAATACGTTCGTTGACAAGCGTCTCAATGTCCACGACCTGTTGTACGGTGAGAGCTTGGCTATTAAAATCAAAGGTTAGTTTGTCGGCGCCTACGTATGAACCTTTTTGAGATACATCAGGACTGGCGACCTGATGTAGTGCCCAGTGTAATAAGTGCGTTACTGTGTGGTGTCGCTGAATGGCACAGCGATTCTCGGTATCAACGGTAAGTTGGGCTTTGGCCCCCTGTTTTGGAACCCCTTTACCTTTTATGGAGTGCAGCAAGGCGTCTCCGGCTTTTTGGGTATCAGTAATCTGCCACCGCTCACCATCAATGCTTAGAATACCTTTGTCACCGACTTGCCCCCCCATTTCAGCGTAGAAAGGGGTGAGATCGAGTACAATCCCCGTAAGCTTCTGGTCCTGGACCACCTCAAGAACGGTGGCCTCAGCCGTCAGCTGTTCGAACCCGACAAATTCAGTGACCGCTTCGGGGCTGACGTTTGAAACACTGATAACCTCTTTCTTCTGAGCAGACCGAGCACGTTCACGCTGTTTCTGCATCAGCGCTTCAAAGCCAGCTGTATCCACGGATAAGTCTGCTTCCCGGGCCATGAGTTGGGTGAGGTCGAGCGGGAAGCCATAAGTATCGTACAATTTAAACGCGAATTCACCGGTGAGTTCCTTGCCCGAAAGCTTGGCGGTTTCCTCATTAAACATATCGATGCCCTTATCAAGGGTACGGTTGAAAGATTCCTCCTCGTTAAGGATAGTTTGCTGAATCAGATCGCGACGTTTTTGCAGTTCAGGAAAAATATCGTCCATTGCATCAGCAAGAACATCCACCAGTTTATAGAAAAACGGTTCTTGGAACCCTAGGTTTCGTCCGTAGCGCACAGCTCGGCGCAAAATGCGGCGCAGGACATAGTTGCGATCGGTGTTGCCCGGGATAATGCCATCAGCAATAGAAAAGCTAAGCGTACGAATATGATCTCCGATTACACGGAAAGCTACGTCAATTTGTTCCTGTTCACTGAATTCTTTGGAGGGTAACGAAGCTGTGTATTGCTTGCCACTTAACTCTTCAATCTTTGCAAATATCGGACTAAAGACGTCCGTATTATAATTTGAAACAGGTTTCGAAAAATCAGTAAAGTTCTTGGTGCTCTGGATGATGGCCGCAACTCTTTCGAAACCCATACCTGTATCTACATGCTTGGAGCCTAACGGGGCAAAGGAGCCATCAGCCCCAGCGTTATATTGAATAAATACAAGGTTCCAAATCTCAATACACTGCCCACTGTCAGCATTAACCAGCTTCCCTTCAGTATCTCCTTTGGGTGTAAGATCGATGTGCAACTCGCTGCACGGACCACACGGCCCTGTTTCGCCCATCATCCAGAAGTTGTCCTTTTTATTACCGTTCACGATGTGCACGCCAGGATCGAGGCCGGCAGTAGTAAATATTTGGGCCCAGTAATCGTATGCCTCTTGGTCAAACTCGCCCGGATCACCTTTGCCGGGCTGGTACACGGTAGCGTACATGCGATCTTTAGGGAAACCCCACGTGTCAGTGAGCAGTTCCCAAGCCCACTGAATGGCTTCTTTTTTAAAGTAATCACCAAAGGACCAATTGCCGAGCATCTCGAAAAAGGTATGGTGATAGGTGTCCATACCGACATCATCTAGGTCATTGTGCTTGCCGCCGGCGCGAATACATTTTTGCGTGTCAGCAGCACGCCCTGGATTGTAGGGGCTATTTTGTTCGCCGAGAAAAATCGGGACGAACTGATTCATGCCTGCATTGGTGAACAAAAGATTAGGGGCATCAGGCATGAGGCTGGCGCTGGGGACAATCGTGTGTTTTCGATCTTCAAAAAAATTAATGAAATCCTGCCGAATCTGACGACCTGTGCGGGTAGGTTGATCACTCATCACTGGGCCGGGATACGATTAATTGTGTGCAAAATCTCCTGCTTAATTGCAGTTTTATCAGCTGCCATGATGTTAAATCTGATGCGCGATTGCATGACCGGCTTTAAATTTTCCACGATCAACTGGACAGTCTTTCTGTCATCGGAAAGCTGTATTTCCTTAACGGGCAATGAGTCGCCGCCAAATGCACCCTGCCGTTTATCGCCCACTACTTTAGATGGGTCTTTGGTGGAATACATCTTAGAACCATAGTTTTGAGTCCATTGGTAATTCCACTGATCAATGGCCCAATTTTGCTCATCTACTGCTGATGCTGGATCAAGTGCGTTGGTGAAAGTAATACTAATTGCATCCTTCATAACATTTAGTCGAAGCGGCATATGAACCGGCTGACCAGTGTAACGCACACGTTGAAAAGCACCGTAACGTGCACCATTGGATTGCCAGACACGAAGCCCTACTAAATAAAGTTGTCCATCCGTTGCGTTAAACCTGCCACGCATTATACCTGATTCAAAGCGCAATGGAAACCGTACAGCCCCTCCCTGCCATTCTCCGTCAATTGATTCTTTGACAACTTTAAAAAGGCTGCTTTTGCCGTAAGAGAGATGTAATAAATCTCCGCTGAAAGGCCCCCAGCGCTCACTTTGCACCCACACCTGTCCACCGCTAGAATTATCCATTTGATGGGGGAGCCAAAGAAGTGGCTTGTCATAGTCATTGGGCGGTTCTTTACGATGTGCTGTATGCACGTGCCCATAAAAACCTCCCGGCTTAACGAAGTTGACACGTGAGGCAGGCACCCAGTTGCCTTCATTGTCTGAAGTGGTCAATTCTCCCTTAGGCCCAACACTCATGCCATTCGGCGCACGATGGCCAGTGGCAACAATTTCGAGCTTTGCGCCATCCTTGCTGACACGCACAAGGCAGCCATGATGTGGTACTGTGGCAGTTCGAAGGTTGCCTCCCTTTACGAAATAAAAGTTACCCTCAGTATCAGTGGAGAGGTTCATGCAGAATTCGTGGTAATGATTGCTAATTGAAATGTCGTTATTAAAATTTTCATAGTAGTCGGCCTCCCCGTCATCGTTAAGGTCATGGAGTCGTGTAATTTGATCACGGCCCAGGACGTAAACTTGGTCATCGACAATTTTCAAGCCGAGGGGCTGAAACAGACCGGTGGCATAGCGGCGCCACTTTAGCTCTTTGAGGGTTTCATCAATGCCGCTAACAAGCCAGACATCACCTGTTACTGAACTTACAGCAGCCGTCCTCCCATCCTTAAAAAAATCAAATCCGCTGCAACGAATCCATGATTTCCACGGGTTCTCTTCCGGTACAGTTATTGTGTCAACAACATATGGCCCTGGCGTAAGCCCTAACCTTCCACGGGTAGTTACTTGCTTGACCCACTTCGCGGGGCCACCCTTGATCATGGTTGATAACGCTTTTGCTTTAAGCTTGGCTGTCGAAAAACGTTCCAACTTGTCAACCTGCTCCTTGGGGCCGTTCCAAATACCAATAATAAACTGACTGTTGGGCAACAGGGATTTGATTTCTGCCGTAATACGGCCGCCCTCGGCTTTTAATATGACCCCGGGGTTGATCACTGCGGCTCCGGTGATTTTGCCATCCAGTTCCAACTTGGCTACATTCCCTTCTATTTTGCCTCTGGCCCCAGGTGCCTCAGCAACTAACAGGTTCAATGGGCTTTTGCTGGGGCTGTGGGTGATTTCAAATTGGCGAGTAAAAATGTCGCCGGAAAATCCTGGAAGCTCTAAAACACCCGAAGCTCCAACGGTGTAGGACAGGATTACCTGATTGCCATGGGTATAGTGCCCGCGCCACTTAGCCCAATTACGGGGCAGAGGACCTTTGGAATAAACATCATTACGGTTAAAAACTGGCGGATTAGGTTCAGCCCACTCGCCCTTAGGGCCAGACCAACCGGGAACCATCTGTGTGCGAAACGCCAAACTACCAGTAATCGTAGGCACGCCCTGCAACCCGTCACGACCTGTTGGCAATTTAATGAAGCCTCCAGTCCAACCGGCAGACATCCTTAAACGCTCGGTATCAAAACAGACTGATGCATTTTCGCTGAGTTTGATATTCAGCCCTTTGAGCGCTGGCCTCCATAATTTTCCTTCGAGGGTTGTTTCAAGCCCATAGGACTGAAACGACCCGATGTCCATTTCATCCCATTTTGTGGCCTTAACAACTGGCTTCTTTTTTTTAGGCTTATTCTGTGCATAGGAACTCATCGCAAAGGCCAACACCGAGCAAACGGTCAAACCAAGAGTCCAAAATCGCATGCGGTTTCAATGCCAAAATTAAGTTAAAAATGCGATAAAATAGTGCTGTCTTGCCTGTTTATCCAGCGTTAGTTAAAAACCTCCCCTTTGAACAAGCAGTTCTACATTACTACAGCTATTGATTACGTAAACGGCCAGCCTCATCTGGGCCATGCATACGAGAAGATAATTACTGACGTTATTGCCCGATCGCAACACTGCCTGGGAAGTGAATCATTTTATCTAACAGGACTCGACGAGCATGGCCAAAAAGTTCAGCAAGCAGCAGAAGACAATGGCCAAAATGCACAGGACTATTGCAATAACTTGGCTAACGATTGGCAAGCCTTTGCAATAAAGCTAGGACTATCCAATGGAGATTTTGTTCGAACCACTGAAGAACGGCACAAAACTGTAGTCGCCGATATCCTTCAAGGACTATATGACAAGGGAGAATTTTACCAAAAAGAGTACGTGGGGTTTTACTCGGCAAAACAGGAATCTTTCCTTACAGAAAAAGATAGAAACGACAATGGGGAATTTGACCCAATCTATGGTGAAGTACAGGAGCTTAGGGAAAATAATTACTACTTCAAGCTCGGCCAATATCAGCAATGGCTCATTGAGCACATTGAGGCTAATCCTAATTTTGTCGCGCCCGATAACCGTCGCAACGAAGTCCTTGGCTTTCTGAAAAATGAAAAACTTGAGGATCTTTGTATTAGCAGACCAAAAGAAAGGTTGTCATGGGGCATCCCCCTACCCTTTGATTCAGACTATGTTACATACGTCTGGTTTGATGCTTTGACCAACTACCTCAGTATCCCGCGAGCCTTAGGTAAAGAATCAGAGTTGTGGCCTGCGGATATTCACGTAATTGGAAAAGATATCTTAAAGTTTCACGCCGTTTATTGGCCTATCATGCTTAGGGCTGCAAACTTGGAGATACCCAAGCAGATACTGGTTCATGGCTGGTGGCAAAAGGATAACCAGAAAATGAGCAAAAGCACTGGTAACGTGGTGGATCCGGTTGCCGTCATTGATGAATGGGGGTTGGATGCCTTTCGCTATTATGTGGTACGCGAACTGGACATAGGGCCCGATGGCAATTGGACTGACGAAGGATTTGCCGCACGCTACGGCGCAGAGTTAGCTAATGGTTTGGGAAATCTTATCAACCGATCCCTTTCAATGCTTGGCCGGTATCGGGACGGGGTTGTACCTGAAGCTCATGATGAATTGGCCAATGACGCTACAGAAGCTCGCGATAAACTGGTGGAGCATTTACGGGCTAATGAATTACAGGCAGGATTAATGACTATCTGGGGTTATATCGCGCGCTTAAATCAGTATGTTGATGAGACAGCGCCTTTTAAGATGGCCAAAGACCCCAGCCAAGCTGCCCGGTTGGATGAAGTACTCTATAACTTAGCCGAAAGCTGTCGTTTATTGGCGGTTTGGCTCCAACCTTACCTGCCCACTACCAGTCACCGGATTATGGGGCAACTGAATTTGCCCGAAGATACCGTTAATATCGCTCAATCCGGATGGGGCGAACTCACAACAGGACATAAGGCCAATAAACCAGAAGCACTATTTCCTCGAAGGGATAAGTAGGCACGCTATATATTTTAAATATATAAAAAAAACCATATTTACTAATAAAAATTTAGTAACTATGTTCGCTTTGTGCAAGTTTACATCAGTCGTAATGGACGGACAGGCGGCCCATATTCAGTGGATCAGGTTAGAAGGTTTTTTGACTGATAATACATTATTTACTGAAGACAGTGCATGGGTAGGCAGCAACCCGGACAACGTGATGCCCTTAGGCCAATTACTTCAAGGACATCAACCTAATGACCCACCAGTGCTCAACGAGGCATCGAAAAATTCCTTTGAGATTGATGATTTGCCGCCTGTGCTTGAGACGGGGCCACAAAAAGGTGAAGTGCCTGCTGAGATCACCTTTCCCGGCGAATGGATGATGATTGATAGCGAAGTACAGCTTTTTTTGAATGATAATCCGATAACGAAATTTTCTTTTATCAAAGGAGTAATTCTTAATATCGATATAGCCCCCGGAACTCATTCCGTAGGAACGGAGGCTAAGCTTGGCCCGATTAAAAGAACTTCTAAATTTTCATTTGAATGCCACGGCACAGAATCAAAGCTTTCTTTGGTTTTGGAATACTCCCGAATGTCGGGTAATTTCTCAAAGCTGCACGTGACGGTGTTTTAGAGTTGTTACTGGAGGCTTACTTTGCATCCCACACAGCATTGATTTGTTTGCGCAATTCAGCAACTTTTCCACTATTTACCTTGGCTAAATTCTTTGTTTCAAAAGGGTCTTTTGCTAAATGATAGAGCTCTGTCTCGCCAGTTCCTTTTGCCCCCTTCCCTGCTCTTGTCGTTACATTTTCCTTATGTGGCAGAATAAGTTTCCAGCCATCTTGAATGCCCCACCGGTAAGTTAGATTCTTTGCGGGGTTATGGGTGCCTACTGCATTATGCAGGAAGATTTCTCCATACAAAAACTTACGCGCGTTAATGGTTTTTTCATCGAGTAAATCCAGCCCGTGCATATCCTTAGTTGGCTTGAGGCCCACTGCCTTGAGAACCGTCGGAACCATGTCGATACTGGAAACAGGCGCGGGGGACATGGCCGGTTTCACCTTGCCTGGCCAGCGCACCATGATAGGTGTACGCGTGCCCCCATCATACTGGCTTCGCTTGCTCTTCATGTCATAACCACGAGCATTGGGGTTCTGAATCCAACCGTTATCAGTGACATAAATAAAGATGGTGTCTTTACCGAGACCCTTTTCATCGATATGACCCACCAATTGACCTACTGTTTCATCAAACCATTCCACCATGGCATAGTAGCGGGCAATATGCGGCGAATCCACCTTGGCAGCATACTTGTCAAACAATCGTTTGGGCGGGTTGTGGGGGGTATGAGGTAGAAAAGGTGCATACCAAATAAAGAAAGGTTTATCTTTTGCTTCTTCGATGAAATCGAAGATGGGCTTCATTCCTTCTCTGCCAATGCGTAAGCCCTCGTCGCCATGCCTGCCCCCACGTTTTGGGTCACCATGAGTCATGCCGTGAGTAAAGCCTCCGCGGGAGTAATGCCCCTGCCACCATTTACCGCTTTGATGACTCACGTAACCTTTTGCTTTGAGGATTCGGGGAAGCGACGGCCCTTTGTCGATTAGCGCCACCTGCTCAGCAAAACGTTTGGCATATTCGGCGGAGCGTTTGCCTTCTGCAGGAATTGGCGGCTCATTGCCCGTGATCTTGTTTTGATGGGGATATAAGCCTGTAATCATCGTGGCTAATGAAGGGCAACACAGGCTACTGGGCACATAACCGTGGGTGTAGGTTAGGCTCTCCTTTGCAAGTTTATCAATATGGGGGGTCTCTATAATCTTGTGCCCCATAAAACCGTAGTCAGTCCAGGTGTGGTCGTCAGAAATGATGTAGACAATATTGGGCGACTTGGCAAAAACCAGAAAAGGAACGAGCGTAGCAAGCAATAAAAATACACGGTGCATGAGGGGAATTTGCAGCAAGTTTCACAAGTTCGCAAGCATAGGCACTTGAGAAGAGTGGGAACTTAAGTTATAATGTGTCTACCTCGCCGGGCCGCGCAAGGTTACACGCCCTGGAAGGTAATTAATAAAAATGGGGCCTTGCCTTCGATGCTGGCCGTCAGGCCTTGACTGGAAGTCGTAAGGTGTTGATTCGGCCCCACCTTGGAATCATCGTTCCTTGGGCCTTGTACGCGCGGTTTTGGTGGGGTTTTTTCTGCAGTTTATGCCTAATGTGTGTAAACTACTTTCGTGCCTGAGGGAGATTTATTCAGCAAAAAGATCGGGAGTTCAAAACCCGAAAACGCCGTCAATACCCAAAAGGCACCGCTCGCTGCCAGAATGCGTCCCTGCTCACTGGATGAATATTCAGGCCAACAACACATTCTGAAATCAGGAATGCTATTACGCAGGGCTATCGAATCAGATCGCATCCAGTCACTGATTTTTTATGGGCCACCCGGCACAGGCAAAACATCACTGGCTCAGATAATTGCAAATTACACCGAATCCAAATTCGTGCGTTTAAGCGGAGTAGAAAGCAACGTCGCAGAAATGAGAACTGTTTTAAGTGGAGCGGCAAACCGGCTTGAGAACACTGGGCGCCCCACTCTGCTATTCATTGATGAAATACATAGGTTTAATAAGTCTCAGCAGGATGTATTACTGCCGGATGTCGAAGGGGGAACGATCAGGTTGGTGGGCGCCACAACACATAACCCCTTCTTTTTTGTTAATTCACCGCTTGTTTCAAGATCGCAGATTTTCGAACTCAATCCGCTAAGTGAAGCGGATATTTTAACATTATTGAAACGTTCTTTATCTGATGAGGAACGGGGTTTGGGCCATTTAAACATGAAAGTGTCCGATGAAGCACTTCAACATTTAGCCTTAGTCTCTGACGGAGATGCACGTAAAGCGCTTAACTCTCTTGAGATCGCAGCTTTAACCACTCCTCATGATAGCGAAGGCGCTATCGAGGTGACTATTGAAGTTGCAGAACAGTGCATACAAAAAAAAGCAGTAGTATATGACGGAGACGGAGACCAGCATTACGACACTATTTCTGCCTTCATCAAATCTATCCGAGGCAGCGACCCTGACGCTGCTCTATACTGGCTGGCTAAGATGGTCCATGCAGGGGAAGATCCACGCTTCATAACGCGTCGACTTATGATTAGTGCCTCTGAGGATATAGGATTAGCTGACCCTATGGCACTAGTACTTTCAGTCTCAGCCCACCAGGCCGCTGAATTTGTCGGCTGGCCTGAGGCTAGAATACCGATAGCCGAAGCCACAGTGTATTTAGCCACTGCTAACAAAAGTAACAGTGCCTATCTGGCAATTAACTCGGCATTAGCGGAAGTAGAAAATGGACGAACCATTCCTGTTCCAAAACATTTGCGTGATGGCCATTACTCAGGATCCAAAAGATTGGGTAACGGAGAAGGCTACAAGTACTCACACGATTATGACGGACACTACGTAAATCAGGATTACCTCGGGGTGGACGCACGCTTCTATGAACCAACAGAACAAGGGGTTGAAAAGAAAATCAAAGACAGAGTTAAGCACTGGCGGTCACTGCAAAAAAAGGTGGAGGCTGATGGGAGTTAAAGAGGATAAGGCCAAAGTTCGTGCGGAATTAGGCACTATCAGGATCAGGCCTGACGAGCGCAAGGAAGCATCCGTTTTAATCTGCAATAGGATATCGTCCTTGCATGAATGGATTTCTGCAAAAACGGTTTTGCTATATGCACCACTACCAGATGAACCCGATATTTTAAGTCTTATAGACGACTCAAAGACTATTTGTTTTCCGAGATACAATGCAGATCGCACCTATGAAGCAGCAGCTATAAATCATTTAAACGACCTCGCGCCAGGGAAATTTGGCATCCCGGAGCCACCAGATAGATGTAATAAAGTAAAACCAACTGAAATTAATCTAACACTAGTTCCAGGTGTTGCTTTTGACAAAGATATGAACCGCTTAGGTCGAGGCAGAGGGTTTTATGACCGCTGGTTAAAGGAGCTCTCAGGAGAAAAGCTGGGGGTAGGTTTTGACCATCAACTTATTGATTTGGTGCCCGCTGAATCACACGATGCACGCATGGGCTTGGTTATCACTCCATCCCGAGCAATGAAAAATTCGGATTAGGAATTTTACCTAATCCCTCGGGTTACCAAAACCAAAGCCTGCCCTCCTTTCAGACTCACCCCAAGGCCTCTCACCCGTATTGTCAGGATCGATACCACTGCAACCTAGGGGGCCAATAAGAACCAGAACGCTAATCGCAGCGACACAAAGAATAAACGGCAATAGATTATTTTTCATTATTATTATTGGGGATCGTTTTTTTTGAATTTTTTATAGGTATAGAAAGTTTTCCGGGCCGAATTAGTTTTTCATGAATAACCCCGGAAAACTCCATTCCCATGGGTTTTTTTTGCTTTAAAGTGCTGATTTCTTTAGGGGTAAGATCGATAGCGGAATAACGTTTGAGTTTATCGGTGAGAGTTTTCACATTTTTTTCACGTTGTGCTAACGCACCTTTCTGCTCTTCGGCTATTAAGCGCAGGCTATCTCTTTCTTGTTGGATTTTTAAAGTTTTCTTTTCAAGCGCCTGAACACCGGCCTCAGCTTCAGCTAATTGCGACATAAGCTTTGCAGCCCGCGATTGGGTTGCGATTACTGTTTCATCGCTTTCTTTTAACGCAGCCTTCACTGCAGCTAAATCGCTAGTTGCTACCTCAACCTGTTTGTTTACATTGTCTAAATTAAGCTTCAGATTGAGGTTTATTTTCTCTGCCTTTATTTTTGATTCGGATGCTGCCAAGGTTTTCTTCTTAAGTTTTTTAATTTCATTTTGAGAACCTTGAATAATAGTGGTTGAATTTTTGTGCTCTAATAATAGATATCCCGATGTGGCGAGTGAGCCAACAAGAAGTACTACAAGGGATATCAACGCAGCCTTCATTAATTCTATTTTCTGAGTATATCGCCTGGCTGAAGCTGCTGCCTTGTTAGCTCCTTGATTGGCTCAGCTATGGAGACTGATGGCTGGGCGTCTGCAATTTTAATTTTGCCCACCAAATTTCCGGCGCGGACAACCTTGAATTCATCACCATTTTTAACTCCATGATCAGTACCTCTGTTAATCACGTAAAAACCAAATTTTTTATCAAAGCTTACTATCTTACCTATTTCAGCGCCAGCAGTTGGTTGCGGTTTGGGTGGCTTTGGTTTGTCAGAGCCATTTCCGTCTGGATTGGCCGGCTTTGGCTTTGCAGCCTTTTTTTTCATTTGACGAATTTCCTCCAGTGAGCCAAGAGCACGGTAATCTTCAAGAACGCCTTGTAAGGCATTCTTTTCCTCTGTCAAATCTCGCACTTGCTCTTCTGCGACTTGAAGCTTTCCGGCCCCTATTTGAGCTTCCTCTTTTTCTGTAGTTGCAATTTTAAGATTTTCCTGAGCTGTTATCAAACCCGCTTTAGCAGATTCCCAGTTGTTGCTTATTGATGCCCAACTGCCTTTGACGACTGCCAGTTCGCTTTTCAGTTGCTCATTTGCACTCTTTAAACCACTTGCCCCTTTTCCTGCATCCTCAATCTTAGTAAGGGCATCATTTTTTGCAGTTTCAGCTTCCTTTAGGTCTCCCTTGAGTCCCATGCCGAATACTATGCCTGCTATTCCGGCAACAATATTAAGCCCTAGCATTATCTTGGTAATTTTGCCCATATGAAGTCCTTTTTCCCCTTTTTTGGAAGATAATGCTAAAAGACAGCAATGTCAATTACCCGATGAAAACTAGCTGTTTCATTAACTAGGCACCTCCGAAAAATTTTATTAACCCCTTTTGATTCTATTGAGGCTTAATGAAAGGAACCGGCGGTTCAGCAGGTGATTCAGTCTCTTCCTTCTCCTTATCTTTGAGCAATTCAGTCCTCTTTTTCAGAATGGATTCCACCGTATAACTGCTAACACGATAGGCGTATATGTTAAACGCACTATCTTTGCGGAGCTTTTCTTTGAGCTCATCCTGTTTTTCCGCCCATTCCTTATCCAGATTTACCTTATCTTCTGCCTTTTCATTCTCACCCGGAGTTCGATTTTCGGATAAAGATCCCGTTGTCTCCACTTGGACAACCCGGTCACTGCCTGATGGTGTTTGACCGACTTTTACATGATAATTTAAGCCGTCAAAGGTGCCGATTTTGATCTGAGTCGCATTTTTATCCAATTGCGCCTTCTCTGCCTCAGTCGCTAAATCATTAAATGAGGGAGAGCTAAGAGGTGAAGATGGAGCGGATGCCGCATCAAAAACCTTTCCGTCAGCCACTTTACCGTCCAACTTCCATTCGGATACATCACTGGACTTCGTTATTTTCCACGAATTGGTTGCTTCACTTCCCGGATAAATCACTTCAATACTGTTCGGTTTATCGACTTTAATAAAATCTTTATTCAGCCAATCACTGGGCTCAGGAGAAGCATTACTAAAGGTCTGGTCAACCACGGCAATTTCACTGCGCTTACTATCAATCATAATAAAACGCCTGTCTGAAAAGCCTCCAAAACCTTGCTGCGAGTTTTGATTTTCAGAACCCGGAGCAGAGAGCTCTTTTCCCAAGTGTAAGGTATGGATTATACTTTCACCATCCGCTTCTAATAAGCTTACCCGGGTTGCTGAATTGATAGAGGCATTGTCAGGATCAAGCAGGCCGATCCTTCCCAATTGGCTTTTCCCGGCGGTGAGTTCACGAAGGACTTTCATGTCGTTGAACTCCCGGATAAATTTTTCTATTCGATCAGCATCCGCTGGGTATCCGTTTTTATTTTCAACTACCCATTGCTTGTCTGCTCTCGTCAGCGTCAGCGTGCTCGGTGTTTGGTCACTATTCTTGGTTATTACGATTGAACCAATTTTAGATAACGGCAGGCCACTCAGGGGCTCTTTGCCGATGACTATTGACGTAGTAGTACCGCTGCCTTTAATGAGCATACTTATAATAATTAAAACTATAAGTACGATTGCCGGGGGAACTAAATTGCTGAAATTTCCTGTTTTCATTTTGCTTAACTTATTTTCCGATTCCTGAGGGCAACGCCAATACCAAAAAATGCCACTAGTAGAGGCATAGCTCCGGTGCTGGCCCACTTGATATTATTTCTCAAAGAGTTAATTGCCTCTCGCCGTTTCTTTTTAATTCGCCTTATAGCCTTCCGAGCCCGATCTTTAGCTTCTTCTGCCGCAGCTTGGCTTTGTTCGAGCTTTTCGCGGTCCTCCTCAGAAACGCGAAGTTGGATTAATCCTGATTGACCTGATTGAAGCGCGTTTTGCAACTGTTCTTGTAATTTATTAGCCACATCCTGGGCCTTATCTTCAGCTTCTTGTAGTTCTTTTTCAGTTTTTTCTAATTCCTTACGTATCTCCGCAGTTGCTTTTTCTTCCATTTCATTAAGCTTTTTTAAAGGGCGACTACGATTTGTTAAGCTTCTAATATTCATTAGGTCCTCATCACCTGTGAGGTAATCAATTGCGTTTAATACAAAGTTGAAATTGCTATTTTGAAACCCACGAAATTGGTCAACTTGTTGATTAGTGTCATGTATAAAATCCACGTCACCAACCAGAATAACCACAGGGCTTGACCCATCTTTTACTGTTTTTAGCGCATTATCAGGAACTTCGGGTTGCGTACCATTTTTATCATCACTAACAGGTGGCTTATCAGGGTCCCCGTCGGGGAACCCTGTCTTAAACGGACCAGATAATTTTAACGCCAAAATATTTTTACCTTCAGTAGGGGTAAAAGCTTTTGCGATATCTCCCTGAGAAGCCTGAAAAGCGGGAAGCGGCAAAAGGCCCTTTGTCTGAACTGTGCCTATAAGCGCTGAATTGGTAGAGCTATGAAATAATGGGGTAAGTTCAGGAACATCTTTTTCGTTGGTTGCCGTTTCTCGCTTAAAAGCACCGAAGTGTATGCCAGAGAGCGGCCCAAGATTACCCATAATCGGGTCATTTTCATTATGACCATCAGTCTGGACATCAATTGCAGTAGGCCATGATTCTCCGGTTTGGCGAGGACGCAACGCAAACCCCACATCCGCCACAACCTGATTAGCGGTAAAATTAACACCCCAAGCAGGTAATAATTTTTCCAGGTTAGAGCTGCTTCCGGTAGGAGGTGAAAACCCACCCATTGGCCCTTGATCTAATGCATGGTTTGAATCAAGTAATGCAAACATCTTGCCCCCCCCCAAGAATGTACTGATCAATGGCAAACTGCGCTTTCTCACTAATCAACTTAGGGTGGATTACGATCAATAAATCAATCTTTCCATTCTCCTCAATGGAGGAAGCACTCATTTCAATGGTTTTCACATTTGCCTGACCATAAGTAGCTTGTAAAATGCGCGTAAATTGCCACGGAGGAGACGGGCGTTGCCCTCGCATCATTTGGGGTGGTAAATTTGGCGGAAAACCGCCGTTAACCTGTAATGGAGACATTACACCTACCACTGGGGCCTCAGAATCATCTTTGATGAGTCGTGTAATCGCAGATGATATTTCGTACTCTAGAAGTGCTTCTGGCTTGAGTCCTCCAACACGCCCGCCGGGGCCTTGGTCAAGCAGGCTAACCATTTCAGATTTATCAGCATAACTCAATGTCAGTCCAATATAGGCAAATTCATCGAGCCCAATCTGCATGCGTGATATATTATCCTGTTGGGCTAATTCCTCCTCATCAGTATCAGGAAGTGGGTTAATGTTATTGAAAACAATACTCCCTGCACTGGCTTCCTCATATTCCTCCAACAATTCAGCTACTCTGGCTGCATACTGCCTTACAAAAGGTGAGATCCGGTCGTCACCTTTAGTAAAGTAAAGCCTTGCATCAATTTTAAATGAATCAGGATCATCTCCACGATTCTCACCAACGCGTTGAAGAATATTTTTTGTACCGCTAGAAAGCGTGTGAATATTGTTTTCAGTTAAATCCCACTTACCTCGAAAGGATAGTGAAATGATATTAATTACGACTAAAATTAAAGCCAATATAACTACTTGAGCGCCTGCAAAACCAAAGGCTTGCGCTGGCTTGCTCTCCTGACCGCCTCGGATTATTACGGTCGTCGCAGCCAAGGTAAAAAGAATAACGGAAATAAAAAATATAAAGTCACGAAAGAGAAAAACCCCTCTTTGCAGAGCTTCAAAATGACTCATAACGCTAAAACTAGCTACCAAGTCTACTATAAATTCATTTCCAGGAAAAAGACCTTGAATGAAATCTGTCACCGGAGGAAACCCGGCTAAAATTGTAAAAAGACAGAGCAAAACCGATATAACAAAACTAATAACTTGATTACGGGTCAAGGCCGAGGTCATGGAACCAATCCCAAGATAAGCTCCGGCCATTAAGGCACTACCAATATAACCACAAAGGATAGCCCCATTGTCAGGATCCCCCAGAATGTTCGGTATTAACCAGATCGGAAAAGTAAGCATTAGGCAGACAATCAAGAATGCCCAAGAAGCCAGAAATTTGCCCATTACCGCTTGGCCGGTCGTAATGGGTAGAGTCAGCAGTAATTCCAAAGTACCCGTACGCTTTTCCTCAGACCACAACCTCATGGCAATGGCAGGCACCAAAAACAGATACAACCAGGGATGCCAGAGAAAAAAAGACCCTAGGGAAGCTTCATTTCTTGAAAAGAAATCTTGGCCCACCATAAAGGTAAAAAAGCCCGAAACTAAAAGGAATATCACCAAAAAAACATATGCTACAGGCGAAGTAAAATATGCGCTAAACTCACGCTTAGCGATCATCAAGATATTTTGTAGAACCTTTGAATTCATATTATGCAGCCTCCTGTTTTTCTGTGTCAGCTATTGTTAAATCGCGAAAGAGATCATCAAGCTTGTCTGTGGGACTTTGCTCAACGAGTTCGGCAGGCGTTCCATTTGCCACAATTTTACCTTGGTCAATAATGATGGCCCTTGTACAGGCTGCATCAACCTCTTCCAGTATATGCGTGGAAAAAATGATAGCCTTAGTCTCGCCGAGCCTCTTGATAAGCTCCCGCGCTGCACGTTTTTGATTTGGATCCAGCCCATCAGTCGGCTCATCCAATATCAGTACTTCTGGGTCATGCAAGAGAGCCTGCGCTAAACATGTGCGATGACGATAGCCCTTTGAAAGGGTATCTATTGATTGACGCTTAAAGGAATCTAACGAACAAACCTCCAGCGAGTGATCGACAGCCTTGTCGCGCTCAACCCCGGCGAGACCTCGAACTTCAGCGGCAAACTTCAAAAACCCCTCCACTGTCATGTCAGGATAGGAAGGTGCATTTTCAGGTAGATAACCAATGAGCGCCTTTGCTTCCTCCGGGCTTTGCACAATACTGTGGCTCCCGATTACAGCGTCTCCTTCATCAGGCATAATATATCCTGTAATCATCCGCATTGTGGTTGATTTGCCGGCTCCATTGGGCCCTAAAAAGCCCAACACTTCGCCTTTTTCAACTTCAAAGCTTAGATTATCTACGGCAACTTTTTCGCCAAATGTTTTCCTAAGATTCTGAACCTTAATCATTTTATAATATAAAAAATTCGGGCGGGATTTATACACCAATGAATATGAAAATCAACCCTTAGAAAAGAGCAAGTAACAGGCGTGATCATGATTTTACAGCTAATCCAATTCTTTTAGTTTTTTCTGGATTTTGGCTTTCACATCGTCCTCAGTATCCTCGATCTTACTCGCTTCATTTAAATACTTTCGAGCATTCACTTTATCCTTTAATGCTCCGTATATCTGGCCTAAGTGAAGTAGTATTTCTGGGTCTGGTTCTTCTGAATTCTTAAGTGCCTTTAATTGCCATTCTAGGGCTTTTTTAAATTCGCCCCTCCGGTAGTAAACCCAAGCAAGACTGTCTTGGTATGCGGGGTTATCAGGCGATTCCTTCAAGGCACGTCTTATAAATTCTTCAGCTTCCTTGAGATTTTCATTTCGGTCAGCCCACATATAACCAAGATAATTTAACGCCGTTGCATAGTTTGGCTCCATTTCGATAGATTGACGGAAGAATTTTTCGGCATCTTTATATTTTTTTGCTCTCTCAGCCGTTGAGCCTAGCTGGAAATATAGGATATGCGTTAACCGATTGGGCTCCGCCTTTTTTGCCAACTTTTCCGCCTCTAATAATTCTGTATGGGCTTTGAGGTATTCCTTTTTTTCTAATTGAATCATAGCGGAGAAATAGGCCTGCATGAAATTAGGATTGAATCGAGTCCGGGCCATTTTCAATGCCTCTTGAGCTTTATCAATTTTATCTGCTGCGAGAAGCGAGGACACGAGATCGTAATAAACTGATTCCATTCTGGAGTTTAGCTTTATTACCTCTCTGTAATGCTTTTCGGCCAATTCGTATTCTTCTTTGTCCATTGCTATGGCTGCCAGTAATTGGTGCCCTCGCCAATTGTCGGGAAACTTTTTTATCATTGCCTCTAAGTGCAATTTGGCTTGGTCTAAATCGCCCGCCAATGCATGTTCTCTCGCAGTTTCCAAAAGGATTTCAGCACTGTCTGGCAACGCCTTAAGCAACGATTCCATAGCTGCGGCGGCCTGCTTGTGTGCTCCGGCCATCCGATATGCCTGCGCTATTTGGCCCAACTGAGCAGGCTTCTCTGGCTTGCTTCCACGAGCGCTGTCCAAAAGCTCAATGATTTTGGGTTTAAAATCTTTTCCCGCGTCTTTTTCCAATGAGAGATATCCTGCCATCATTAAGGCGAGTTCAATTTTGAACGGAGCGGTAACTTCTTTTTGCTTGAGCGCCTTATCAATTACACCACGTATCTGTTTTATTCGCTGCTCTCCTTTTTGTATTTCATAGCGATAAACCTGCATCATTGCCTTGTAGCCAACGATTAACTTTGGTGACTTATTTATCGCCTGTTCAGCAGATTGCTTAGCCAAGTCAGGCTTCTTTTTCTCAAGATAGCTTGCAGCTAATAAACCGTGCAATTCTGCTGGGGCTGCCGGGCTTTTTGTTGCCTCAACTAATAACTTAAACGCCTTATCACGTTGTCGATTAACCACCAGCCTTTGCACGACTTCCATCACCACTTTTTTATCAGATGGATTTGCTAAAGCTGCTTTATAGTATTCCTCCAAGGCCTCCTGCTCTTCTCCTCTTTCAAGGTGAGATTGGGCGGCTGCTAAATGTCTTAGAGCCTGGAACTCACGTTCCTCATTGGCTTCAGCTTCTTTTTGCTGCGTGTTATTTTTTTCGGCTGACTTTTTGGGGGGAGATTGGGTGGCATCAGCCTGAACACAGCCTACTGAAAACATTATCAAGGCGACAAAGTAGCCTATATTATGGAATATATGTATCATCTGTCCCTCGATTGGGCCATATGGAAAGCAAATATTAAAGCGCAAACTTCTTGATTGATGGAGAACTCCCCAACTACCAAGTACGCTTCTTATGACGGTTGGCACGTGAAGCCTTACGTCTTTTGTGTTTATTGATTTTGGCTTTTCGCCGTTTCTTTAATGATCCCATTATTTATATTAGGTTGTTAGTCGGGTGGGTTTAATAAATTACTTTATTTAAAGGATATTCAATTATTCCCTCAGCGCCTGAGGCTTTGAGTTCAGGGATTATCTCCCGAACAACATGCTCGTCAATCACCGTATCGATAGCGACCCATCCCTCTTGCGAGAGTTGATTAACGGTCGGATTTCGAAGAGAAGGAAGCTTTACCAGTAAATCATCTAGGTTTTTTCGTTCTATATTAAGTTTTAAACCTACTTTTCTTTCAGCATCGATTGCTCCACGCAAGAGCAGTGCCATTTGCTCAATTTTATCGCGTTTAGCCTTATTCGTCCACGCTTCCTTGTTGGCAATTAATCGTGGCGTGCTACTTAAAAGCTCATCTACTATTCGCAGATTATTGGCGCGCAAACTGTTGCCTGTCTCTGTTACCTCAACAATCGCATCAACCAGTTCATGAGCCTTAACTTCAGTTGCTCCCCAAGAAAACTCCACATCGGCTTTTACACCATTAGATTTAAGCCAGTTTTTTGTTAGCTCAACAACTTCAGTAGCAATTAGCTTACCTTCCAAATCCTTGACTGAGGAAACATTTGAACCTTCAGGCACGGCTAACACCCATCTTGCAGGGCGGCTGGTTGCCTTACTAAATAGAAACTCGCCTACCTCATGAACATCTGAACCGTTTTCTTGAATCCAATCTAAACCCGTAATTCCACAATCTAGATAACCCCGTTCCACATAAATGCTCATTTCCTGAGCGCGAATAGTGCGAACTTCGAGCCGCACGTCATCTACGTAAGGCAGATAAGATCGACTGCTAACACGGATATTCCACCCTGCTTTAGATAGCTTCTCTACCGCGGCATCTTGAAGACTACCCTTAGGCAGCCCAAAGCGAACGATTTCCTTATCTTTACTCATTCATGGATTACCCGTCATCGGAACGGGGGAGCAGAAAAATCTGCGCGAGCGGGATGGTTTGCCATTGTTGGCGTTTAAAAGCGAACTTTTTTTCAATATTTTAACACTCAGATATAGTTGTTCTAGCTGTTTTACGCCCATTCTTAACCACTTCTCCTTTGGCAATAGCCGCAATTGCTGCTGGGTATATTTTGTGCTCAACTTCGTGAATTCGATCTAGAAGCGTTACAGGCGTGTCATCATCCAAAACCCTACAAGTATCCTGCATGATAATTGCACCGGAATCAACACCTTGGTCAACGAAGTGCACGGTTGCGCCAGTGACTTTTACCCCGTGATCCAAAGCTTGCTGGCAAGCATCAAGCCCCGGGAAAGAAGGAAGCAGCGAGGGATGGATGTTTATTACCCGTCCCTCAAATGAGCTTAATAGCCCTCCTTTTAAGATCCTCATAAAACCCGCAAGCACGACTAGGTCAACGCCAGCCTCCGTCAGCAAAGAAACATATTTAGCTTCTGCTGCTTCATCCAGCTTAGTTCGATAAGAGCCGGGATCAATAAATTGACTGTCAATATTGAGTTGGCGAGCGTGCGAGAGGATTACTGAACTTTCAATATCACTAATCACAATGCTAATTTCTGCCGGAAAACCGCCGTTTTCTATCGCTGAATTAATGGCGAGAAAATTCGTCCCACAACCTGATCCCAGAATTCCTAAGCGAAGTTTATTGGCTACCCTCATGGGCGTGAAAGTTACCCAAGCGAAATAATAGCCGCAAAACAAATCAATTGCCCTTAAAAGATCCGATCATTAAGTTCAGGCATGCGGATTCTTGTAAAGTTTTCCTGCACCCTGCTACTCGGCGCAATGATTCTGTCACCGGCAGAAATACAACCTCCCGGGGAAAGGCCGGTTTCAACAGGTGCTCACGCATTAGTGGGAGGGCGAACCATAATCAAGCCCGGCGTTCTTATTAAGAATGGAACCATCATTATCAGAAACGGTAGAATTAGATCAGTTTTTGAAACAGGCAAATTACCAATCCCGCCAGATTGCAGAGTGTGGCGAATGGATGGCAAAACAATCTATGCAGGGTTCATAGAGCCTTACTTATCCATAGGAGACGATAAAGCCAATCCGGTTTCAAATCGATGGACCGTTCCTATTGACGCACGCTCAAGTATTAACTTCAAAGGAGTACCGACTACCAAGGGAGATATGGGAGATATCGGCCCCGGCTATGGGATTGAAGAAATACGCCCTCAATACAAGGTATCTGATACTTTCTCGCCAAACGAAAAAGAATTTTCTGCTTTACGGGAACTTGGCTATACAGCGGGAAACCTAATACCAACTAGCGGTATTATTAGAGGCAGTAGTACTTCCGTATTACTTGGGCAAGGAGATCCAAATAATTTGATTCTTGATCCATCTACACTGCAACATATGGCCTTCAGTCCAGCAAAAAACTATCCCAAATCACTTATGGGTGTTATTGCGGCTATTAGGCAAACAGTTTTTGACACAATACACTATCAAAAAATGCGAACCTGGACTGAGCAAAATCAAGGCCTCAGCAGGATGAAATACAATCCAGCTTTAGCAGCAATGGAAAACGTCATTGCGCCTGACAATAAGCAGCGAGTTGCTGTGGAAACAGGGAGCGTATTAATGATTGCCCGAACCGCAAAGCTTTCTGAAGAGTTAGGTTTTGAACCCATTATAGTCGCCACCGGACAAGAATGGAGGAGGCCTGAAATACTAAAAAAACACGCGTTTGATTATATCCTGCCAGTAACCTTCCCCGCCGCCCCCGATTTACCTGATGAAATGGATTGGAACATGGTTTCCTTGGATCAATTACGCACGTGGGATTGGGCTCCAGAAATCCCGGCACTACTATCTAAAAATAACCGTGAATTTTCGTTTACAATACACGGGTTAACGAGCCTTAAACCATACCGTAAAAACATTCAAAAATCCATCGAAAGAGGTCTTACTGAAAAGGCTGCACTGACGGCCCTGACTACTCACCCCGCGAAATTATTGGGGATGAGTTCTCTGTTGGGAACTATTGAGAAGGGAAAGTTAGCTAATTTAACGATTGTCGATGGCGAAAGTTGGTTTAATTCTGAAAACCAAGTCTCTGGTGTGTGGATTGAAGGGCGTCATTTTCCAAACCATTCAACGCCAACGAAAACAGAAAAAGATGCAAAACAAAAAAATGTAAAATTAGAGCCTGTAACCGCAAAAAATCCCAGTAATTATCGAGGCGTTTTAAAAAATCCTACGAATATAATAATCAGAAATGCAACCATTTGGACTTCTGGTCAAACCGGCATACTTTCCAATGCCAATATGCATATCAAAAACGGGCGAATAACCGCAATTGGCCCAATCTCAAGCCTGCCTGACTCACCTGATACGTTTATTATTGATGCCAAAGGCCGCCATGTCACACCTGGGTTAATAGATTGCCACAGTCACAGCATGATACTTGGTGGGGTAAACGAAGGCACTCTTCCCTCGACTGCAATGGTACGCATTGGTGACGTCGTTAACTCTGAAACTGAAAATATTTACCGACAACTTGCCGGAGGGCTAACCACGGCAAATCTCCTTCATGGATCAGCCAATCCTATCGGAGGCCAAAACGCAGTTATCAAATTGCGTTTCGGAGAACTTCCTGATGACATGATTTTCAAAAAAGCACCAGCTGGCATCAAGTTTGCTTTAGGGGAAAACGTAAAACAATCCAATTGGGGTGATGATAGAAAAACTCGTTTCCCGCAAACACGAATGGGTGTGAAAACTTTTTTTAACAATAGGTTTATCAAATCTCGGCAATACTTAGAGAAGAAAAATAATCCCCAGATGGGCAATAATAAGCCACAGCGGAGAGACTTAGAATTGGAGGCTATTGGAGAAATTATTGAAGGAAAACGCCTAATCCATTGCCACTCTTATAGGCAGGATGAAATGTTGATATTCTTAAGAACAATGGAGAGGTTCGGTGTTCGAGTCGGCACACTTCAGCACGTTCTTGAAGGCTACAAGATTGCCGATGAAATAGCATCTCATGGCGCTGGAGCTTCAAGTTTTTCGGACTGGTGGGCATACAAGTTTGAGGTATACGATGCCATACCCTATAACGGATCACTACTTCACGCGCGTGGGGTTTCAGTCAGCTTCAATTCAGATTCCTCAGACCTTGCCAGAAGAATGAATCTTGAAGCAGCAAAAGCGGTAAAATACGGAGCGGTCAGTGAGGAGGAAGCACTTAAATTTGTTACCATAAACCCCGCGAAGCAACTCCGAATAGACAAATGGGTGGGATCGCTTGAGATTGGAAAAGACGCGGACTTTGTCATTTGGAATGGCCACCCTCTTAATACGCAAACACTTTGTGATGAAACATGGATCGAAGGCAAGCAGTACTACGATCGATCAAAATCTGCAGCACGCGCGAAAGCAATGGCCGATGAACGCAAAACGCTACTTACCAAATTACGCTCAAACGGTAAGGGCGAGAAAACTGAACTTTCAGCCAGAGCATTATTTTTCAGACAAGCACTTGAAAAAGCACACCTCTTAAATAACTGCTATGAATGCAAAAAAGGGAAACCATGAGAACTCTGTTAGCCTTCGTTATAATCGCTTCATTCGCTAAAGCTGAAACAATCCTCTATCGGGCTGCGGCTATACATCCGGCAGACAGCGGAGTAATCATTAATGGCCAAATGCTGGTTAAGGACGGTGAAATAGTCGCCATCGGAACAAAGCTAGCAACGCCTGAAGTTTTCCGGGAAATAGACTTGGGTAAGTTGCAGGTATATCCTGGTCTAATTGCCGCAACAACCTCTCTGGGGCTGACTGAAATCAATGCAGTACGAGCCACCCAGGACACTTCCGAAGTTGGAGAATTTACCCCTGATGTAGAAGCCTGGGTCTCAGTTAATCCGGATTCCGAGTTAATCCCTGTTGCCCGAGCTAATGGATTCACTCACGCGCTGGTTGCACCAATGGGCGGGACAGTAACCGGCACATCAGGACTGATAAAAACCGACGGCTGGGGGGTTGAAGACATGACGGTAAAATCAAGGGTTGCTCTTCACATGATGTGGCCCTCGCTTTCAATCAACACAACCCCAAAGGAAACCATGCGTGATCCGGATAAGTTTAAATCACCCAAGGAGCAGGCTAAACAACGCGAAAAGAAACTACTAGATATTGACCGTTTTTTTGATGATGCAGAAGCTTACGCCAAGGCCCGGAAACAAGATGCGGCTTTTAAATTGATTCCCGCATGGGAGGCCACCTTAGATGTCATTTCAAAAAAACAGCCGATTGTCATTCACGCAAATTATGAGCAGCAAATCATTAGCGCTGTAAAATGGTCGAAGAAACGTAATTATCAGATAATTATCGCAGCAGGATTAGACGCTTGGCGCGTCGGCGAACTGCTGGCAAAAAATAATATCCCTGTAGTTTTAGATAATGTTTTCCGGCTCCCTCAAAGAGACACCGACCCCCATGACATTAATTTCCGTTCTGCGGGAATTCTACACCAGGCAGGGGTTAAAATAGCGCATAGTGTTAAAATGGGGAATTGGGGTGCGACAGAAATTAGAAATATTATTTATGCGGCATCTCGATCTATGGCATACGGACTACCTAGGGATGTCGCCTTGAAAAGCATAACTCTTCATCCAGCCCAAATGTTAAATGCAGATAGCAAGCTTGGCTCACTTACAAAGGGTAAAGAAGCATCCTTTATCGCCACCGATGGAGATTTATTTGATATAAGAACAAACGTCAAACGGATGTGGATCAATGGCAAGGAAGTCAGCCTTGAAAGTCGCCACACAAGATTATACGAGAAATATAAAAATCGCCCTAAGCCAAAAGGCTTAAGGCAATAATTTTATCAATAGGGATATTTATCCCTATTGAGATTCGGTGAAATGCCTAACTTTTAGCTGCCTGATAATTTTCAGCAACTACATCCCAGTTAACGACACTCCAAAATGCTTTCAGGTAGTCAGGTCGTCGGTTCTGATATTTGAGGTAGTAAGCATGCTCCCAAACATCACACCCTAAAATAGGCGTACGCCCTTCCATAAGAGGCGTATCCTGATTTGGCGTGCTACAAACACAAAGACTTCCATCATTTTTAACACAAAGCCAAGCCCATCCACTACCAAAACGTGTTGCCCCAGCTGCCTCAAATGCTTCCTTAAAGGATTCCATTCCCCCAAGATCGCTTTCAATAGCTTCTGCTAATGCACCGGAAGGCTCACCGCCTCCACCCGGGCTCATAACCTTCCAAAAAAGTGAGTGGTTGGCATGGCCTCCGCCGTTGTTTCGTACTGCTCCCCGTATATTTTCGGGAATGGAATCAAGATCGCTGACAAGATCTTCTATAGCTTTTCCTACGAGCTCATCATTTCCCTCAATCGCAGCGTTAAGCTTGGCAATATAAGTCGCATGATGTTTGCCGTGATGAATTTCCATAGTTTGCGCATCAATGTGCGGCTCGAGTGCGTCGTGCGCATATTCAAGATCAGGTAGTTCGTAAGCCATATAAATAGTGTATAGTGTTAGTCTTTGAATCTAGCATTCAAATAAGCAATGGGCAAGCCCCACAAATCTATGACATTAAGTCTATGAAGTTTTTTAGTACTTTAATCCCAGCCTTCTGACTTTTTTCAGGATGGAACTGCGTGGCATATATGTTTTCGTGCCATATGGAGGAAGCAAAAGAAACACCATAATTTGTAGTTGTAGCAACAATAGCTTCTGCTAATGGTTGAGGGTAATAACTATGAACAAAATAGAAATAATCCCCAGACTTGATACCTTTAAAAAGGGGGCATTCATCCCGCAAGACTTCAACAGTATTCCATCCTATTTGAGGAACTTTATGCTCTTCAGAATCAGGAAATCGTTTTACGCACCCTTCAAAGATACCAAGGCCTTTTTCTTGTGATTCAAACTCATCGCTTCTCTCAAAAAGGGCTTGGTAGCCGACACAAATGCCCAGGAAAGGCCCACCAGTAGCTATAAAGCTTCTGACGGCCTCAAAGAGCTCTTGCTTTTGCATAGCATTAATACAGTCATCGAATGCCCCAACACCCGGTAAAACCACCGCACCGGATGAGGATACTAAGTCTGGATCCGACACCAGTTTTACTTTTGCTCCGGCAGCGGTGAGTGATTTATGCACACTGCGAACATTTCCTGCTCCGTAATCGATCAAGGAGACCACAGTCCGTTTTTTGTAGTTCAGTTTTCCTTAGAGTCCAACTTCTTTTCTACCTTGAGCCTCAATTGACCACAAGCTGCATCTATATCATGCCCTTTCTCTCGCCTGAGAGTTGCTCTTACACCTTTATCAATTAGAGCCCTCACGAAACATTCTTGACTCGTTATACTCGGTCGCTGGTAGCCCAGGCCCTCCACACTGTTATACGGAATTATGTTTACCTTGGCACGTAGGCGTTCCGACAGGATTGCAAGATGTGGCACCTGGTCGATTCCATCGTTTATTCCTTCAATTAGGATATACTCCAATGTAATAGACCCTTTCTTTTTCGATTGATAAATTTCAACTGCATCCGAAAGTTTACTCAATGGATACTTGCGGTTGATAGGCATGATTTTGTTGCGCACCCCATCGGTTGCGCCATGTAAGCTAATGGCCAAACGATATTGCTTTGGCTGATCAGACAGCTTGATAATCTGCGGAACAAGCCCACTGGTAGAAATAGTTATTTTACGAGCCCCGATATTTGCAGACCATGTTGAATTCAAAATATTTAACGCATCTAGTAGATTATCATAATTTGCCAATGGCTCACCCATTCCCATAATTACTAAATTTGTAATTAACCTCCTGCCATTAGAAACTCTTTCCTTAAAAAGGGCTTCAACGGAAAGAACCTGATCAATCACTTCACTCGGCTTAAGATTTCTTTTGAACCCCTCTAATCCGCTAGCACAGAATTTACATCCGTAAGCGCAACCTACTTGAGTTGAAACGCAGAGTGTATGCCGGTCACTCGCCTCACCATAGAATGATGGACTTGCTGGGATTAATACACTTTCAACATATTGCCCATCTGAAAGTTTCCAAAGAAATTTAATAGTCGTGTCAACTCCCCCTTGCTTACGCACTAACTTAACTGATGAAAAAGTAAAACTACTAGAGAGCTTACTTTTAAGGCCATCAGGAATATTTCCCATCTGGGACCAGTCGCATATGGAACCCTTGTGAACCCAACGCAAAATCTGGTCGGCGCGGTAGACAGGCTCGCCCGCCTCCACCAACCAACTGGCTAATTCGTCTGGCTTTTGAGATGATATAGGGGGCAACACACTTCAAGATTTGTAATATTTTTCTGAATAATCCTGGACCATTCGCCACGTATTATATCGTGGAGCAATCGTAGCCATAGCGTGACGGATCTTCTTAATCCAAGCGCGAGGAATTCCGTTAGCATCTCGGTTATAAAATGTTGGAATTACTTCCTCAGAAAGCACACGGAAAAGGTTTTCACTATCAACACGATCCTGTTCTTCTATATCATCAGGGTGACCGTCATCTCCTATAGAGAAACCATTATCTCCATCGAACACTTCACGCCACCATCCATCCATAATACTGCAATTCAGCCCTCCGTGTGCGGCTGTTTTCATGCCGCTAGTCCCACTAGCTTCCATGGGCCTGCGGGGATTATTTAACCAGACATCACAACCCCCAACCAACATTCGTCCAATTTCTATATCGTAGTTCTCAATGAAAACTAGGTGGCCGGATAGTCCGCTTTGCTTTGATAAGTGCGCAATTTTTTGAATGAAACGCTTGCCTTCATCATCTGCGGGGTGCGCTTTGCCAGCGAAAATAAATTGTACTGGTCTTTCATAGTCTTTAGCCAATTTCACAACCTTGTCTAGCTTGTCAAAAATGAGCGGAGCCCTCTTGTAAGTGGCAAATCGGCGCGCGAACCCAATGGTAAGGGTATCGGCATCAAGCAATTGATCGTAAGAAATAAAATCGCCTTCCCTAGATTTAGGTGCACCAATAAGCCTATTTCTCGTGAAATCAATCAACTCACGCCTAAGCCGATATCGTAGTGCCCAAAGTTCCTCATCCGACACAAAACTAGAATCCTCCGCCTTAGCCCAGAATTCAGGTGTATTTATTTGTTCGTAAAACACACCGGTGTCTCCTGTTTTAGCCTGCCATAGATTCCGGGCTGGAGCACTCATCCAGCCAAGGAGATGGATACCATTAGTGATATGCCCGATGGGCACTTCCTCTTTTGGTAGTTTAAATTTGTCCTTCCACATTTCTCGACTAACCGAACCATGAAGCTCACTGACTCCATTCGCATGCTTTGAAGTATTTAATGCTAAAACAGTCATGCAAAATGTCTCCTTGGTATCGTCCGAATCTAATCTACCTAAGCCCATGAGTTCTTCATGAGAAAGATTAAGGTGTTTCTCGTAAGAACTTAGTGCATATAGCATTAGCTCGGAGTCAAAACGATCATGGCCAGCTGGGACCGGAGTATGGGTTGTGAAAATGCATTCGCTTCGTGTTTCTTTCATTGCGGCTTCGAACGATTGGCCGTTGATTAATTTTTCTTTTATTAGCTCGAACGACAAGAAAGCAGCATGCCCTTCATTCATATGGAACACCGAAGGCTGGATTTCTAGAGCCCTCATTAACTTAACGCCCCCCACCCCTAGGAGTATTTCCTGCTGAATTCGTGTTGTGCTGTCGCCTCCATACACCCTTAAAGTTAAATCCCTATAATGCGGTTTATTTTCCGGAAGATTTGTGTCCATCAAATATAGCGGGCAACGCCCAACATTAATCCTCCAAGATCTAAAATAAACGGTATCGGATGCGATATCAACATTACAGACAAGCGGCTCCCCTTGTTTATTAAGAACAGTATCCATTGGCAGATTTTTTGGGTTTAACTGATTGTAATATTCAGTCTGCCAGTTTTCCTGGTTTATCGATTGCTGGAAGTAACCCTCCCTATAAAAGAGTGTGATTCCGTTAAACTCCAACCCCAAATCACTTGCGCTTTTTATATGATCTCCGGCCAGTACCCCCAACCCTCCAGCAGCTATTGGTAAAGTTTCATGTAAGCCAAATTCCGCTGAAAAATATGCTATGGATTTATCCTGTAAATCGGAGGAATACTGCGAAACCCACGTACCACATGGATTCATATAATTATCAAAATCTTGAAGAACTCGATCAACTTTTTTAAGATAATTTGGATCAAGGAGTCGGTTGCGTAGTTCAGTTTCAGATATTTCCCTCAGCACCGCTACCGGGTTATGATATACATTTTGCCAGGTTCGCGAAGAAAGTTCGCTGAAAATCTCCCGAGCATCTTGATTCCAGGTCCACCAAATATTACGCGCCAATATATTCAGTGAGGCTATCCTTTCAGATATGTGCATGCGCCAATTTGGGGTTTTAGAGAATTAAAAACCAGATGAATTTAATGGCATTTGACCTAAAACTTATGCAGCATTTGAGCTATACAATTATGAATAGGATATCCCTTGCTATTATAGTCCTGTGCGGTGCTTTTTTACTTTCAGCACAGGAAAAAGACCCGTTTAAGCCTGAGCCACCAAAAAAGCCGAACATAAAAGAGATCACGCCGGGCATTCTTCAAGTAGGCACAGTACTGCTTAACAAGAAAAAAAAGGAAATATCATTTCCAGTCATGGTAAACATGAATGAAGGACCTATTGAGTACCTTGTGGTTACGGGTAAAGGAAAAACCCATGAAAGCCTCCTGGTAACCAGCGCTGAGCCATTCCACCTGCAGGTTGCTATGCTTCTTCTTAATTGCAAGGGAAGCGATGGTAAACTCATCCCTGAAGATGAAGGCAAGGCTATCCCGGGCGAGCCTGTGGAAATAGAACTTCTCTGGAAAGAGGAGAAAACAAATAAAAATCTCAGATTAGAAAAATTTGTAGCACGCAAGGACGGGAAACCCGTTAAGGAAGGGCCATTTATATTCAACGGCTCAAGAATGTTTGAAGGAGCGTTCCTCGCCCAAAGTGATGGATCTATAGTATCACTCATCACTGACAACGCAGCGCAGTTTAACAACCCGCGTGTTGGTCGCGCAAATGATGATATTTGGCGCCCTCAACCAAAGCATTTACCGCCCCTAGATTCCAATGGGACACTTTTAATTAAGGTGACAAAAGATAATTAAGAAATTAACAATCAACCAGCAATCCTTCTTAATGAGAAAAATTATACAGATAATACCCTGCTTAACCATTGCATTTCTGGCGTGTTCCCCTCCTGAAACAAATTCTCAACGCGCAGCTACAAACTCTGACCCTGCGCCCCAAACCCCAAGTAAAAACACTGGCGACAGAGAGCCAGACCCGCATGAAATACCTGCAGTAAAACTAATGGAAATGGAAAAGCGTGATAATAACGGAAATATAGTTGGATTATTGGAAGCTGGAGTATGGTATAAGCGCGGCGAAGAGAATCCATACACTGGTTTCGTTGTTGGAATGAATAAGCCAAAGAACGGAAAGCCTCCAACTTTCCCTTACAACTATAAGCGAGAATACAAAAAAGGCATTCAAGTAGGCGTTGAAACTGGATGGTATGCCAGTGGAAAAAAAAGGATAGAGCTTGTGTATGAAAACGGCGAAGTCCTATCGATGAAGCAATGGGATGCTGATGGAAAAGAAATCAAACAATAATCTAAAATACATCAATGAAAATACTGACCGTAAATTTAATCATAATTCTCGGATTCTCTTTCCCCGCATTATGCCAAACAGACATTTCCTTTCAAAACGAACTGCAGCGATCAATTGACCGCGGAATAGACTTTCTCAAGAAAAGCCAATCCCCTGGTGGTTACTGGACAAATGCCGATCATCCAGCAGTAACAGCAATAGCCCTTGTGGCGTATCAAGGCAACCCGCAGAAGCTTAAGACAACTCCAGACTGGGTAGAAAAAGGTTATCAATATATCCTTAAGCATGTACAGCCTAATGGCAGCATATATGTTCCCAATAAGGGCTTAGCCAATTACAATACCGCATTAAGCATGATGGCCATGCTTGCTTCTGAGGACGCAAAATATAATTCAACGATTCTTAATGCTCGTAGATTTCTAATTGGTCAACAATGGGATTTGGGGGTTAAAGGCAAAACAGACCATCCGTTAGATGGCGGAGTGGGCTACGGCAACAGTTACCCTCATGGTGATTTGAATAATACCCTTACAGCTCTAGAAGCCATTTATTATAGTCGTAATATCGCTAAGGATTCACCCCAGTCAAAAACAGACCTTAACTGGAAAGCAGCTATTTCTTTTATCCAGAATTGTCAAAATCTCAAATCACACAACAAACAGCCTTGGGCGAGTGACGACCCTGAAAACAAAGGCGGGTTTATTTATTTTCCAGGTAAAAGCATGGCCGGTGAAGCAAAAGGTAGTGAGTCAGGCAGGACAGCTCTTCGTAGTTACGGAAGCATTAGTTATGCGGGTATGCTTAGTTATGCTTATGCTGATCTCAAACAAGATGACCCTCGTATTACGGCTGTTAAAAAATGGCTGGAGGATAACTATACTCTAGAGGAAAACCCCGGCATGGGGGCGCAAGGTCAATTCTATTATTATTACCTCATGACCAAAGCGCTAACAGTTTACGGCGCAGACAATCTTGAGCTAACCAACGGGAAGAAAGTGGATTGGCGCAAACAGGTAGGCCTAAAATTGATGGGGCTGCAAGATCAGGATGGCTCCTGGATTAATAAAAAGGCTTCGCGGTGGTGGGAAAATGAAAAGCCACTAGTAAGTGCATACAGTGTGATTGCCTTAAGTTATCTACACAGAGGCCAGTAAGTTAATCTTATATAATTGATGGATCAGAGCTGGCATACTCTGCCCATTTTCTTATTCTTCTTGGGCTGACTCTTCCTGCTCAGCAGAAACAACTGGAGCAATGTCCTGCAATCGATCCTTTTCGTCTACATTAACTAGGCGAACACCTTGAGTGTTTCTTCCCGCTTGCCGGATCCCATCTACCGAAGTACGCACCATTTGACCGCCCACCGTAATAAGCATAATCTCGTCACCTTCATGAACCGTTAAACCGCCGATAACTTTGCCGGTTTTTTTGGTAATCTTCATCGTTTTAATGCCTTTCCCTCCTCTAGATTGCACACGATAATCATCAAAAACAGTGCGCTTACCTATTCCGTTTTCTCCCGCAACAAGCAGTGTAGCATCTGAGCTTACGATTGATAAGGCGACCACATGGTCATCCTTGCCAAGGCGTATCCCCCTCACTCCGGCTGCAGAACGCCCCATCGTCCGAACGCCGTCCTCGTGAAAGCGAATACTTTGGCCGTCTGCCGTAACTAGAATCACATCGTCATGGCCGGTGGTAAAGCGAGCCTCAATTAAAGTGTCCCCCGGCACTATCTTAATAGCAATAATACCGCCACGCCTCACATTTGCAAAATCACTTAATGCTGTCTTTTTAACTGTTCCTGAACGAGTGGTGAAGAAAATGCATCTATCTTGCTGCCACGTTAAATCTTCCTTATTCTCACCATAGACAGCCTTTACCCGAATAACGTCCGCGATTTTTTCACCGTGCTTCAGTTCCAATACATTAGCAATACTACGACCCTTCGAAGCTCTACCTAAATCCGGGATTTCGTGCACACGCTCGACATAAACCCGACCGGTATTTGTGAAAAACATCAAGTAATCATGCGTATTTGCCGGGAAAAGATGTTCTATAAAATCACTGGCTTCCTTATCTGTTGTCGCCTTTCTGGTTTTCATTCCGATAACACCTTTCCCCCCCCGACGTTGCGCTTTGAAGGCACTGGTATTAGTCCTTTTAATAAGACCATTGTGGGTAAGAGTGATCATCACAGACTCATTAGCGATTAAATCTTCAATGGACATCTCGCCTTCATCTGGGGCCAAATCAGTTCGCCTCGGTGTTGCGTGTTTTTCTTTTATCTCCGCCAGTTCATCTTTGATTATCGCCAACACACGGGCTTCTTTCGCCAATATATCAAGCAGGTCCTTGATTTTTTTGACCAACTCCTTGTACTCACCCCTTATTTTATCAATTTCAAGGCCAGTCAGCTGATATAACCTAAGTTCTAGTATTGCGTTGGCTTGCTCTTCACTAAACTCATAGCGACCATTCACTAGCCTGGCATTATGCCGGATCAGAATTCCCAGTTTCTCTACGGCCGCCTTCGTGAAATCAAACGCCATTAGTTTAACTTTTGCTTCTTCACGATTGGCAGAGTCTCTGATTATTTTGATAAACTTATCTAGGTTGGAAAGTGCGATGATATAACCCTCTAGAGCTTCTGCCCGACGCTCCGCCTTTTCGAGTTCATACCGCGTCCTTCGAACGACAACTTCTCGGCGATGCTCAATATAGCAATTGATGGCCTCCTTAAGCGTCAATGTTTTGGGCTTACCGTGATCGATGGCAAGCATATTGACACTGAAAGAAGTAGCCAACTGTGTGTGCTTATAAAGATTGTTAATGACCACTTTTGGGACGGCATCACGCTTGAGCTCAATGACAACGCGCGTGTTTTCATCTGATTCATCACGTACCGCAGTGATTTCAGAGAGAATTTTTTCGTTAGCCAATTCGGCAATGCGCTCAACAAGTGTTGCTCTATTTACATTATAGGGAATTTCTGTAACTACGATTTGTGACTTCCCCCCTCGCATCTCCTCAACTCCAAGTCGACCACGCACCTTAACCGACCCTTTTCCTGTGGAAAAATAATCTTCTATCGGCTTGAGGCCAGCAACAGTGCAACCCGTCGGGAAATCGGGACCTTTTATGTGCTTCATTAAGCCCTTTAAATCAATATCCGGCTTATCTATTTGAGCACATATGCCATCAATAACCTCCCCGAGATTATGTGGCGCCATATTAGTAGCCATACCTACCGCTATACCAGTCCCCCCATTAACAAGTAAATTTGGGAAAGAAGCCGGGAAAACTGTTGGCTCCATAAGTCTCTCATCGTAGTTAGCAACCCAATTAACAGTATCTTTGTCCATATCGGACATGAGCGAGCCCCCGAGAGGGGTTAGCCGCGCCTCAGTATAACGCATCGCTGCAGGAGGATCCCCTTCAATACTACCGAAATTACCCTGACCATCCACCAAAGTGTCACGCATTGACCAAGGCTGTGCCATATTCACCAAAGTTGGGTATATGACCGCTTCTCCGTGCGGGTGGTAGTTACCACTTGTATCTCCAGCTATCTTGGCACATTTGAAGTGCTTCTTAGGGGGGTACAAAGACAGTTCATGCATCGCGTAAAGAATGCGACGCTGTGATGGTTTTAAGCCATCTCTAGCATCCGGAAGCGCACGAGAAATGATGACCGACATGGAATAGTCCAGAAAAGAATTCTTAATCTCATCAGCGACATTGATCGGCGCAATTTTTTCATTTGCAGCAAAAAGAGGAGTATTAGATATGGGCAATTCCTCGGAGCCCTTTTTCTTTGGCATTGGTGATATTAGATATCCAGATTACGGACGTTTAGGGCGTTATCTTCTATAAACTGTCTGCGCGGCAAAACCTCATCCCCCATGAGCTTTGTAAACATCTCTTCGGCTTCTACCGCATCGGTTAATTCTACACGTAAAAGCTTGCGTGTTTCAGGGTTCATTGTTGTTTCAAATAATTCTTTCGGGTTCATTTCACCCAAACCCTTAAAACGTTTAATTTGAAGGCCACGACGACCTATTTCCATGACGGTACTGAGTATTTCTGAAAGCGAAAATAGTGGATGAACCCTTTCCCCATCTCCTTCTACTAATTCAAAAAGTGGCTTGTCTTGGGTCTCATAATGATCCACAGGAAGACCTTTTCGGCTCAGTTTTCCGAGCAATTCTTGAACAGGCTTACTTTCGTGTAGTTCTACATGAATCGCTCGGCGAGTGCTGGTATTATTTTTTGCGGCTTTAGCATCAGGATCACTACCGGATTCACCAAAAATATTTAAATCAGCGTTCTTTTTTGAAAATTTAGCAAGTTCTGTATCGCTGTGGAAATAGTGAACCGATTCATCATTTCCGTCGCGAATCTTTACCAAATTGGTTGGCAGCTCACCCGTTTTTTTACGGTTCTCAATGTATTCAGCAAAATCTCCCCCATGACGCTGTATTGAACCAGCAAACTTATCAAGAGATATAAGTAACTCCAAAATATCTCCCAACTGTTTAGTGTTTAAAGTTTTGCGAGCACTAAGCTTTAGATTGATATCCTCCGCCCCTAAATCAATAAGGATCCTATTTAATTCATTATCATCAGCAACGTATTCAACACGCTTTTTACGTGAGATTTGGTAAAGCGGAGGCTGGGCAATATATACGTAGCCATGCTTAACTAAATCACGCATTTGCCGGTAAAAAAAAGTAAGCAACAGCGTTCGGATATGACTTCCGTCAACATCTGCATCAGTCATAATTATAACTTTATGATACCTCAACTTATCCAAGTCAAAAGCCCCCTCACCTTCACCATCACCTATACCGGTACCAACGGCAGTAATCATTGTCCTGATCTCTTTGTTTTCTAAAACTTTATTCAACCTAGCTTTTTCAACATTGATTAATTTACCTCTAATAGGAAGTATAGCCTGAAACTTGCGATCACGACCCTGCTTTGCAGAACCACCAGCCGAATCACCCTCAACAATATATAGTTCGGTATTAGCAGGGTCTCGATCTGAGCAATCAGCAAGCTTGCCCGGAAGGCCACCGCCTGTCATGGCGCTCTTACGAACGGTCTCGCGGGCTTTTCTGGCAGCTTCACGTGCACGTGCCGCAGTAAGCCCTTTGTTTACCACTTTTTTTGCGGTTGAGGGATTAGTGTCGAAGAAATGCATTAATCCATCATAAGTTGCCTTACTGGTTACTCCCTCTATCTCATTGTTTACTAGTTTCGCCTTGGTTTGTGAATTAAATCGCGGGTCGGGAAGCTTTACGCTAATTACCGCAACCAAACCTTCCCGAACATCATCGCCAGATATGTTCGGGTCCTTATCTTTTAGCAGATTGTTATTCTTTGCGTACTGATTTATTGCCCGGGTAAGAGCAGTTCTGAATCCTGTTAAATGTGCGCCACCATCTTCGTTTGGTATTGAATTTGCGTAACAAAGTATTTGATCGTTATAAGTGTCGTTATACTGGATGACGATATCCACAAAGACTTCCTCTGTCTTATTAGCGATGACAATCGGCTTGGCATGTACGACATTTTTATTTGTGCCCAGTTGCCTGACAAACTGCTCAATACCATCTCGATAAAAATAAGTTTCTGATTTTTTATCTTCTCGATCATCAACCAGAGTGATTTCAACCCCTGGATTCAAAAAAGCTAGTTCACGCATGCGCGTGGCCAACATGTTAAACTGGAATTCCTGAGTTATGGTGAAAATAGCAGGGTCAGGTTTAAATACCACGTAAGTTCCCGTATTCTTGGTCTTTCCTATAACCTCAAGCTTGCGGGTCGTCTTACCCTGCGAAAACTCCATCGTGTGAACCTTACCGTCCCGGCTCACCTCAACCTTAAACCATTCTGACAAAGCGTTAACACATTTAGCTCCAACCCCGTGCAAACCACCTGAATATTTATATGCCCCTTGGCCAAATTTACCGCCTGCATGCAAATTTGTAAGCACAAGCTCAACAGCCGGTATTTTGAATTTCGGGTGTTTGTCTACCGGAATACCACGGCCATCATCTCGAATACTTACTGAACCATCAACGTGTATGATTACAGTAATGTGCTTACAATAGCCTGCTAAATGCTCATCAATTGAATTATCTAGCACCTCGAAGACACAATGATGAAGCCCTCGCTCATCAGGATCGCCAATATACATCCCAGGGCGTTTACGAACAGCCTCAAGACCCTCTAACTTATCAATTTTAGAAGCATCATATTTCGCTGCCCCTGCCCCCTCACTACCTTCCTTTTTTTTTGCCATTATTTTAAATAAACTGCCCCAAAAAGGCTATTTCTCAAGAGGCGAAAATAGTCAAAATGAATATTTTCTACAAATTTATTCGATGCAGAAATAAAAAAACAGCACAACATGTGGTGCCTAAAAGCCGGAGGCAGACCCCATATAGTGTGTGTTAATAAGTTTTATTGATGCGATTAGTCTATTAAAAAACCTAGGTTGATCACCTATGGAGAATTATCGCTCTGGATTTTCTATTGATTCTGGAAGACTTCCTGCTTCCTCAGGATTTATCAGGTCACCGCCAATTTGCGTACCCTCAAAACTAAAAACACCTAATTCTGATCCTTCAGATACCTCCTCCTCTATTAAACCTATACTACTTCCCTCTGACAAACCGCTTTTGGGCTGAAAACCAATCGATTCAGCAGGCTTAAAAGCATCTGAATCTACTCCTTGCCCAATTTCGGAGTCATTAAAATGCATGATTAGTGCAGAAATAGCGGCTAAACTGCCTATTGGTATCAACCACTGAAGCGCTGTAGGCGTTGTTTTTGATTCAAGCCTCTCGTCCATTTTATCAGTTACATGATCAAGAGATTCAATTTTCTGCTGTATCTGATTCCAGTAAAATTCGGGAGAATCTTGAATTTTTACAGTTTTTTCGCCATTTTTAAGAACTTTCCGAACTCCTCTTAAATCATTGGCCAGCTCCTTGGCAGTTAGACTGTTTTCGATTAAATCCGCTATTTGAGCAGATTCCTGAGGTGCTAATTCACCGTCTACCCACGCCTGTATTTTCAGTCGGTCTTCCTTGCTGATCATGCCTTTATTTTGTTTCGACTAAATTTTAACGTTCCTTCTTCAAAGAAATTAACAATTTCCCAAGTTTTCTTCTAGCGTAAAAAAGCCTACTCATGACGGTGCCTATGGAGCAATGGATTGATTTGGCGATTTCCTTATACTCCATTTGTTCAAACTCATGCAAAACAAGGACCGTCCGATGTTCGTGGCTAAGCTTAGCCAAAGCTAAATCAATTCTTTCTCTCAACTCAGCCCTCTCAATTTTCTCAGTAGGATTGAAATCCTCAGCTTCTTCAATTAAGCGTTCAACCCCTCCCAACTCCTCCTCCAATTTGTCCAATGAATCAAGTTTTTGACGTTTCCGTTTACGAATAAGGTCCAGACATAAATTGATGCAAATACGAGTGATCCAAGTTGTGAAGCTGGAGTTATGTTTAAATTGCGCAAGTCGCTGCCACGCTTTCACCCAGGCCTCCTGTGACATGTCTAAAGCCTGATCTTCATTTCGCAGCATACTGAAAGCTCTAGCATAAATTTTGTCGCGGTGCCTATGTACTAGCTCCTCGTAAGCATCCATGCTGCCTTTCTGCGCTGACCGAACTAATTCATCATCCGATGAGTTTAGGATATCCATACGATAGCAGATTTAACCTCTAAGACGGCCCTTAGTGCTAGGAACAGATCGACCAATACGGGGATCCTTTTGGCAGGCAATATCTACAGCCTTTGCAAAGGCTTTAAACAAGCCCTCTACAACGTGGTGTGGTTCTTGTCCGTAAAGTAATTCTACATGCAAATTACAGTGTGCCTCATTACAGAACCCCTGAAAAAACTCCCGTGCTAAACCAAAACGAAATCGGCAAGCATCGTCTTGTTCTATTTCTCTCTTCAAAACCTTAAATGCCAGTCCATCCATTCCCTTCCAGATCAAAAACGGCCGACCACTAAAATCCACGACCGCCCTTGTGAGCGTTTCATCCATGGGTAAATGTGCTTCTCCCCACAAAGGATTTCTCGGATCAAAACCTGTACCATAGCGCTTAATGCCGCGTTTTTCTCCCAAAGCCTGCCAATAAGCCTGCCCCAGAGTAATCCCCACATCCTCTACGGAGTGGTGAAAATCCACATCTAAATCTCCGTTGCATTTAATGTGCAGGTCACAGACTGAATGCTTAGCAAAAAGACTGAGCATGTGATTAAAAAAAGGAATACCCGTTTCAATTGATGACTCACCTTTTCCGTCGATCTCCAATTTTAGGGAAATTTGTGTTTCTCCTGTGGCTCGATCAATTTGTGCGGTGCGACTACTCATGATCCTAAATTTCCTTTACATTAATTACAGGGAAAAAGCGATTTTTATTGGTTCTCACTGGCCAATAACCGCTCCGCTTCAATTGCTGCTGCGCAGCCCATACCTGCTGCGGTAATAGCTTGACGATAAACTTTATCGGAACAGTCACCCGAAACAAACACACCCTCGACGCTCGTTTGTGAATTTTTTTTGCGGATAATATAACCTTCTTCATCCATATCTATTTGACCTTGAAAAATCTGGGTATTGGGGACATGGCCTATAGCAATAAAGACACCGGCGCAGTCGATTACACTTTCATCATTTGTTTTATTATTTTTGAGTCGAACACCCATAACTTTATCTTCAGATTCACCCAGAATCTCAGTGATTTCCGAATCCCAAACTGGTTCAATTTTCTCGTGATTGAGAGCGCGGGCAGCCATAACCTTCGAGGCTCTGAGCTCGTTACGACGATGCACGAGATACACCTTGCGTGCAAAACGAGTTAAATAGGTGGCCTCTTCGCACGCGGAATCCCCACCCCCTACAACAACCAAGGGTTGATCACGAAACATAGGTAGAGCCCCGTCACAAGTGGCACAATAGGTAACACCCTTTTTATCAAGTTTTTTTTCACTTTCCAACCCGAGATGGCGATGGCCAGCTCCACTGGCTATAATCAATGTCTGTGTAAACATCTCCTCCCCATCGACTACCATTTTAAAAGGACGTTGACTGAAGTCCACAGCTTCCACCTCACTACCAAATCGCACCTCGGCCCCGAATCGTTCGGCCTGCTGTTGGAGTTTGATCATTAATTCGGTTCCATCGATACCTTCTGGCCAACCTGGAAAATTTTCCACAACACTTGTAGTGGTAAGCAATCCGCCAGGCATTGCTCCGGTTAGAACAACAGGCTTTAGCTGAGCGCGCGCAGTATACAAGGCAGCGGTAAGCCCCGCACATCCAGAGCCTATAACGGTGACTTTTTCGATCTCATTTGACATGGAAACCAGAGGCTACGCAGGCGCATTACCAATGGCAAGAGGAAGCTTTATAAGTTAAGGGAGGGGTTTATTTCGCGAGAAATATTTCCTCATCTCCTTTAGGCGCCATTTCTAGTTTTGAATCAGACTGGCTAATTCTATTTACATTACTTGCACCGGCTTGATCAGCACTAAATTTCACGCTCACCATACGGCTTACCCCGCGTTCTTGCATAGTCACACCATAAATGACGTCAGCTGCGCTAATGGTACGCTTGCTGTGCGTAATGACAATGAACTGAGAATGCGCAAGAAATTCCTTTAGCTTTTGGACATACCGGTCGATATTAGCATCATCAAGCGGAGCATCTAATTCATCCAACACGCAAAACGGGCTGGGCTTGACCTGATAAAGTGAAAAGAGCAAAGCCACAGCTGTCATGGTTTGCTCACCGCCTGATAGTAGACCAATGCGGTGAAGCTTCTTCCCAGGGGGCGAGGCGACAATTTCCACCCCGGCCTCAAGCACATCTTCTTCCTCCGTAAGAACCAAATCTGCCCGGCCACCTCCAAATAAATCCGGAAACATTTTCTGAAAATTTGCGCGGACTTTCTCGAAGGTTTCGGTGAACATCTCGCGGGATTGTTTGTCGATGCGAGCAATCACCCCCTCCAGTTCAGTCTTTGCATTCACCAAATCCTCGTGCTGTGTGGTAAGAAAATCGAAGCGTTCCTCAACTTCCTGATATTCATCGATTGCCACCAGATTCACTGGGCCCATGCTATCTATCTTGTCCTGCATTGACTCGACTTGAGCCCTAACAGCACTCCAGTCAGTCAAGGCTTTGGTTTCAGGAGATGCTTCTTCAGCGGTAATAGTTTCAGTAGTGGTTTGGCCGTCAGCGGTAATATTAATAGTTGCCACATCACCCTGCACTTGGCGCAAATCTAGATCATATTTTTCTTTAATCCGCTCAACAAGCTGTTCTTGTTTCATCTGCTTCTGCGTGACCTCTACTTCTATTTCGCCTTTTCGTTCCTGCATTTCAGTGAGCGAATTACGCTTTTCAGAAAGCTCCATTTCTCGGCGCTCAGAATCCACAGCCTGCTCATTACGGCGCTGGATGAGTTCTGCCGTTTTCTCACTGCTCGCTTCACGCTCCACGCGGATACGTTCGGTTTCTCGGCGGGATTCGGCGTTTTGGGATTCAAATTGGAGTTTGCGTTCTGAGCTTTCACTGAGGGTTTGTTGGGCACGTTCAAGTGTACGCAACAGTTCAGCCAACTGTTGCTCCATCGGGGCTTTCTGATCCTGCAGTGAAGATTCCCGCTCCTCAGCCTTTGAGAGCGCGACCTTTGCCTCGGTAAGATCCTCTTGGGCTGTTTCACGGTGATTGCGTTGTTCCTGAATAAAATTCTCGTGAGCAGTAATCGATTCCTGAACTTGACGGTTGCGCTCTTCTAGCTGGCGAATTCGAGCATTCAATTCAATGGATTTGCATTTTGCCACCTCCTCTTGCTCAGCTAGGTTTTGCACCTCAAACACCACCGCTTCAATTTTTTGTTCAAGTACATGCCGGGAGTTTTGTAAGGCCTTGAATTCGCCCTTACGGGTGGCAACAGCCACCTCCCGGTCGCTGAGTTGATCGCGAGCATTTTGCAAACTTGCTTGAAGCTCGGTTTGCTCGGCTAACAACTGACCTTTGGCGCGGCTGAAATCGTCTATTTGGCGGCCCAGCGTATTCAGCTGAACCTCCAGTTCATCAATTTGATTACGTCGGGCGAGGACGGAATGGTGCTCCTTACCGCTACCCTGTCCGCCAGTGTAAACACCCTGTTGACTAAGGGACTCACCCTGCCTCGTGACGTAATCAAAACGCCCAGGACTTATCCTCCAAAGGCGTGTGGCCACTTCTAATGAATCAACGATTAAGGTACGGCCAAGAAGCGTTTGCAGGAGCGGCTGAATTCGGTCATCGGTTTCAACAATATCCAGCGCATGTACCGCGCCTTCGGGAATATCAGCCGGCGGTATGGCGCCTCCTCGCTGGCGTAAAAGCTCTAAGGCCACAATACTGGCTCGGCCCTGTTCACCTTGAGCAAGGCGTTGGAGCATCTGATCAGCGCTCTGGGGCTGCTCGGTGATGACTAGTTGCAGATTGGAGCCCAAGGCGGCTTCTATGGCATTAACGCTATCGTCAGGCACGCGAATTTGATCAGCAAGTGAACCGATTGCATTGTCAAACTGAGTTAGAACAGTCTGAGCACCCGCACTGAAACCTTCCTTGGATTCAATTAGCTGCTTCAGCACTTCTTTCCGCGATTTAGCTTCGGTTTGCCGGCGAAGTAGTCCATCTAGGTCCTCCTCGGCATTGGAAAGATCAGTACCGATCACAGACAACCGTTTTTGACGTTGTTCAACGGTACCCCGGTGCGTTTCGACATGCAGTGAGTCATCCTCTACACTGCGCTCGAATTCTCCAAGGCTCGTCTCAAGTTTCCCGCGTTCTTCTTCGAGCTGAATCTTTTCAGCCGATAGTTTCTCAAGCCGCGCTGCGTTGCCTTGTTTTTGCAGCTCGAGCGCATTTAACTCATTTCGAGAACCAGTCAGGCGTTGATTAATGTTTGCGCTGTCACTATTGACATCACTAAGCTCCGATTGTCGCTGGCTGATTGCAGATTCGGCCGCTTCAACGATATTCCGCTTTTCAGAGACGTGCTGGCGCGCTCTATCTAAAGCATGGCCCGAATCATCTAAATTCTGGTTGATGCCCTCCAGCTCAGCATCCACCAGCTTGCGCCGTTCCTGAGCGCCTGAAATATCGGCCTCCGCCTCAGCATGTTGAGCATCCAGCTCTTCCATGCGTTGTTCGTTATATTGAATTCTGCTTTCATGGCGCTCAACTTCCGATTTTAACTCCAACCCATGCTGCTGTGTAGCACTAATCTGCCGGTCGAGCTCAGTTAATGTTTTGCGTAATTCTTTAAGCTGCGCTTCCTCATTGATAATTCCCGATGAATGGTTCTCAAGACTATCGCGAATGCCCTCAGATTCCTTTCGAATTACCTGCAGCTCTAGGTCAATTTTATCGAACTCATGGCGGGCAAGCTTGGTTTCTAGCTCGCGCAACTCATCCATAATTTTCTGATAACGTTTGGCTTTGCCAGCCTGTCTTTGAAGCGACCCAATCTGACGCTTAACCTCACGAATAGTATCCTCAAGTCGAAGCAAGTTCTGCTCAGTATAATCAAGTTTACGCAAAGCTTCCTTTTTTTGCTGCTTGAATTTAGTTATCCCTGCAGCTTCTTCAAATACAGCACGTCGTTCTGAAGGTTTGCTCTTGATGATGTTAGTTATTTGGCCCTGAGCCATTATGCTATAACTATTACGCCCAACACCGGTGCCCATAAACAGCTGCTGAACATCTCGCAACCTGCAAGAGGCACCATTAAGAAAATATTCACTTCCCCCGTCACGAAATACACGACGAGTTACGGTAACTTCAGCAAAAGCCAAATCCACACCAGCTGCTTTGAGGTTTTCAGTATCTACATCCCCTATTGTGATTGATACTTCTGCCATACTCGTAGGTTTACGGCCGCGAACTCCATCTGTGCCGCTAAAAATCACATCCGCCATCTCGCCTCCACGCAAGGCTTTGGCGGATTGTTCACCGAGCACCCAGCGTATGGCATCGGAAATATTAGATTTTCCGCATCCATTAGGGCCTACAACAGCCGTAATGCCAGGCTCAAAATTTAGTGTCGTTTTATCTGCGAATGACTTAAACCCAATAGCTTTAAGACTTTTAAGATACATCTCAACCTCCTAAGTTCGCGACTAGCGAACGGGCGGATATTCCTGTGAATCAACCTCTGGAGCCAAGCGGATTCCCGATTAGTTATCCACAATTACTTTAGCCTCAGACTTGACGGATTCTCTCAACTCTTCAGGAGCCAGCACGATCGCTTGCCCGCCCCAGCCGAGAATCCATCTCCGGATTTCGGATAAGTGACTGAGACGCATCTCAATCACCAATGAACCATCCTTATACTCCTTGATCCGCTGGGTGGGGTGCCAAGTTTTCTCCCTTATGAAAGGTGATACATCCCGTAAAAATTTCACTCGTACATCATAGCATTCATCGCCTTTGAAGACGCCAAATGAATCCGCAAGATAGTTGTCCAAGGAAAACCCTTCTGGTCGTTCAAACTTTTTACCTGTGAAATCTACAACAAGAATCCTGGTTGGAGCAAAGCACCGAATCTCAGAACGTTTATGGTCGAATGCATACAAATACCACTCATTATTAATGTTTGCGAGCTGGTAAGGGTCAATAACTCGTATTTCGGCTTTTTGGTTTGGCTTTCGATATTGAATCTTGATTTGCCGACATCTAGCTGCTGCCTGACTAATCACATCGAAAACCTCAATTTCCACCCTAGACTCTCCTGTATGCCGAAAAGAAAGTGCTTCATCCCACTCATTAAGGTGAATACTTACAGCATCGGGTAAAGAATCTGCTATTTTCCGAAAAGCTGTTGATAATCTTTTTTCAAAAACAGTCCCACGGTAATTTTGCAAAGCCTTTTCGGCGATCAGAAGCGCAAAAAGCTCGCCTTCGTTGATTTGAAGCATTGGGAATGATTCTACTGGCCGCGTATACTTAAATCCGTTGTAGGCAGGATCAAATTCAATAGGCAAATCCCACCTATCTCGCATGAACTGAATATCACGGTGTATAGTTTTGGTGCTCACCTCCATTTTGCGAGCCAAAGTGCTGGCATTAGGGTAATTCCCGCGCTTAACGGACTCATGAATTTCCATCATCCGTTCAAGCGGAGGCCGAGAACACAAAGCTGTCGGACGACTTTTTTTAGTCTTAACTGTTTCTTCCCTTTTGGCGTTAGCCATAAAGAAGTTTATCAGGTCTTAAGTTTGGTGAGAAGCTCTGCGTTTGTTGGATGTTTCTTTAATGCCCCCACCAGAGTTTCCATCGCGTTAATCGGATCAAGATCAACCATGGTTCGCCGTAGTTTTCGGATTGCATCAAGGTGTATTTCGGGGAAGAGCTTTTCTTCTTTTCTTGTACCACTTTTTGGAATGTCTATAGCGGGATACAATCTTCGTTCAGAAAGTTTTCGGTCCAAAATCAACTCCATATTACCAGTGCCCTTAAACTCCTGGAAAATCAGCTCATCCATACGACTCCCAGTGTCAACAAGTGCTGTGGCTAGGATAGTCAGCGAACCCCCATCTTCAATATTTCTAGCAGCAGCAAACATTCGTCGTGGAATTTCAAGAGCTCGCGCATCCACCCCGCCCGACATCGTACGGCCACTACCGCCCTTAACGTTATTATATGCGCGCGCAATACGAGTAATTGAATCCATCAGAACAAACACATCCTGCCCACATTCAACCATACGACGGCAGCGCTCGATCATAAATCTAGATAACCGAACATGCGTCTCCAAATCCATATCATTTGAAGAGGCAACGACTTCAGCATCAACCGAGCGCTCGAAATCCGTTACTTCCTCAGGGCGTTCATCGATAAGCATTACAATGGTTTTGACATCGGGGTGATTTGTTGTAACCGCGTTGCATATCTGTTTCAGAACGGTAGTTTTACCCGTACGGGGAGGCGCCACTATTAAGCCTCTAGTGCCTTTCCCTATGGGAGTTACCAAGTCTATAACACGTGTTTCAATGATATCAGGGTCAGTTTCTAAGTTAAATTTTTCGATTGGATCAATAGTTGTGAGATTTTCAAAGCGTGAACATTCTGTGTAATCTTTGAAATCCATTTCATTAACGCTGAAGATCTCTCGTAATTGAGGGCTATGACCCTTGTGTGGAGGGACAAGGCGGCCTTTAATAAAACAGCCTTCACGAAGATAGTGTCGACGGATTGTATCCGGCGTCACAAAAATATCGGTGGGCTTGGATTGAAAACGGTTACCTGGAGATCTCAAAAAACCAAAACCCTTGTCGGAAATTTCAAGATAACCTTCTCCCTCTTCGGGGTAATCAGCTTTATTATTTCTAGCCATAATAGAATGGTGTTAACTGCGAATGTACTTATAACTAAAGGAATTTGCCTCAGTTTCATCAAACGGAGATTTCCTCGCAAACTGAATTCGAGAGGAAGCGTGAAGCCGACCTATTTATGTCGATAAATCTGAAACTGGCAACACCTTTTTGCCATTTTTAACCAATACTCTATGAATCAGGATCCTGCACGCTTAACTCTGAAACTTTATTTCGCGATTCTTCGGCTAATGCTGTACTCAAGTATCGCTCACCCGTCGAACAACCGATCGTAACAATTGTTTTTCCTGTATTTTCAGGCCTTTTAGCCACTTCCAATGCGGCCCAAACATTTGCTCCAGTCGATATCCCGGCTAATATTCCCTCTTTTGAGGCAAGTTCGCGTGCAACTATAAAAGCGTTTTCGTTCGATACCTTAATGCATTCTGAAATTTGTTCAGTGCCGTCAGCGCCATTTAAGTGTAGATTTTCCGGCACGAAGCCTGCCCCTGTCCCTTGAATTTTATGTGGCCCAGGCGTTAAGTCTTCCCCGACTAAGGTTTGGGATATAACTGGTGAATCTGCAGGCTCTACAGCAATAGCCTGAAAATCAGGTTTTTTAGTTTTAATAACTTCCACACATCCAGTGATGGTGCCCCCTGTCCCAACCCCGGCAACCAAAATGTCAACTTGCCCTTCAGTATCTTCCCAGATTTCTAGAGCTGTCGTTTTGCGGTGAATTTCTGGATTAGCTGGATTTTTGAATTGTTGGGGAATCCAAGAGTTTTTAGTCTCTTTAGCCAGTTTTTCAGCCATTGCAATCGCCCCTTTCATGCCCTTTGCTGCTGGAGTAAGAACCAAATCAGCCCCAAGCATTGAAAGAAGAGTCCGACGCTCTAAGGACATGCTCTCTGGCATGGTAAGAATAAGTTTATAATTTCTAGCTGCAGCAACAAACGCTAGAGCAATACCGGTATTGCCGCTCGTCGGCTCAATAATAACTGTATCTTCATTAAGAATTCCGTCACTCTCAGCGGCATCTATTATTGCCATTCCGATCCGATCTTTGACGCTCGATAGGGGATTAAAGAACTCACACTTCAAAAGAACCGTGGCGTCAAGACCCTCGGTAACTGCGTTAAGACGTACTAATGGTGTGCCTCCCACAGTCTCGACTATATCGTTGTAAATCTTTCCCATAACCTCAAAAGTTTAAATGAAATGAACATGGTTGTGCGGAGGGAGGCAAGGTTTTTCGGGAAAAATTAGACCAATTAATATAAGCAAAAAGCGTTTCCAGAACGAGTCCGGAAGGGACAAATTGGGGGGTGGGCGCTCGCCACGGGCTCTTTCCCGTTGCGATCATTTGGCACCAATTTTTAAGGTCGATAGCTCCCCGACGCTATTCTCCGTGACTTGCGGAGTTGTCGGCCTCATAGCAGGGCCGCCCAAAGCTTTTTTAAGCACATGGATTATTGGGTGAGGTTTATTTGCCCACACAGTCAATGGTTGCGGCCATTAACTCGTGGACCAAGCTGGGATAAGCAAGTAATTAATCATGTCCTAGCCGTTTGACAACAGGTCAGCCATCGCTTTTGACGACGCGTTTGCCTCTGCCACGGGTCTCGCCTCTTACCCCTCAGATTACCATTTCATTTACTTTGCAGCGCTAAAGTTTTTGCTTAATCGCCACGGTTACCCATAGTTTTCCACTCACTCACCCACATTAACGGAGAAAAACAAAATACGAATGTGTATAACTCGAATTCTTTGTGGGTTGTCTGTTATTTGATAACCTAGCCGAAGTATAGTATCAGGTACGCATGAGACGGTTTTTACGATCCCACCTGATTTTCGCAGCATTTGTTCTGCTAGCATCTTTGCTTGGGTGTGTAAAAAAATACTCCGTTGACACGGGCAGAGACAAAGCACAATTAGCTTTGTTTATCCAGGGATTCCCGCAGCAAGGAGAAGAGACACAGTTGCTAAAGGTCTATCAAGCAAAGCCAAAGCTTGTATACATAGACCCAAAACCAGTTATGAGAGGAGATTCAGGAATGATTACATCAAGTAAAGTGATCGATACTCAGGATGGGCTTCACGCAATTCAGCTGAATTTCACGACCCTCGGGCAATCGGTCATGGAGCACATAACCACAAATTTTAGGTCAAGACAGCTTTACATTGTTCTTGCAAAAAATGACGATCATTCAAAAACCAACAAAGTCAAAATGACGTGCATTGGATCACATTATATAAACCAGACATTCAGTACCCCTTTGGTATTCACTCCCGACGCCTCGAGGGATGAATCAGAAAAAATTACAAAACTATTAAATAATACCTTAAAAGATTATTAAGCCAATAGCCCCCCGCCGCTACAAGCATTGACCAGCTTTAACCAACAGATACTCCTAGCTCTGGCCATCTCCAGACTGCCTCTTCTTTGTCTATTTTTTAGTTTCACAGGGTGCAGAAACGAAAAGCATGACTCAGCAGTTCAGCCTCAACCTGCCGGATCAGAAAATATTTTACGCCCCACTTTTACTTTCCCAACCGAGAACCATGCCCTACTGGACGACAACGGATCGGAAAGTTTCTTCACACCCACAACAAAAGCTAAAGCTTGGACTAGCGGAACCTTCGGCTGCGTGCGGAACAACGGGTCCAGACTTCACGAGGGAATTGATATCGCAAGTATTGAGCGAGACCAAAATAATGAACCCACGGATTCAGTACGGGCTGTATTTAACGGGGTCGTAGTCCATGTTAATCGTAATATAGCCACTTCGAATTATGGAAAATACGTCGTGCTTTACCATAATCTTAATGGTTTTAGTTTCTACTCATTATACGCTCACCTGAGTGAAATAGATCAAAATATTCAAATTGGTATACAATTAAACGCCGGTAAAAAACTCGGCATCCTCGGAAGAACTTCAAATACCCGCGAAAAAATTGAAAGTTGGCGGGCTCATTTACACTTTGAAATAGGAGTTCAGATTAACTCAAACTTTAAAAATTGGTTTCCAACTTGGTATAAAGATGGGAAGAACCATCATGGAAATTGGAGCGGATTAAACCTATTAGGCTTAGACGCAGCCAAAATCCTCATAGAAGATCAATCCAATAAAATAGACTTCGTAGAGCACCTCGCCTCTGAGGCATTACTATGCCGAGTACGCGTTTACCGCAAAAAAATCGACTACTTTGAAAGGTACAACCAACTTTGCTTTAATGTAAGCAGCGAGAAAGAACCGTTAGCATGGGACGTGTCTCTTAATTTTTCAGGGCTACCCCTTAGAGCCAAACCAATTTATGAGGCAAAGCAAACGCCACGAGCTAAATATACCGTTCTTGAAGTTGATGAAGAAGTGTACAATCAACATCGCTGCAGTGGATTACTTTTTAAGCGAGGCCAAAAGTGGACCTTTACCAGTAAAGGTCAACGCTTAATGGATCTTTTAATCTATCGCTGATTCAATCTTGCGATAAACCTTACTCCTCCTTACCCTCCGCCGCGATGGATTACAAACTCTCTGATCGTGCCGGCTCACTGTCGCCCTCCATGACCCTGGCTATTACAGCTAAGGCTAAGGAACTCCGAACTGCCGGTGAAGATGTTATTGGACTAGGGGCAGGAGAACCTGATTTCGACACTCCTCAGCTTATAAAAGATGCAGCAATCAAAGCTTTAAATGAAGGATTGACTAAATACACACCTGCTGCAGGAACCCCAGAATTGCGTGAAGCAATCTCCATGAAATTTGAAAGGGAGAATGGTCTTTCCTATGACCCAGATCAAATTATTGTTTCATGTGGTGGAAAACACTCGTGCTATAACGTCATGATGGCGATTTGTGATAACGAAGATGAAGTTATTATCCCCGCACCTTATTGGCTGAGCTACCCAGAAATGGTTAAGCTTGCAGGAGCAAAACCTGTGATCGTTGAAACCACAGATGAAAATGAGTTTAAAATAACTCCAGAACAACTTGAGGCAGCCATTACAGATAAGACCCGCATTTTCATCCTTAATTCTCCAAGCAACCCAACTGGCTCTGTTTATTCGCCCGAAGAAATACGGAAATTAGGAGATATATGCGTTAACAATGGGGTCCTTATTATGAGCGATGAGATTTATGAAAAACTTATCTATGATGACGCTCAATTCCAAAGTGTGGCTTCCTGTTCCGACGAACATCAGGCACACACAATTATTGTCCATGGTTTAGCAAAAGCATATTCCATGACTGGATGGAGAATTGGCTTTCTAGCCGCCCCCAAGCCAATCGCAAAAGCAATCAATGCCCTGCAAAGTCATAGCACAAGCAACCCTACCTCGTTTGCGCAGTCTGGAGCTGTGCAAGCCCTAAATGGGCCTCAAGATCATATTCGAAAATGGGGCTTAGAGTTTAATAAACGACGGATTCACGCCTACGACCGATTAAACGGAATGAAAAATATTACCTGCGTCAACTCACAAGGAGCCTTCTACCTGTTCCCCAATATTTCAGCAACCGGATTGAAATCGACTGAGTTCTGCGAAAAACTCTTATCTGAGGCAAAGGTTGCTGCAGTACCAGGAATTGCCTTTGGCTCCGATGACTATATACGCCTTAGCTATGCAACCAGCATGGAAAATTTAGACCAAGCCCTAGCTCGTTTATCTGATTTTACAAACAAGATATAGCCAGCAAACGGAAATTAATTAATATTCCAATTAGGCTTAATATCATCATCAGGGTTATTTGAAAAACCTCCCTTTTCGTATATTAGATTGGCCAATAATCCAATCATAGCAGCATTGTCCGTACACAAATCTGGGGCGGCAATTCTCAGCACTATATCCCTATCACGACATTCTCTTTGAAATTCTGATCGCAAATATGAATTACGGGCAACCCCTCCTGATATTGTAATACATTTAGAATTTGCCCTCCTTGCTGCACGCAGCGATTTTACCAACAGAACCTCGACGATAGCGGCCTGAATACTCGCGCATAAGTCCGGCAATTTATCTTTGCTGTGGAGCAGAGAAGAGTTTTTTATTAAGAAATACTTCACTGAAGTTTTAAGACCGCTAAAGCTAAAATCATCATTCTCCTGATTTAACATCGGCCTAGCAAAATCGTATGCCTTGGGATTACCCCCTTTTGCCAACTTATCAATCTCTGGGCCACCTGGATAGCTGAGCCCGAGAAGTTTTGCTGTTTTATCAAAGCACTCACCAGCCGCATCATCTTTTGTTTGCCCAATTATTACGTGATTCAATGGCCCCTTAACCTTAGTCAACACCGTGTGTCCACCGCTTACTATTAGTGAAATATTGGGTTCAACATTATCTAAATACTTTCCTTTCTGACCATCTGAAAACCAGGGTGAATACAAATGTGCCACAACGTGATTTACCCCAATTAAAGGCTTATCAATGGAATAGGCAAAAGCCTGCGCCGCTTTCCACCCCACCATCAACGCGGGAGGAAGCCCCGGCCCCTGTGTAGCGCTAACTGCCGTTAAATCATTAACACCGCAGGACGCTTTATCTAATGCCTCATTAACTACCGATTTTAGATTTTTCAAATGCTCTCGAGTCGCAAGCTCAGGTACTACACCTCCATATTCTGAATGAATTTCAATTTGCGACGAAACTACATTAGATAGTACAGCATTATTTTCGATAATGGCAGCACTGGTCTCATCGCAAGAGGTTTCGAGAGCCAAAAGACGCATGCTAATTATTTTCCTTAATGGCACCCTGTAATATCTCAAGGGCCTTTTCCAGCTGCGGGTCTTTAGCTTCGCTGACACGTTGACGGTCTTCTTCAGCAAGACTTCCCAGAACCCCGGGAGATCGTTTCATCATAATGTCACGCATTTGGTCTGGTGACATCTCAACATTATAATCTGGCTCAATACCGGCCTCATGAATCACACGATGACTGGGAGTAAAATATTTTGCAGTGGTCAACCGGAGTGCTGATCCATCACGCATTGGAAGAATGCTTTGCACGGACCCCTTACCAAAAGTTTTTGAACCTACCAGCGCAGCTCTTTTAAGATCCTGTAAGCAACCTGCAACTATTTCAGATGCACTCGCACTTCCGCTGTTGACAAGGATAACTAATGGTAAAGTACGGTGCATCAATGATTTTGATTTAAACTGCTCCTGTTCTCTTTGATCCCGCCCTTCTGTTGAAACAATTAACTGATCTTTTGGGATGAACTTTTCAGCTACTCGGGCTGATTGCGGGAGAAGCCCACCAGGATTATCCCGTAAATCCAAGACCAAAGCTTTAATATCATTAGCTTCCATTTGAATCAGTGCTTCCTCAAGTTCGTCCGCCGTATTTTCTGAAAAACCTGAAATCCTTGCATAACCAATACTAGGCTTAATCATGGGATATTCTCCTTTTCCATTGATATCTCTAACTGTCTTAGTCTGGATCCGCTCACGCTTTAAGGAAAATTCTTTGGTCTCCTCTGTTAAAGGCCGAAAAACAGTAACATTCACATCCGTCCCAACTTTCCCCCGCATTAACTTTACCGCCTCATCTATAGTAATACCTTGAGTACTCTTATTCATAATTTTAATTACACGATCGCCGGACTGCAGCCCAGCTCTTGACGCAGGTGTGTCGTCCATGGGGGCAATGATTGTAAGCCAATCATTTCTAATGCTCACCACAATCCCGATACCGCCAAACTCCTGACGAGTGTCGTCAATCAAAGCCTTGTGACGATCGGCTGACATATACCCACTGTGAGAATCCAGACTTGAAAGCATCCCCGCGAGAGCTGCGTCTAACAGGATTTCATATGAAACCTTCTTTTCATCCACATAATTTTTACGTACTTGATCGATGACGTGGGCAAATTTCGCCATGTGGGATTCTGCATTTTTATTATCGGTTGCAGCCGCGCTGCCGGCAAAATTCTTGTGCCCGACATAGAGATTTACCCCCAAGACAACGATAAGGAAAATATTTAAAATAGGTTTATTCATTGAAAAAAATGTAAAAGAGAATCGATCATTATTTGCAGCTAACTCTTTAGCAAAAAACTCACAAATGCTAAGTCGGACTCTGTGGTTACTTTTGGGTTTGGGTTTTTTGATTCTATTAAAACAACTGACTGACCAATTAGCTCGCAGGCAGATGTATCGTCTGTTACTAATATTCCTTCATCGGCAACTGCCTTCATAGCTGCTACGATTATGTCAGTTTTGAAAACCTGAGGTGTTTGCACTGACCAAAGATTAGTTCTGTCTATATTTTGGCTAATCCTCCCCTCCCCATCAGAAAGCTTTATTGAATCAATAATTTTTGATGCCGCCACTGCCGCCCCGCCTTCCTCTGCTGCCTTAATTGTATTTGTGATTGTTTCTTTATCTACACAAGGCCTCGCCCCATCATGAATAGCAATAATTCGACTTTCACCACAAACTGCCGAGATCCCATTGCGGACAGAATCCTGCCTCTCCTCCCCTCCGCTGACAAAACGGTATCGTTTTTGAAGGTTCAAATTGAGGGCAAGTTGCTCAAAGGCCTCTTGAGCATCTTCTCGGGCAACAATAATGATTTCACTGACTAATTGATGTGCGTCAAATGTTTTCCAAGTATGACCAACCACCGGCAAACCTTGTACTTGAAGAAATAGCTTATCTACATCAACCCCCATTCGCTTGCTGCTGCCAGCAGCGACAATAACAGCAGTAACCATAACCAAATATGTCAACTTGATGGACGCCAGTCGAGTAACTTCAATTGCACTGATCTCCTACCCTTCCAAACATTTACCGAAGGCTGAACGGCTATGTCAAACCGACCTGATGGCTGAGTCTGCCCCTCCGCATTCCACCAAACCACCTCAGTGCTAACATCACCGTCGGTAACAATTAATTTTGCATGCTGCTTTTCTGATCCCATCCATTTAATTTTAGTGAATAATTCAACATTTAACACTGCTACTTGCACCAAAGGCAGCGATTGGCCCAATGGTTGGAGCGATTCCAGCGAATCCACAATAGACAGATTGAGTTCTCCAAGAGCACAAACAGCATCAAGCCGTAATGAAGGAACCAGATCCGCATCATCCAGGTTCTCACTGGCAACCAAATTTAATCGTTCTCGAAATGATTCGATATTATCCACATTCAAAGTAATCCCGGCAGCCATCGCATGCCCTCCATGCCTAATCAGATGATCTGCACACTCATCAAGGGCCCCGCATAAATCAAAGCCTTTAATGCTGCGGCCTGAACCACGCATGTCGCCAGGATTACCGCCCAAAATAAAAGTTGGGCGATAAAATTCTCTCTGGATTTTTGATGCGACAATACCAATAACTCCGATGTTCCACCCCGGTTCCCCTGCCACAATAACAAAGTCATTAGAAGGGTCAAAATTGCTTGTTAACTGATCCTTAACCTTTCGGGTTATTTCTTTTTCAATCCTCTGTCGATCTTGATTATTTTTATCCAAACCTGTTGCCAAATTGACTCCAGATTTCTCATCGGCAGCCATTATTAAATCAAGTGATGCGGTTGCCTTTTTTAATCTACCAGCCGCATTTAATCGTGGGCACAACTGAAAACCAACCTCGTAAGGCGTAATTAATCCTTTAATTCCACAGGTGTTTATTAATGCTATTAAACCCGGCCTATTAGTGCGGTTTAACTGCTGTAAACCCTTAAAAGCCAATATGCGGTTCTCGCCAGTTAATGGCACCATATCAGCAATAGTCCCTAATGCGACAAGATCCAATAAAAGGCGAATATCATACTTCTCGAAACCAGCCTCATTATTTTCCCTACCATACTTGACCAGTCCATGAACTAATTTAAATGCTAAGCCTGCAGTACAAAGATCACGCAACTCACTGCCCTCTGCTAAACTTATACTTGGGTTAACCAGTGCATATGGCTTTGGCGGCGGATCACAAACCTGATGGTGATCTAACACGATAACATCAATCGCTTGGCGCTTTAAACTTCCGATAACTTTAACAGAGGTTGAACCACAGTCTGCTGCTATTATCAGGTGTGGCGAATGTTTATCTATACAATTCTTAATGCCCTCAGATGTAAGCCCATAACCTTCATCCATACGGTCCGGAAGATAACTGGAAATATCCCAACCCAGTTCGCCCATTGATTGAATAAGGATTGCTGTGGAAGTAATTCCATCAACATCATAATCACCAAACACTACGATTCTTTCTTTTTTACGCCGGGCCTCAAACAGGCGAAGCACTGCATCTGAAAGATTAGGAATTAATCCAGGGGGTGATAAATCAGCTAATTTTGGGGACAAAAACCGTTTAGCTGATTTTATATCCTCCTGCCCTCGATTCGCTAAACATTGGCATAATAGTTTATTGGCATTCAGGTCTCTAACCAGGGCATCTACAACAGTCTCATCCGGTGAACATATGTTCCAATTGCGCTTCACTCTTTATTCTTATCCTTTTTCCGCTTTCGCCAGGCACGGGCTTTCTCCTCAAGAAAAAAAAGTTTTGCCCCTAGCCTAGGGAATCTCTTTTTGAACTGAATCTTCTTTAGCCGCACGGTCGCTGAGCTTTTTGAAAGAAACATTAGACCTATAACAATAAACAAAATTCCCTGCAAAATCGGGAGAAAGAGACCTATGACTCCGAGAATTAAAAAAACAATACCTGTTATAAGCCATCTGATACGCGGCATATTTTACCATTCTTTAAAACTAAACTATTCTTCTGCCCTTCCGTTATCTGAACCTTTTTTGTGAACAATGGACGCAACCATGCTGCCGGCAAGGATTGCGCCCACCACAGCGAGCGGAAGCCAGTGAGGGATTTCCCCAAATGTATTCTTGATCCAATGATGTAAAAGCATTTTTGCACCTATAAAGGCAAGCACAAGGGCAAGTCCATATTTGAGGTAATGGAAATATTCAATGGCCCCGGCTAAAACAAAGTAGAGCGAGCGCAGTCCAAGAATCGCAAACATGTTAGAAGTAAATACGATGAAAGGATCAGTAGTTACGGCAAATATAGCAGGGATTGAGTCCACGGCAAAAACAACGTCGGTTGATTCTATTGTTATTAACACAATTGCCATTGGCGTTAACATTGTCTTTCCATCAATTCTTACCGTGAATTTCTCCCCTTCAAACTGGTCATGCACCGGAAAGAATTTCCGGGCTATCTTCACCAGAATATTATTCTCAGGCTCGACACTATCATCCTCACTAGTAAACAGCATTTTTATTCCGGTAATTAATAGGAAAACTCCGAACAAATAAAGAATTGCACCCCATTTAGCCACCGCAGCGGCACCTATGCCTATCATTAATCCACGCATTATCAGAGCACCTAGGATGCCCCAAAACAGCACTCTATGCTGAAACTCACTTTTAACCTTGAAGTAGGAAAATATTAACGCAATTACGAAAACATTATCCATCGACAATGATAATTCCAGAACATACCCGGTTAAGAATTCGATGCGCTTTGCTCCAGATACATCAGCCGTATAAACTTCCGGGATCGCAAAAACCCCAAACAGCATCGACACTGAAAACCAAAGAGAACTCCAGGCTAGCGCTTCCTTAAAAGAAACCTTGTGAGGTGTACGATTGAAGACGCCTAAATCTACGGCGAGAACCAATATTACAGCTAGCGTGAAAACGCTATAGTGAACCAACCCAACACTGGTTGCTGCAAACATTAGGACATTGTCGGAACCGGATCTTCATCAACAGTGGGAGCCGCAAGCTCCGGCCGCTTACCCTCATGCCACTTCAACACAACGGCACAAGCGATGTATACCGAAGAATAGGTGCCGACTATAACCCCTACAAGAAACATAAATGCAAAATCATTAATAACAGTGCCACCAAAGAAATACAAAGTCGCCGTTGATAGCAAGGTTGTGCCAGAGGTAATGACCGTGCGAGCGAGGGTCTGATTAAGTGACTTATTTATAACATCTGCGAATGAGCCTCGCGACCCCATGCGCAGGTTTTCACGTATCCGGTCAAAAATAACAATCGTGTCATTAATAGAAAATCCGATAATTGTTAGTGTTGCTGCCACAATAGGAGCATTTAGCTCACGCCCGGAGAGAAAGAATAGCCCACCCGTCACTGCAACATCGTGTAAAACTGCTATAACAGCAGCAACCGCAAATGAGTACTCATACCGAAACGCCACGTACACAAGTATTCCGAAAAGAGCAAGTAACACTGCTATAACCGCGGATTTCTGTATTTCACCGCTAACACTCGGCCCTACTTTATCAAGCTTTTCTCTCAGAAGTTCGTTATTGGTATTATTTATTTTAAGGGTCAGGTCCGGATAAGCGTCATTCAAGGCATTCAAGATAAATTCAGGTCGATTCTTTTCGGAGCCAAGAGGGAAATTGGCAACCAGTATTTTAGAGCTCCCCTCTGCAGGCTCGAGTGATAATTTCAGTGAATCTGCCTCAATTTCCAGATTTTCTGTAGCTTGTTTTTGCATCGAACCTGATTCTATATCCTCAGTAATTGATGCAATCTTATCCTGATTAAACGTTATTTCTAAACTGCAGTTTACCGGCAATATATCACCGTAGTGATCTATCAGTGCTCGATCCATTAGCTTTGCCGCATCCCTAAGCTCTGAATTAACATCGGCCTTATCTAGCTCAAAATCCGGAAAATCGACCCGTAGCGTTTGTTCTTTGGTGTCCATATCAGCTTGCAGCTGTGGCTGAATTTGCGCCTCATCAATCCGGGTTGCTTCTGATAACTTTTTACGCATTTCGCCAGATTTAATATCACCGGTAAGGCTACCTGCTTTAGCCGGATCAACCAATTTAACCACCATACTAAATCCACCCTGAAAATCCACACCCAACAGGCTGTCCTTACCCTTAATTAACCCATAAATGATCCCGCTCCCAATCAATACCAAGGACAAACCTAAGGCCGGCCACTTATATTTTAAAAAGTCGATTTTCGGCAAGCCGACCGCACTCCTCAAATGCACCAACTTCTTAGAACCATCAGCACCAATGACACCTATATTCAATAATGCATCAAACACCAACCGAGTCGCAACTAGTGCTGTAAACATGCTTGTCAAAATGCCAATTGTTAAAGTCACACCAAACCCCTGGACCGGCCCTTTACCCATGTAAATGAGTATGGTTGAAGCAATTAAAGTAGTAATATTTGCATCGAAAATTGTTCCAAACGCCTTGTCATAACCAGAGGCAATCGCCCCTTTTAATGATTTACCTACCCCTAACTCTTCACGAATACGTTCAAATATAAGAACATTTGCGTCTACCGCCATACCGATGGTCAGCACCACCCCAGCAATACCTGGGAGAGTCAAAGTTGCGTCAAACCAACAGAGAATTCCCAAAATCATGCATATGTTTAAAGCTAGAGCAAAGTTAGCAAGAACCCCGCTAAGCAAGTAGTAAATCAACATGAATACAGCAACTGCAGCCAAGCCCCAGATTGCAGCTTTATAACCTTTGGCGACTGAATCTCGACCAAGCGAAGGCGCAACATCCCGCTCTTCGACTATTTTCACTTCATTTTCGAGTGGGTTTTCCAGTGAGTTAGCCAACGCCTTAGCTTCATCAGGCTCAAAGTTACCAGTGATCTGTCCGCGTGCGTGTATCCGACTGTTTATTGAAGGGGCCGAAATAAGCTCTCCATCTAACACAATACAAAGCAGGCGCGGATCAGTTCCTCCCGCTTCTCTGGCCTTATGAGTCTCCGTAATTTTAGCAAATTTGTTTGCACCCAAAGCATCCAAGGTGAAGTGAATTTCAGGAGAATTGGTTAATTCATTTGGTCGGGCGCTCGCACTTTTGATATGGCTGCCTGAAAGGGCCACCTCATTTAGAACATAGTGCGAAATGGTGGTTGACTGCTCTTTTCCGTCTACTTTCCGCTTTTGGGTGTAGGACATGTAGGTCGCCCCTGGGACAAATTCTTCATTAGTTAGTTTTAATGATTCATTCTCAGGGTGGGTTAACCTGAACTCCAATTTTGCCACTTCAGATATAGTCTTGCGCGCCCGGTCCCGATTAGACTGTGAAAGCCCAGGCACCTGAATAATAATTTTGTCATCACCAGCAGTCTGTATAAGAGGCTCGGCGACCCCAAACGCATCCACTCTATTGCGCATGATCTCCATCGCTTTGGTGAGCTGATCTGAGGTAATGGGCAAATCCTCGCCTTGCTCGTCCTTTTTAGGCTCCACCTGAACAACAAATTGCGTACCCCCCTTAAGGTCCAGTCCCAGCTTAACTTTCCCTTCAGATTCTTTTTGAACACGAGCCAGAATGGCCCGATTTATATTTTCCTTAATCGTGACGTCTAAGTCTCTCCATTCTTGAGTCCATATCTCCTCATTAAGGTCCAGCTGTTTTAACAGCCCGTTTGTTTTCTGAGGAAGCAACTCTCTTAGATCTGCCTCGCCAATTGCCTCCATCCAACTGTTTTTGCCAGTTAAAGGCAGCTCATCACCCTCGTTAATTTTTGATGCAAAATTTCTGAGGGAATCAACTATCAATGCCTTCTCCTCCTTCACTTCCTGCTTGGAGGCAGACTTCTCAAAGGCATCTATTAAATTTTCTCCCCCTGGTGGATACCATTCAAAGAATGTCCAGCCAGCAAGGATAGCCACTAATACAAACCTGCCAAAAATTGGAGTTTTCCTCATCGTGCTTAACTGTTTAAATCATCATCCCCTTCAAGCACTCGCTCAACGGAAGTTCTCATTAGTTCAAGTTTAGATTCGCCGGTGCGAAGTGTGATTGTTTTCTGTTTTACGGTAACAACTGTGCCAACCATTCCTGAAGCGACTACTCGATCACCGTTTTTAAGCTCTTCTACCATTTTGGCATGCTGTTTCTGTTGTTGTTGCTGAGGCCGAATCAAAAGCGCATAAAAAATGCCAAGAAAGGCGACCGGCATGAGGCAAGTGATCCAAGTAGGACCCCCAGCCTGACCGTCAGATGGAGCTGTTGCTGACCCTAACAAAACTTCGAATAAAGAAAAATCCATTATCTTGAAATCAAAGACGGCAAATCCTATTTATAAAAAGCCTTTTTGCAAGCATTTAGCTTGTTTCTAACCCGTTTTCCGCTGCTCAGCCACACGATTGGTCGGCCGATAATTTGTTTTAAATTCTTCCCTAAAACCATCAAATGTGCCGTTAGCAATGTGTTCCCTTATATCCTGCATCAACCTCATGTACGTCCGCAGATTATGAATTGTTAACAGTCTTAAGCCGAGTATCTCATCCACATTAAGCAGATGTCGTATATAAGATCTGGAATGCTGAACACAGGCAAAACAATCACACTGTTCGTCTATCGGCTGGAAATCATTCTTAAATTGACTGCTCTTAAGGGAAAAAGCCCCGGTAAAGGTGTACGCAGTACCATTACGCGCAACACGCGTTGGCAAAACGCAATCAAACATATCAACACCTCTGGCGACAAGTTCTACAAGTTGAGCCGGTGTCCCCAGCCCCATAGCATACCGTGGCTTGTTAGCGGGAATCATTGGTGCTGTGTATTCAGCAATTCTTAACATTTCCGGCTCCGGCTCACCAACACTCAACCCACCAATGGCATAACCGTCAAATTCGATACCCGTAATTTCTGCAGCACTTTGCTCCCTTAAATCCTCATAACAACCACCTTGAATAATGCCGAAGACTAACTGTCCATCTGCCCGAGTCTGATTAAAACACTTAACTGCCCAACGATGCGTTCTATCAATTGCAGAACTGACATCTTTCTTTGAGGCACCGTACGGAGGGCAATCGTCAAAGACCATAGCGATGTCACTAGCCAGATGCCGCTGTATCTCCATGGACTCCTCAGGCCCAAGAAAGAGCTTTTTTCCATCAATGTGTGATTTAAATTCCACCCCATCTTCCCGGATTTTGGCAATCTTGGACAAACTAAATATCTGGAACCCTCCACTATCAGTTAATATCGGGCCATCCCAGCTCATGAACGAATGCAAACCACCTGCCGCACGAACCACATCCATTCCCGGCCGAAGATTTAAGTGGTAGGTATTACCAAGAATAGTTCTCACTCCAATGTTTTGAAGGTCTGCATTATCGAGTGTCTTGACGGTGGCCCTCGTGCCCACTGGCATAAATACCGGCGTTTCCACCATGCCGTGCGCCGTCATAAGAGCGCCGAGCCGCGCCCGAGAATGAGTATCAGATTTTAGTAGTTTAAACATTAGGCCAAAATGGCCTTTATTCTAGAAGCTGCCTGATCCACAGGAACAGTTATTTTCTCGCCACTGGCGCGCACAAAAATCTCAACATTACCATCTTTAAGAGATTTAGAGCCTATACCCACGCGTAATGGAAAACCAATCAACTCAGAATCCTTGAATTTAATACCAGGACGAAGATCCCGATCATCAAGTATGACATCGAACCCTAAATCCAAGAGTTGGCCATAAATTTCACCGGCTGATTTCATTACCGGCCCATCCGGCTCAATATCAAGTGCAGTAATACAAATTTGCCAAGGAGCAATGGCCATAGGCCACATAATTCCATTTTCATCATGACTACATTCTATAATTGCTTGCAGAGTCCGTGTAACACCCAGCCCATAGCAACCCATGACTGGAAATTGCTTTTTTCCACTTTCATCGAGAAAGCTTGCATCAAGCGCTTTACAATACTTGGTTCCCAGCTTGAATACATGACCCACCTCAATAGACCTTTTAATTTTTACGGGCTGTCCGTCGCTGGTTAGTTCTCCTTCTCTTACCGCACGGAGATCTGAGAAAACAAGCCCCTGCAAATCTCTTTTAACGTTAATATTTCTTTTGTGAAAACCATCCTTATTAGCGCCGGCTACCATCCCAGCAGCTTCTTCAAGCTGGTTGTCAGCAAAAACTTTTACGCCCTTTATGCCGAGCGGTCCCAAACTACCCGGACTAGCCCCTAGCACATCTTTAATTTCATCAGGTTCAGCAGTCCTGTAGATGGGAGTCCTAAAGGCTACGGCTAACTTTGCCTCATTGGCCTCATCGTCGCCACGCAACAGGACGATTACCGGCTCCTTTTCGGTAATAAAAACAAGCGTCTTTATTTGCAGCATTGCCGGCACGTTGAAAGGAGGCTTAGTCAAATCCTCAATGGTTTTAACCCTAGGGGTTTCAAATTCTTCCGGGGAACCGGTGCATTTATTAGGAGTTGAAGAACAAGGGCCAGCTGAAACTGCTTTTTCCAGATTCGCACTATAAGATCCGTCTTCTGTATAAACAACCTCGCTCTCACCATTTTCAGCTGGAACCATGAATTCATGAGAATGCGACCCACCCATAACGCCCGTGTCAGCCTCTACAGGGAACGCATGAAGCCCACAACGGTCAAAAATCCGAACGTAGGCATCATACATTTTTTGATAACTAACCAAAGCATCCCCATCCGAAACATCAAAACTGTAGGCATCTTTCATGATGAACTCCCGGGCACGCATAAGCCCAAAACGTGGCCGTATTTCATCCCTAAATTTCGTTTGAATTTGGTAGAAATTAACAGGCAATTGCCGGTAAGAACTGATTTCAGTTGAAGCTATTGATGCAATAACTTCTTCATGAGTAGGACCCAGAAGCCACTCTCTGCCTTTACTATCTGAAACCTTAAACAGTACGTCCGCTGCATGTTCATAGCGTCCACTTGCTTTCCAAATTTCAGGCGGCTGCACGGCAGGCATCAAAACCTCGAGCCCCCCTGCTTTATTCATTTCCTCGCGTACTATTGCTTCAATCTTTTGTAGAACCTTAATTCCGGCCGGTAAAAACGTGTAAAGCCCTCCTGCTAACTTACGTGCTAATCCGGCCCTAAGCAGTAGCTGGTGTGATACAATTTCAGCTTCGGCCGGCGCTTCCTTAAGGGTAGGTATAAACGTGTTACTCCAGCGCATGAACTTCGGTAGCTTTAACGATGTAATTATCGAAGGTAAAGATTACTTCACCGCATTGCATAAAGCCTGCATTTGGCCTATGCGCACCTCTAGTCGATCTCCGCTCTCGATTGGGGCTACCCCACTGGGTGTTCCAGTCAGAATAATATCCCCAGGGAGAAGCGTCATGTTCGTAGAAACAAAACTAACAAGCTCTGCGCAAGAAAAGATCATCTGACTCGTGTGCGAATTCTGTCGCAACTGCCCATTTTGAAACAACTGAATAGTGAGGTCTTGGGGATCAATTTTAGTCTCAATGTACGGACCAAGCGGGGTGAATGTATCAAAACTCTTGGCACGAGCCCATTGGCTTTCGCTTTGCTGAATATCTCGATCGCTAATGTCTTGAGCAGCTGTATAACCATAAATATAGCGACCGGCTGCTTGAGGTGAAACATTCCGTATTTTCCTACCTATCACAATAGCCAGCTCAGCTTCAAAATCGTTTCTATGCTCTGGAAATGGCAACTCAATCTTTCCTCCATCAGGAATGAGAGAAGCAGGGGATTTAAGCCAGAATAATGGCTGGTCGGGGGGCGTAAGATTCGATTCGCGAGCGTGATCTGCATAATTTAACCCAACAGCAATGATCTTGCTGGGCGTGACCGGAACTAGAGTCCGTATACCTTTCGTCGGGCTAACGGGCTTTTTCACAAAAGATGGGGACCCAAAAACATCCCCTTTCAGCTTGTAAAGCTTTCCGTCGACCACCTTTGCATAGAATATATCCTCACCCTTTTGAAAACGTCCAATTGAGGCCATGGGAGCGAGTTATTAACAGCTATATGACACTCGCGGCAAGTTAAAAGACCCTATTTTGACCTTAAATTTAGTGTTTTATATTATAATTAGATGAAAACCAGTGATCTTTTTAACAATTTATGCGCCATGAGAGCGTTCTATCTCTACAGCCGTATAATTTGTTTCAGGAAGAATAAATTTCTTAATTTTTACCCGAACGCACCGAGCATCAAAATCATGCAAAATACTTGAAGCTATGTCTTCAGCTAAGGTTTCGATCAACTTTCGTTCTCCGGCTGAACAAATACTCTTCACCAGTAAATATACCGCGTGATAATCAATCGTTTGGCCTATGTCATCTTTTGCTGATGCTCCTTTGAAGTTATATTCCAACTTCAAAGTGATTAATAATCGTTGGTCTTGCAATCGTTCTTCATGAGGAACTCCAATACGACAGTAGACCTCCATGTCAGAAATAGTAATAATGTCACTAACGCTCATAGATTATCTGGGAGGCCATTTAAAGCCAGCCTCTTCAATGACTTGTTTTAACTGCCGAAGGTTATCGACGATCATATCGGGCCTCACCTTCTCAAGCTGGCCTCGCTTGTTATATCCTGTAAGCACCGCACATGATCCAATTTTTCCTATCTTTGCAGTTTCTATGTCGTGCTGCATATCCCCAATAAAAATCGTCTCCTGTGGGCATAGTTGATTATCATTCAGAATGCCAGCGATCTTCTTTCGTTTGTCCATCACTCCGACATACTCCTTATCGAAATTAAATCGTATTTTTTTGGACTGTTCTTGATAGTGGTCAGCATTAACGGTGCTAAGCAAAAAAGTTTTTATGCCCTTTTCTCTACAAAAATCACAGAACAATTCCGCGTACGGCAAAGGTCTTATCTTTTTCTGCTCTTCAACAAACTTTTCCCTATACCATTTATCTATATTTTCCAACGTAACGCTCGGAGCAACCCGGCGATAAAACGCGTCAAAAGGCAGGCTGAATTCAGAACGAAACTGACTCATTGTCATTTTAGGAAATCCTTCTTTGGAAAGTGCATAATTGGTCGATACCCGAACTGCCTCCAAATCGTCTACAAGAGTTCCCGACCAGTCGAAAATTATATTATTTAACATCAACTTTTATGGAGAAGCTGAATTATTAGTCGAGCCGATGAACTTAAATCCAAAAAGAGCCGTTATAATTGCAATCCCAGAGCAAATTAAATATGGCAACTCAGGCTTAATATCCATAAACCCTAAGGCAAACAACGGGCCAATTATGCGAGCCAAACTGCCTATACTCTGTGTTACGCCCATAACTTCACCTTGTTGAGAATCTGAGGCATTGAGAGATATAAGCCCAAAAGTTGGAGCACGATAAACACCCGAACCAATAGCAAAAATACTCAAGACTATAATAAGTAAGGGCAGTCCGGTATTATCATTGCAATAAGGAATAAAAGATAAACTCAATCCTACGAAAAAAAGGCCGCTGATGATCAATATTTTTTCTCCTGCTACTTTCACCAAAGGCCCAATGAACCCACCTTGAACTATTGCCCCGATAATACCACAAAAAGCCATTAACCAATATGCTTTAGTTTTGGTATTATCGATTATCCACCCACCATTTTTAAGTTGCTCAACCCGCCCTGTGGAAGAGGCCTTTATGCTATCCCCCTCAGTTGTAATAGCGATCGGTTCACCTTTTCTTATTTCAAGGCCATCATAAATCTCACTTCGCATTCGTTCTCCTTCCTTTAAATTAATCGGACTTGAAAACGTATAATTACCTGGCGAATCCTTGGTTCCAGCGAATAACACAGCAAAAGTAGACTCAAAACACGTAAAGCAAAATGTTGCCATAAAAAATACCCCTATCAAACCACGCAACTGAGGGTGCATCAAAACCCGCCTCATTTGCCCCAATCTTGGCGGTGGTTCCACCGGATCAGAATCGGGTTTTCGACTTTCTCCCAGAATAAAAAACGCCAAAATGAGATTAAACCCACAGACCCCGGCAGCTAACCAACCCGGGCCAGAAACTCCAAAATAGGTCATGCCCAAAGCCCCTAAAACAGGGCCTAAGATAAAACCCAGCCCAAAAGCCATTCCTATAAGCCCCATCCGCTGTGACCGATCTTCTGGAGGTGTTATGTCAGCGATATAAGCACTAGCAACAGATAAATTTGCCCCGCATATTCCAGCTGCGACTCGAGATAAAAGTAGCAATAATATTGATTGATTAATACACCCCAAGGCAAAAACAGAATATGAAATACAGGCACCTGCAGTACTTAACAATAGCACGGGGCGCCTTCCTATTCGGTCACTTAGCCCTCCCCAAAAAGGAGAAAAGATGGCCTGCATTAATGAGTAAGATGCTACTATTGCTCCTGCCATTAAACCGGAGGCACCCAGTTCTTTAATGTATAAAGGAAGTATAGGTAAGACTATACCAAAGCCAACAAGGTCGATAAAGACTGTCAAAAAAATGACAAGTAATGATGTCTTTTTTGCCATAGCAAAGAGCGCGAACCTAACTTTGTAGAGGCAGGCAATAAAGAATAATTGCCTTAAATATTACGAATTTTTTTCAATTTGCTTATCACCTTCTTGGAGGTTTGCTGGAGCAGCTTGTTTTCCATAAAGCCAGCCCCATAATGACCTAAAGTCCTCTAAAATCACATATCCTGATGGAACTATAACTAAGGTCACAACAGTAGCAAAAATAACCCCGAACGCCAGAGAAACAGCCATAGGGACAAGGAACTGAGCCTGCACACTTTTTTCAAAAAATATCAACGGGGCCAATCCGGCGAAGGTTGTCAATGAAGTGAGTAAAATCGCCCTAAAACGTGCAACACCACTAATTCTAACAGCATCAATCAAGTTTCTGTGAATACCCCTTTTACGGTTAACATAATCCACCATTACCAAACTGTCATTGACTACAACACCTGTAAGAGCAACAACGCCAAACATAGATAAAATAGTAAGGTCCATGCCCATTATCAAATGGCCGGCAACTGCACCAATTAAGCCAAATGGAATGGCGCACATTACGATAAGTGGCTGAATATATGAGCCAAAAGGAATCGCTAACAATCCATAGATAATCACCATTGCAACCAAATAAGAGCGAAGCATACTTGATAATGCTACTTCCTGTTCCTGGCGATCACCTTCAAAGCCATACTGAACCCCGGGATATTTGCTCAATAAATTTGGCAATTCCTCATTTCTTAAACGGTAAATAATTGCATTTGATTGAACCTTTTGAGTGTCTACATCTGCTGTAATATTCACTGAACGTCGCCCGTCAACCCTGGTGATCGCAGCGTAACCCACGCCCTTTTCTATTGTTGCAATCTGTTTTATCGGGACTTCGCCGCCTTCAGGGGTTCTAATGCGTAGATCGTAAAGATTTTGCAGGGACTGACGATTTTCCTGTGGGTATCTAATCATAACCTTAACGTCGTCTCTGTTACGCTGTATGCGCTGAGCCTCTTCTCCGAAAAACGCCTGTCTCACCTGTCTCGCCAAATCACTCTGACTAAGTCCTAATGCTTGCCCCTGTTGATTTAATTTGAGATTTATCTCCTCTTTTCCTATCCGGAAAGAGTCACTTATATCCTCAACTCCATTAATTAATTTGAGTTGTGATTTGAGCTCCACTGCAGCCGCTTGCAGCTTGGTCATGTCGGGACCGCTTAGTCTTATATTAATCGGTTTCCCCGCAGAAAATATACTTGCGCTGAAACCTACTTCAATAGCGCCAGGGAACTCACCGGCAATCTCCCTCCAGCGCCTAGCTATTTGCTCACTACTTATGGTTCGCATCTCAGAAGGCGACACCTCAAGGTGCACCTCCCCTTTGTGGGCCCCTCTATGACTAGATCCATAATTTCCTCCAGCTTGCTCTGCCTCCCTCCTAAAAGGCTGCTCCCCTACACTAGCAAGTGAATGCAGAATTATGTTTGTATCCCCTTTATTATTGGCTATTTCCCGCTGCAACTGCTCAGAGGCGGCCAAAATTTTATCAACCGCGTTTCGGGTTTTCTCAACGGGAACCCCCCTGGGATAAGTAACCCATGCGGCTACATTATCACCTTCCACAGAGGGAAAAAAAGTAAACCGAAAATGCCCCCCCCGCATATCCAGCCAAAACGATTAATAGAGTAGATATACCCAAGCACACCACTGCATAACGAAACCTTAGACAAAATCCCAATATGGGCTGGTATATCTTCAAGGCAAATTGTTCTGCCCCATTAGAAAACCATTGCTGAAAACGAGACCATCCCCACAGTTTTTCTGATGTTTCGTTTTTGGGTAAATTTCTTAAGTGCGCCGGAAGAATCACAATACACTCAATCAAAGAAAAAAACAGTGTGGGGATCACTATCAAAGGTATATAGCGAAGAACTTTCCCAATGTTTCCTTCTATCGCTATGAGAGGATAGAAGGCTGCGATTGTCGTAAGAACACCAAAAACAACCGGCCGCGCCACCTCTTTGGCCCCTATGATCGTATTTTTAATTCCGGGCCCGTTCTTCTGCTGATGGGTGTAAATGTTTTCACCCATTACAATGGCGTCATCTACAACAATACCCAAAACAACAATAAAACCAAAAAGACTTATAAGACTGATTGATACGTCCATATAAGGCATCAACCAAAGCGTCCCGAGAAAAGAGACTGGAATCCCAAAGGTAACCCATATGGCCAATCGAAACCGCAAAAAAAGCGCTAGAATAAAGAAGACAAGCACCAGGCCTGCTTTCCCGTTCCGGTATAAAAGATCAAGGCGCCCCTTTAAATAACTAGAGTCATCCTGCCAAGTCTCAATAGACACTCCGACTGGCATGCTGGGCTGCGCATTCTTTACGTAATTCTTGGCCGCAGTGGATATTTCGATTGCACTTTGCTTACCCACTCTAAAAACCCTGACTAATGCAGTTGGCTTACCATCAAATTCAGAGCTCGAATCGATGTCTGCAAACCCGTTGGTGATTTCGGCAACATCCCCAAGAGCAAGGCTCGAACCATCTAATTTGGACCTCAGAGGAATTCTTTTAAAATCATTTTCGCTGTAGGCTTGGGTATTTGAACGGAGAAGTATTTCCCCCCCTTGTGTTTTTATAGACCCACCCGGCAGATTTAATGAACTACGCCGAACAGCATAAGCCACTTCATCAAAAGTAAGACCATATAAACGTAAGTCTTCTTCGCGTAGTTCAATAGAAACCTCATATGGGCGAACATTAACCAGTTCAACTTGAGAAATCTCAGGTAAAGCCAACAACTCGTCACGCACCCTCTCGGCTGCCCGCTTCAGAGGTAGCTCTCCAACTTCCCCGTAAACAGCTATATTAATAACTTGTTTGCGAATGATGAAATTTGAAATGACGGGTTTTTTAGCTTCTTCAGGGAATGTTTCAATGGCATCTACCCTCGCTTTAGCTTTATCTAGGAAAGCCTCCGAATCTGTTTGCGGCAGTAGCTCGATGAATATTAACCCTACATTCTCAGCAGCAGTGGAGCGAATCCGCTTAATCCCCGAAAGCCCTTGCACCGCCTGCTCAACTCGAGCGCAAATCATTTCCTCAACTTCGTTAGGCGTAGAACCCGGAAACGGCACCTCGATCGTAACATGATCGGAATCAAATTCTGGAAAAACTTCCTGCTTTATGTTGGGAATAGCCGCTAGACCAGAAACAATGATAAATGCAGCCACAAGATTTGCCGCAACAGCGTTTCTGGCAAACCAATCAACTATCTGATTCATGACTATCTTTCAGCTAATATCACCGGCATGTTTTCTATGAAAGAATCAAGCTGGGTGACACAAACTTGTACGTCACTTTTCAACCCGCGAACATATACATAGCCCTGTTCACGCCTTATTAGTTCCACTTTTTTCAAACGGAGTCTTCCTTCAGTATAAATATAAACATGCCCTTCTCGGCGTAATGCTATTTCCGGCAGCTTAACTATGTTCTCAATGGGAACACCTTGAATTATAGCTTTAAGGCGCAAGCCAAACCGGAGTGGGACTTGATTCACTTTATAAGGCTCATCCACTCTTACCACGACGCTAATTGTCTGGGTCAATGGGTCTACATTTCCATTGATCCTTGACAAATACCCACCCCATTGACTTTCTCCAGATGTTAATACTACTTCACCCAACGCCCTTAACTTTGCCCCTGACACAGAAGAATTTTTAATCCCTAAAAAGCCGAACTCTTCAATAGATAGCGGCACTTCGACTTCGCAATAATCAATACGCTGAAGAACCAAGGTTTGGGTTGAAGGCGCAACATAGGATCCTTTGTCAACATACACCGCTTCAACTCTACAGCCAAAGGGAGCGGTTGCACGACATCTAGAAATGTTCAACAAAGCCAAATCTCTTACCGCTTTTGCTGCGGTTAGCGATGCTTTCACACTACTTAAGGCGATAATCGACGACTCCACCATTGCTTTTGCAGAAACCAAAGAAGCTTCAGCTTCCTTGATTTGTGGCTTCCTAATTAGTAAGTCAGGCGGTTCTCCCGCATTACCCAAGAGCTCCCACTCTCTCCTTGCCGCTAGAGACTCCGCTTGCTCTCTAATCAACATCGCTTCCGCTTGAGCCACATTGGACTCTGAGGATGCAATTTTCGCAAAAGCGTTAGTAATAGCCGTGTTAGCAGTGGCGATTTCTGAGTCTGCCTTAATCAAAGCAAGGCGATAATCCTGATCATCAATTTCATATAGTTTTTCACCTTCTTTAACAACCGCCCCCGGGACCAAGCCGGGAGATAAAGAAGAAATCTTTCCGCTTATTTCAGGATGAAATTTTATTGTTCTTCTAGATGCTGCTACTCCCTGTGAAAGAATCTGCGGTGCATAGGTCACCGAACTAATCGAAACTACCTCAACCACAGGCCTAAATTGTTCCGTTGGCTCCGGTAAAATTTTATTACGATGCGTCAACAACCAATGAGCCCCGAAGATCCCACCGCATAAAAATATTACTGGTAAACTAATCTGTAGTATTCGCCTCATTGACACCTCCCTTAAATTCAAAACCTCCCCCCAAAGCCAGATGAAGATTAACCCGGTTATCTATTTGATACTTTTTCAAGCGAACCCAATTCATTTTAGAATCAACATAAAGCCTTTGCGCCTCCAACAGGTCTCTCAAGCTTCCAACCCCATTGGCATGTCTTGCCTTATATATCTCGATGAGTTCACCATACTTGGTGGCAGCCTCTAGCGACTTGCTTAACTGACGATTAAAATAAACTCCGACCTCTAGTGCTTGCTCAACTTCACTTAGCGCCTGAAGGACAATGGCACGATGTTCGAGCAGGAATTTTTCAGCATATACCTCCCTCTCTAAGACACGCGTCTTTCGCTCATCAGGCAATAAAATACTTTGCGCGAGATTGCCGCCTAAAGCCCAAACTAAAAAGTTTCCGTCGAGTAAGTCCTTTAACTGATTACTAGAAGCACCTGCACTGCCAGTCAGCGAAAGCTGTGGCAACAAGCTTGATTGAGCTTCAGCAACACGTAACTCAGCAGCCCTAATGCGAATAATTGAGGCAGCTATATCAGGTCTGCGCTCTAAAACCCCTGAAGGCAACCCTACTGGAATATCAGCAAGAGAAACAGGTAGCTTATCCCTATGAAGCACCTTATCTCCTGTGTTACGCCCCAGCAAAAGCTCAAGAGTTCGTGAATTACGCACTATCGAACTGGACACATCACTCAAACGGGACTCATATTGCGCAACATTGGCTTCAGACCGCTTTAGTTCAGCCGTAGACGCGTTACCTAGTTTATATCTTATCTCAACTTGTTCTAAGGCAAGTTTCGCTATGTCAATCTGCTCCCTCAAAAGCTCAACTAACTCACTCGCCTCCCCTAAAGAGAACCAAACCTTTACCACCTGGCCGATCAGAGAATGTGCAGCAGCCTTACTATCTAAATCCGTAGCATAAACATCCATTTTGGCAGCATTTTTGGCGTTACGAATGCGACCCCACAAGTCGACCTCCCAATTGACACTAAGGTTAGAACCATAATTTTCAGTTCTGGATTTTATTACGCCCCCATCGCCAAAGGGCAGGCCAATATAATTACTTCGACGCTTTTCCCCATTAATTGACGCATTGAGCCTAGGCCGCGATGAAAAATCAACCATACGAGCCTGCACCCTTGCCAGCTCCATTCTTTTATGAGCTATCTGAATATCCAGATTATTTGAAAGCCCTTCCTCAACGAGTGCATTTAGGTTCGGATTATTAAATTGCAGCCACCAGCGAGCCAAAACCGAATTAGTGCTGTTAACAGAAGAACGCCACTGAGCCGGTATATTAAACCCACTCCGTGAACTTGGCCTGCCTTCAGTTTGGCACCCTACAAAAAAGAGAACCACACACAAACCTAGTAAATACATTATGACTTTCATGTATCTGCCTCCATTCCGGCCGAGATAAATGAAACCAACCGTTTGACGGTGCCCTCCGTATCGTCAGGATTGCATATACCATCTGAAACAATTTGAATCCGTTCCGAATCAGCCATCGTATGAACCATCGCTCCCACTAAAAAATGAACACGCCAGAAAAAATCCGCGGGCTTTAAGTGCGGTAAAGCTTTTTCAAGCGGGGGCTTAAATTTTTCCAAAGACAACCGAAAGTGGTCAGTCAATATTCTCTGAATTTTAGCATCAGGCTCCATGACCAACCTGCCAAGCAGCCTCATAAAATACTCTCCCCCTTTCTCAGAACTTCGACTCAGCCTCAATGCAGGACCAACCAGCGCTTCAATAATTTTTGGCAATTCTACCGCTTCGCCCTTCGATTGCCTTTCATACTCATCCAAAAGCGCCGATCTTTCAGCAGTCAAGGGAACTAACCTTCGGGACACAACCGCCTCTAGAACAGACTCCTTACTCCCAAAATGATAATGAACAGCTGCCAAATTCACCTTGGCTCGACTTGTAATGTTCCTAATAGACGTACCAGACACCCCGCGTGTAGCAAACAACTGTTCAGCTACATCCATTATCCTTTTTTTTGTGGTTTGTTGCCCCATGAAATCAAACGTTTGTTTAAATTAATTGTTTAATTTAATGACCAGATCAGTACTGTCAATTATAATGGAAAATATGAATTAGCCAAAAATATCGCCAATAGCCAAAGGGTAACCATTCAAAAACTCTGATACTGGTAATTGCTTTGCCCCCTGCCTTTGAACCTGAGTTACAAGAAGTGATTTTTTACCACACCCAATTACTATTCCATTTTTGCCCAAATGGATTACGCTTCCTGGATTTCCTTTCAAATCAACAACTTCAGCGCAAGCAATTTTAATTGTGTGATTACTATCATTTGGTAAATGAGTATAGATACTCGGCCAAGGATTGAACGCCCTCAATCTGCGATGGATGCGCCCGGCACTCATCGTCCAATCTATCAACCCATTCTCTTTGTCAATTTTACTTGCATAAGTTGCAAGTGATTCATTTTGCCTTTGCGGAATTAATTTACCTGAAATATATTTTGATATATCCCGTGCTAATATTGATGCACCCAATTGAGAAATCTTTTTAGTCAATTCAACGGTCGAATCAGTCTCCTCAATCGGTATAGCCATTGTTGAGACCACATCTCCAGTATCCATTCCTGCGTCCATCTTCATTAGGCTAACACCAGTTTCATTATCTCCCTCGATAATCGCCCATTGGATTGGTGCTGCACCACGGTGCCTTGGAAGGATTGAGGCATGGATATTTAATGCACCAAACTTGGATAGGTCTAAAATTTTCTGAGGAAGAATCCGTCCGTAAGCCATTACTACGATTAAATCCAAATCTAGGGATCTAATTGTTTGCTCAATTGCGGAACCTTTGAGACTTATGGGCTGAAAAATATTCAGCCCTAGGCTTTGCGCAAGATGCTTAATCGCGGAAGATTGAATCTTCTTGCCCCTACCTGTAGGCCTATCAGGCTGCGTGAATACCCCAACTACATCGTAGCCATCAATTTGAGTTAGCGCCTCTAATGAGGGGCACGCAATCTGCGGCGTGCCCATATAGGCAACCCTAAGACTCATGGTGAATACACCGACAGAGTTGCCAAAACCTCAAGAATATCCTTGAGCACACAAATAGGAGATTGGTCAGCATTAATTCGGTGAACTAGCTTATCAGGCACTCGATCTACAACAGATCGTGTTTCTTCCTCATAGGTTTCAAATCTGTGCTTAATTACCTCCAAATTTGCATCATCAAGTCTACTTTCTATGAGAGCTCTTCTTTGTATACGATCAATCATCTTCTGCTGATCACGGCAGGCAAGGTGCAATAATGCCATAATTTCTATATGCTCCTCCATCATCTCAACCTGATGGGCGTTTCGAGGAATCCCATCCAATAGAAGCACGTCATGTTCAGGCTGAAAACTACCCTTAACCGTAGCGCTTTCCATTTTTTTCTGCCAAAGGGTAATGGTAAATTCATCTGGCACTAATTCCCCTTTACTCGAGTATTCCAGAAATGTTTTCCCTAGTTCATCTTCCGGCCTCAGGTTCCTAAAGGCATCACCACTAGCAAAGTAATACCAATTTGGAATACGCTCAAGAATCCTCCCTTGCGTTCCCTTGCCTGCACCCGGTGCCCCGAATAGTAATACTGATTTAATTTTACTCATGATTTAGTTAAAGCCTGAACACGCACTTCTTCAATTTTACTATATTCAATCGTTTGCTCCAACCACTCCCCTTCAAAAGCATACACAACATTCAAACTTTCTGGCTCTAGGGCAGATATATGATGTACAGGTATTGAGGCCCCAGCAATTTTTATGCAAAGCGTTTCACCTTCACCGGGAGCTGACAGATAAAAACGACTAAGATGATCCGAAAAAAAACGGTCACTAAAATGAGTTTTACCGGAGCCATAGCTTTCAACAGCAACGGGATTACTGGCGCTTACTGCATCGACCACACTTTCAGATATCTGTGTCTCATTCTCAGAAAACTCAGTAAGCGTTGGGTCATTACGTGAGGAAGGTGTTGGGTGGATAATGTATCGATCATTTTCCTGAGCTATTGCCTCAGCTTTAGCTTCAGCAGGATCAGGCAAGAAAAACACGACAAGTGGAATTATTACTGGAAAAAGTGCAGAGAGAACGCAAACCAATTTCGCCGGCTGATGGCGGAAGAGAGCTATTTCATATCCTGCATAAGCACTAAGGCCGAGAAATAATAACAATAGAAGCAGTCCGCTGAAACTCAGCCAATTATCAGGCCCTAGCTTACTTTGCGGCGGCGCGGGAATAACCGGACCTGGCACTAGACTAAATTGATCCTCTAAATTTTCATTGCCCTTTGACTGCTTTTGAGCCGCCTCATGCTTTGCCCTGATTGGTTCTTGTGAACTTTGA
>CACDBG010000001.1 GCA_902551155.1 uncultured Verrucomicrobiota bacterium | reverse complement strand
TGGTGGTTGGTAACCACGAGGTTTCAAAAAGACTTTGCACCAAGTAATCCCCCTCCTTGACATCTTCTTCCTGTTTGCGGTGATAAGCTGCCATTTTACCCAGAAAAAAAGAGAAAAAGAAAATTGCGAGTAACGTATTCAGGGCAAAATTGGCAATCGAACCCAAAACTGAAAATACAAACCCCAGCACTTTGGAAACCCCACCCATCACCGACTTTTTCGTATTCTCATCTGAGCCAATTCGATCCATAACTTGAGCCCTCCATTTTGCGAAAACATCCGGCTGCGCGAGTTGTACCTGAAGTTTCTTTACGTCTTTCTTCAGGAAATCGACACCTTCAACCTTCTTGGTCAAAGTAAGTAACTGGATACGCACCTGATCTGAATCTATTTTTTCCGGACGTACACTCACAGTTACCACACCTAATCCTGTCAAGATGAGTACCATCGAAAGGACCACCGAAAGAACAGTCGCATTACAGGCACGGCTAATAGCCACTTTAAGTTTTTCCTCCTCCGTTTCCGGCGGAGGCTCTGGCTTGGGCTGCTTTCGAAAAAAGCCGCTGACTGTATCCATCACAAACACGACCGGTTTAACCAATATGGCCTTCACCAAGCGAAAAAAACCGGCAATCAAACCATTCTCAAGAAAACTCTGGGTGTAGCGCTGTTGTAGAGGCAAAAAGAAATAGGCGAGAATCAAACCAAACAACACTGCCTTGAGAAAAGTAGCCGTCAGCACAAAAAGCCCAATTATCACCACTGAAGCGATCAAGCCTGCGCTGCTGCGCATCAATTTCATTCTGCGATTGTGCTCCTCCAGTGCCGCTTCCTCCTCGCGTTTAAATATTTCATCTGAAATACCCATTTCGCGCGCAATCTTTCGTAAACAGTCTTGTTCGGGTTGTTCAAATTCGTTATCTGCAAAAGAGGAAATAAATAAAGCACGTAAAAGAGCCTGCTTTTCTTCAGGCGTCAGGCTCTCCAATCCCTTACATACCTCATTAAGATCAGGGTCTTTTTCTTCGGCGATCATTTGCTGCAGCTTGTTTGCTGCCGCTTCGCCGTAATTATCACGAACCAAGGTCGTCACCGCCTGTTGTTCCATGGAGGAAATGGAACCATCGGCGCGTAACACAAATACGAAGAGCTGAAGCATATTCTCAAGCAACTTTTGCTCATCGGATTCACCGGCATGATGCGCCACCACCTCGCGCATTGAATCAACCGCCTTGGAGAGAGGATTTTTCAAAGTGCCCTTCGCACGGGAAAAGAATGATGGAGTCTGCATAGGCTGGAAGCTCTTCTATTAAGGCTAATCTATTATAAAAAAATCGCAAGATTGTATTAATCCTGATCTGAAGGGATCGGTGAAATCTTGCCGCAAGAGATCAGATCAGTTATGGTACAAGACATGAGACCAAGGGACTTGGGGCTAGGGTTGATACTAATGTTGATTGCAGCTTGTGGCGATTCTTCCTTTACCCCCCATCGTGAAGTCACCGCTGGCTGGGGAAACCGGGTTAGCCAATACAATAAAGGTCGGGCTTATCAGGAGGGCTTGGAGGGGGAGAAAGATTTAATTAAAGCCCTCCATTGGTATGAGGCATCAGCCACTCAAACCAATCATGTTGTGGAGCCAAACCAAACACTTATAGATATTGCCGACCGCTACAATGTCCTAATAATCGACATTAATGCACTAAACCCAAAGATGGACGTTGATAAGCTTAAAACCGGAGAAAAAATCATTATTCCCGGTTATGCCAAAGCCATGTATCACGCTGGCGCTTTACATGAAAGTGGCAAAGGCGGCATTAAGCAGGATTACGCAATGGCGGCAAAATGGTATCATGCAGGCGCTGAAGCAGGAGATGCACTAGCTCGGTTCTCTTATGCTTACGCGCTTGAAAAAGGTCTGGGCACAAATGTGGATTTAAAGAAAGCCGCCAACTGGTACCGGTTAAGTGCCGAACAAGGAATAGGGTCGGCGCAACAAAATCTAGCGCAACTGTATTTTCGAGGACTTGGGGTGGAAAAAAATTTGAGTGAAGCTTACCGGTGGTATAGTCTGGCTGCCAAATACCTCGAATACGACGCTGCTGGTGAAGGAGAAAATCCCGAGCAAGAGAAAGCCCAACTCCAAAAAGCCATCAAGACCTGCGGAGAGTCTCTTACTGAAGCAGAAAGAGATCGTGTAAACCGACTCATCGAATCCTTTCAGCCTACCCGAACACGAGGAACCATGTGAGTAAACCATGTTCCTAGTCATGGATATTTGGAACGAAACCATAATTCCAAGACTTCAGCATGTAACTGCGTTGGAGTACTTCACCTTTGCGGTAAACGCTCTGGTTTTCCTGTTCTCCAAGACTATCGCCTCTCACTACGGCGAAATTAAGGACGAAGTTAAAATGCGAACCCGACTTCGTATACTGCACGGTTTCAACTTTACGGTATTTATCACGTTTATGGTTTCATTGATCATCAAGGATGATCGTTTCCCTGCAGATCAAATTAGCCAAACCAGTCTGACCTTGCTGCTCACCTACCTGCTTATCCATTTGGCCGAAGTATTGCTTCTATCGCGCTATGGAAAAGCCGTTACTGTAATGGGCTTTACCCGAAAAGTAGAAACCTCCACCTCACGCACCCTTGAGCTGGTTGCCTGTGGAGTAATTCTAATAAGTATGCTGATTGTCCTGATCAATATTTGGGGACTCACCAGCTCTTTACAAACGACAGGAGTTATTGGGTTTCTCGCTTTACTAATCTTTACCACCAAGGACTATTGGCTGCGCGATTTTCTCAGTGGCATTCTCCTTATCAGCGGGGAACGCCTGCAACGCGGTGACGTTGTGTCAATTCCATCAGAAAACGTTCTCGGGATTATTCTGGAAATTCGAGGGCTTCAAACCAGCATCCGTGATTTAGTAAGGAGTCATGATATTGAAATTCCCAATTCCAGCCTTCTGAAAAACCGTGTGGATTTGTACAAGGAAAATCCCGGCGGTCCTTTCCGTGATTATGTTGATTTTAAAATTGGATATGGCACCGACTCCGAAAAGATTCGTAAATTTTTGCAAAAAGTTTTTGATAAAGCCCTTAAATCTGGGGCCGGGTTAGACCAAGATACACAACCTTCCATTGCCCTAAAGGAAAACGAAGACCATGCCGCACGCTGGAGAATATCATACGCTTTAAAAAACCCCCAAAAACTCCTTGCAGCACGGGATGCAATCAACCTCGCAGCCTACGAATTACAGAGTGAAGCCGGACTCAGTGTAAGCACTCCATTAACGCTGATTATGGAAAAAAACTAGCCTAACTCACGTGCAACATCCTTGGCGAAGTAAGTCAGAATCAAATCCGCACCTGCCCGTTTGATTGCCAGTAGCGACTCGTCACGAACCGCCTGTAAATCCAACCATCCCTGTTGTGCAGCTGCATGAATTTGAGCATACTCCCCAGATACCTGATAGGCAGCCAGCGGCAATTTTGTCTTCTCCCGCAATCTGCAAAGGATATCCAAATAAGCTCCGGCCGGTTTCACCATTAAGATATCAGCACCTTCCTCAATATCCAAGCTCGCCTCGATCATAGATTCACGGATATTAGCCGGATTAAGTTGGTAGGTTTTTTTGTCGAGATATGATTGTCCGGATGCCTGTTGACTACCTACTGCCTCCCGAAAAGGACCATAAAATGCCGAAGCATATTTTGCTGAATAAGCCATTATGGAAACGTGCGAATGTCCAGCGGAATCCAAAGCCTTACGAATTGCTTTCACCCGACCGTCCATCATATCTGAAGGGGCAACCCAATCAACACCTGCTTCTGCCTGAACGACTGACATTTTCGCCAAAATGTCCACCGTGGCATCATTGTCCACATCGGTTCCCTGTTCATTTAGAACACCGTCGTGACCTGAAGAGGTATAAGGGTCCAACGCAACGTCAGCGACCACCACAAGTTCTGGCAATGCACTCTTTAGTCGCCTCACAGCCCGCAAGATCAGGCAATCCGGATTCAACGCCTCAGTTCCTCTATCGTCCTTGCGTTCAACAGGAACTACTGGGAAAAGGGCAACCGCACGGATTCCTAAAGCAAATGATTCTTCGCATTCACTCACTAAACTGGAAATTGTATGACGCTTAACATCCGGCATTGAAGGTATGGCCTCTGGGTCACCCTCACCCTCCATTATAAAAAGCGGATAGATAAAATCTTCCACAGAAATATGAGTTTCCTGAACCAATGCCCGAACAGCCTTATTTTGCCGTAAACGTCTAGGCCTACGCAGAATCATATGCCCCTTTTCACCCATAAGATTTGCGAATTACACCGAAAAAAGGCTGATATTCAAGCCAATTCACTTGCGACCCCCCATAACTGGGGGTAGATTAAGTCTATGATGCAGCCTGCGATACCACGCCGCAAGGCGTTTACCCTCATTGAGCTATTGGTGGTTATTGCCATTATCGGCATTCTTGCAAGCATGCTACTGCCCACCCTTGCCGGAGCCCTGCGCAAGGCAAAAAGAATTAAGTGTGTAGTCAATTTGAAGCAAATTAGCACATGCATGATCATGTTTGCTCAAGATAATGATGACCGACTCCCTTGGCAGCTTCTCCCAAGTGGGCAAATTGAGCATTTTGGAAAACACTACGCAGTTGATCCCGGTTCAGTTTTCGGTAGCCGAGGACTTAAAAGAGAAATTGTGACAGCAAAAATACTATGGTCCCCCTGTGATGCCGAAAGGCAGGCGGACCAAGAGCTTGTTGTCGCAAACTGGGAGCAGTTCAAAACTCGTGAAGGACGACCAATTCCAAATAAAGCCATCAGTTACGTTTTTTGTGAAGGTGGCGATATTGGCAGACCATCAACGGTATTGACTGCCACTAGAAACCTCTCCAGTGCAAATTTGGCCGATGCCCGTTGGGTAGGAGCTGATGAACGTGTAGATAAGGAAGGTAATCCCCCGAAAAACGCCGTAACCGGGCTCTTTGAAAGCCAAGGCCAATTGGCGCTCGCAGACGGAAGCGCCAAGCTTTCTCAGGATAGTGATTTATCTGACATCGGCATGGTTGTCAAAGCCCACATCCTGTCCAGTGGAGGAGTTACCGTAGGAAATGCGAGCACAAAGATTTTACATGGAGAAGGAGGAAATAATCAGACAACAGGGGTTCTCAGCGGCCTTAATGCCACACTTGCCAGAGCCAAACAGGAAAACAAAATCGTTTATCTTCTCTTCACTGGCTCTGATTGGTGTCCCCCTTGCATCAGTCTCGAAAAGGTTGTTCTTCAAAGCCCCCAATGGCAAAACCTTACCCAAAATAGCGTCCTTACACACATTTGCGATTTCCCAATAAAAAAACAAGTTTCCAAAGAAACCCAACAAGAAAATAACAGGCTTGCAAAAAGCTTTGGTGTCACCTCCTACCCTACTCAAATCATACTCAATCCATCAGGAAATGTATTAGCCCGCAAGCAAGGATATAGCCCAGGGGCCATCACTCCCTATATCAGCTGGGTGAGTTCCTTTGTTCTCTCAAATCAACCCCAAAATTGATTTGCATCTTTTTTCATTCGGTTTAAAGGCGAAAATAAACCCATTATTTCTGCGAATTTTGTATGAATGAAATTACTTTAAAAAGGCTTCGACTACTACCAGTAATTGCTGCCCTGATTTTTGCAGCCGGTTTGGTTTGGTTTTTAAGATCTCCTGAACCAACGGTGATAGATTTTATGACTGGTTCAAAGGATGGCCTATACCATCGTCTAGCCTTACAAATTAAAAGCGCTGTTGAATCGGATCATGAGGACATTATCATTAATCTGATTACAAGTGCAGGTAGTCGCGAAAATATAGTACATCTAGACGAAGGTAAGGCTCAACTTGCGCTAGTTCAAAATGATACTCCCGGTGGTGCCTCAATCCGTAGCTTGGCAGCTCTGTATCCCGAAGTACTCCATCTGTTATGCCATACCAATTCCAACATTCGGTCGCTGAGAGATCTTTCTGGAAAACGCATCGGTGTTGGGGCTCCTCAAAGTGGCACTGAACAAATCACAACTAATCTACTCACTTTTGCGGGGGTACAAGTAAAAGCTCAAGACGTATTTCGCTCACCATTTGGCCCCACTATAACTCAACTGCGAAACGGCAAACTGGACGCTGCTTTTTTTCTGACTGGCCTTGGTGCACCGGCCATTAGTTCTGCTCTAAGAGACGGGGAGCTGGCACTTGCATCCATTCATACCGGCTATGTTGATGCCAATTCTGCAGAAAACACTTCGCGCACATTAGTTAATGGCTTCCGCATCCGCTACCCTCACGTTTCACCCAATACAATTCCTCTTATGGCGTACAATGGTAAACCAACGCTACCTATACCTTCTTTGGCAGTACAAGCAGTCCTAGTTTGTCATAGAGACACAGACATCGATATCATTGAACGAATTTCCAGAACTATATTTAATCAACGCGCAGTACTATCGCAAAAGGAACCCGTCTTCTCAGGGATAGATGAACAAACCGCCCAATCAAACCTACAATTCCCTTTGCATGAAGGAGCTGAAAACTATTTCCGGAGGAAGGATCCTGGATTTATATCGGAAAATGCCGAGGTGATGGGCTTCATTCTGACAATCATACTTTTAGGCTGGAGCATTCTTAACTGGCTACGTGATTGGTTTACGCAGAATAGAAAAAACAAAATTGACAGCTACTACCAAGCTGTAGATGACGTAATCAATCGATTACACGATGGGACGGACCTTGAAGAAATTAATGAACTGGAAGCTGAGTTACTCAAGATTCGTCAACGAGCTTCAGCAGAACTAGTGAACGAACAACTAGCTGCCAACGAATCCTATATTATTTACCAGAATATGCTCAATGGCTGCCAAGCAATGTTGGTGCGAATGCGCGAAAAAATCCAGGTATCCTCAAAAGAGAATACCTGAAGCAATTCATTATTGATATCGTTAGTTCAATCGCTTGATGCTCACATTTCGAAACTGAACCGCAGCCCCGTGTCCGGCGAACCCAAAGTGACCCTTTGTCCGAGTACGACCTTTGAATTTATTAATGGGAGCCATGGAGTTCTCCACCTTACTTAGATCAGCATTCAGTATGGTAACCCCATTGAGTTCCACATGTATGGTTGAACCTTTCACAGTTACTTCCTGATAGTTCCACTCACCTGGTTCACGCAGGTAGCCTCGATGAGCAGCAAACATTCCGTAGGCAGATCCATGGTATTGTTGAGGTTTTAGCTTTGCATAACCCGGTGCGGTATTATCAAGAACCTGCAGTTCACACATGCCAGCATAAGCCGTATCGCCACTACCCGGATAACGGATCGCCAATCCGTTATTACCACCCTTGGGAATCTTTACCTCCATACGAACTGTAAAATCCGCGTATTCTTCCTTTGTGTAGATCGTGCCCCCCTTGCCCTTCTTGCATGCTAGTGCACCATCTACCACTTGGTAATTATCAAGCGGCCCCGCCCATCCAGTCATATCGGATCCATTAAAGATTTGCTTAAAGCCCTTAGAATTAGCATTAGCAAGATATGCATTAGCCTCATCACCCTTAATTTCCCGGATAAATATGTTACGCCAGCGAATTTCTCCTCCATGCGTTTGCAACTCAATTGGACCACGACGAATCACAGGCTTTTGCTTTCCAAGAGGATTTTTCCGATCCCAAAAATTATTCAATCTGGCGTGCTTTACTATCAGCTTTCCGTTCAACCAAATGGTAACACGCTCGCCTATCATGATAATTCTAAAACTGTTCCATTGCCCTAAAGGTTTATCCGCCAACACGAGCGGATCCTTTCCAGAATCACCTTTCGGATTGTTCCACAAACCGCCGGAACCAAGTGGCTTACCGAGTTGCACCGCGCGCTCGTCGTTCTCGTTGCTATCCCATATTTGAACTTGCGGGATGCCACGCAGATAAATTCCACTATCGGCCTTAGGCACAGTCTTGTAGTCGATGAGCAACTCAAAGTCTCCGTAGTTCTTCTCGGTAGATAGATAAAGGCCTTTGCCATCATTAACAAGAATACCATCCATCACAGTCCAGTGCTTTTTAATATCCTCCAAACTAGCAGCCTTTTTCTCGGCCAAAGCATCCTTATCCAAAGCCATCCACTTAGCCGGATCTTCGGTTTTCAGACCCCACCAACCTTTGAGATCTTTGCCATTAAAGAGCGCCTTGAAGCCCTTAGGTGGCTGGTTCAGTTCACCGGCCGAAGCCGAAATTGCAAAGAGCATAAACAGAGGAATAATTCGCATGAGTTTCATGATAAATATTTTTGAGGTACAGCCCAATGATGAGCCGAAGAAGCCTGATTGCAAGTCTGCTCTGCTGTCGATTTTCAGCCTATTTTTGGGAGGCTTGCCGCGGCAATCGCCTGACCGTGACGCTTCTCTGTTTCATCGGGGAAGTGAAACTTGATCCGCGCGGCTAATTCTGGGAATTCCGCCGCCATCACTTCTTTGGAGCGTGCTATGATGTGTTCGCCGCCGGGACCGGTAGTCACACGTCCCAGCAACAGAACGTATTCAAATTCATAAAACTCTGCGTAATGTGCTAACGTATAGCCGAGATAGATGCCGATGGCATCGTAAATCCTCAGTGCACGCTCATCTCCCTCCTCCATAAGCTTTTGCACAATCTTCAACTGCTCGGGCATGCTCAGACTTGCATCATACTCGATGCCCGAGGCCGGCAGTAAACGGGCTACTGCTTGTTGCGAGAAATACTGAGCCCCTACACCCAGATCACCGCTCCATTCATCAGCCGGAGCTTCAGGATGCAAATCCACCGGAGCAAAAGCCAACTCACTGAGCCAAGTGGTTATGTTCCCATCCATGTCGACATAGCCTCCACCTTCGCTGGTACCCATAGCAATACCAAGCACTCCGTTGCCGGACTCCCCCTTCTTGCGTAGAGCCATCGAACCAGCAAGCGCGGTGACTTCACCGTCATTGATCACCTCCAGCGGACAATTCCATTCCTCAGCAATGCGGATGAACATGTCGCGCACCTTTGCATCGAAATCTGCAGGGCCCACGCCGCGAAATAGTGATGCCCACGTCACCTTATTGTGCGAGTAACAACCAGCCGCACTGCCGCCGATGGCATCCACTTGTGGCAAATGTTCAGCAGCCCGCTTAAGTGAATCAATAATTCCTTCGTAATGATAATCTGGGTTCGGTTCGAAATATGGATCCCAAACAATCTCTTCGCTAAACTTCACCTCACCATCGACCACTGCCGCCGCCTTGCGATCACTACCGCCCAGATCAAAGCCAATACGACACCCCTCTAGGTGCCGACCGATCGGGCGGGCCTCAGAATTCTCCACGGGCAACTCGGCACAGGCTACCACCTCCAGCGAGTGACCGTTGTTTTTCAAGCCAATCACATCGTCATCAAATTTTCCGAACTCGTTCGTGCGATAGTATTCCTGCAGTCGCTCTGTATAGGCGTCCGCACCGCTTAAATGAATCTTCCAGCCGCCGCGTTGCCACAAGAGAAACTTCACCATACGTTCAAGGTGACGGAAATTATTTGCCTCCAACTCGTGAGCAGACGGAAAAAGCACTGTGTGGTGATGGAATATGGAGCTATCTGCTTGTTCAAGGGCAATGCCTACGTCTACCGCCGACCCGGTTTCGCGAGCTGCTGCCTCAAAAGCCCGGTTGACAAGTATCGCTGGGCGGTAGGTCGGGTGGAGTTCGGGAAGAAACTTCGGTTCAGGTAAAAGATTCGCTTCACTCATTTTTCGGGGGGCGAATCCTCTTCTGCTTAGCCAACCATTGCAAGCCAGCTTTAGGGATTATTTCATGACCACCCTGAAAAATCGTTAGACGGGTAGTCCTAGATTGCCTGCGAAAAAGCACCTTTTTTGCGCCATAAGCTGCATCATTTTCTACCTGACCATAAAGACCAACGGGCACCTTTGCTTTCTGGGTAAAGCTCTCAACCAATTCGGGGCTAATTTGATCCTTCTCGGAAGCCAGAATATTAAATGCAATCAAAGAATGACTGATCGGTACACTTCCATTATGCCCATCATTGATACCCGCATTAATATCCAAGTTTATCTCTTTTGCTCGTTTAAGATAAGTAATTGCGGAACGTTTACGAGCCTCGGCAAAAGCCTTACTTCCTGTAAGCGGTTTACCTCCAATGGATTTTTCAATTTCTCCAGCGTAGCGCAGCTTTCGTTTAGATGTTTCTTCGTGCCATTTAACCAAATCTAATATCGGAACCCAAGCCGACACCCCTGCCCATATTTCTGGAGCACGTCCGGCCATTAAGAGGCTTGCATAACCGCCACCTGAAGCTCCAATGAGATAAATCCGATTTTCATCAATCGTAGCACGTTTTTTTGCATAAGCAACAGCACTAAGAATATCCTTAATGACTAATTCAGATCCAGTTGCTTCAGGTCTTCGATTTGGCCCGCGAAAGTTTGGATGAATAAATACCCATTTTTTTTCGATACACCACTGAGCATATGGAGCACTCATTGATTGCCGGTAATTACTCGACCAAGTGTGTAACCCAACTAACAAAGGCAACGCTTTACTGTTTTTTTCGGGGGCATAAAATAATGCAGGCTGTTGGGTCTGATCCGCATCAGAGCTATACTTTATTTCCTGGACCTGTTCAGGCCAACCCTTGGGCGCCGAATAAACACAAAAAGAAAATAGTATTAACCCAGCTAAAAATTTCATTTCCAAGATTTTGCAAAATCAAAAGGCTACGAAAAGGCTTTTCGATAAAAAACGTTTTTATAAAATGAACCGCGTGTCACGTATTCGGGTAGCCAAAGTCGATAAAGTAAAAGAAGGCCAAACTATCAAGTTTTCCTTTCATCGTAATGAAAAACCTCAAGAGGGTTTTGTTGGAATGTATCAAGGAAAGCTATTCGCCTACGAAAATACATGCCGACATATTCCCATCACACTCGACTATGGTGACAACCGGTTCTTCGATACCGAGGGAAAATTTATTATGTGCCAAACTCATGGGGCAATTTATGAGCCCGATACGGGCCTTTGCACGCGTGGCCCCTGTGCGGGAGCAAGCCTTTATCCACTTGAAATACAGGAAGAAGATGGAGTTCTTTGGTTTGAGGAAGGCAGCCTTAGCTGATGACTTCCTTCACCACTTTACCATGAACATCGGTCAAGCGATATTTGCGACCTTGAAAGCGGTAATGAAGCTTTTCATGGTCCATACCTAAGAGATGCAAAATTGTTGCTTGCAGGTCGTGCACATGCACTTTGTTTTCCGCAACTTTGAATCCTAGCTCATCACTGGCTCCATAAGTTCCGGACTTAGAACCACCTCCAGCCATCCATTGGGTATAAACATCTGGATAATGATCACGACCAAGAACCTTGCTTTTTGCGGTACGTCCTTCACGAAAAGGAGTCCGCCCAAATTCACCGCCCCACACAATTAATGTTTCATCAAAAAGGCCCCGTTGCTTAAGATCTTTGATCAATGCAGCAATCGGTTTATCCATCGTCTTACACTTGTTGCGCAACCCATCACCCAAACCTGTCCCCGCTCCGGTCCCGTGAAAATCCCAGCCCCAATCAAAGAGATGAACAAACCTTACACCTTTTTCAACCAATCGGCGGGCTAATAGGATATTATTAGCCAAGTTCCCAGCCCCCGGCTTAGCTCCATAAGCATCCAGTATATGCTTAGGTTCCCTTGAAATATCCATAACCTCTGGAACACTGGCCTGCATCCGAAAAGCCATCTCATATTGGGCAATCCGGGTGATGGTCTCAGGACTACCCAGCTCCTTGGCTTGCAAACGATTAAGATCATTCAATGCATCCAGGCTTTTCCGGCGCAGTTCCCGGCTCATTCCTTTGGGATTGGATACATATAAAACCGGATCACCCTTGGAGCGACATTGCACTCCTTGAAACACGCTGGGCAGGAACCCACTACCAAAGGAGTTTTTTCCTCCATTAGGCTGCACTCCGCTTGAAATCAAGGCCACAAAACCCGGAAGATCCTGATTTGTGCTGCCCAAACCATAAGTGACCCACGAGCCCATGCTTGGCCTGCCTTCACGGGCGCTGCCAGTATAAAGCAGAAGCTCAGCTGGAGCATGGTTAAACTGATCGGTGGTCATAGACTTTATGAAAGAGATATCATCAACCTGCTTGGAAAGCTCCGGTAAAGCATCACTCATCCATGCACCCGTTTGACCATACTGGGCAAACTTGTGCGGTGTCCCCATTAACTTCGGCACTCCGGAAGTAAAGGCAAACCGCCTACCCTTCAGATACTCATCCGGGCAATTTTCACCATCACGTTTCTGGAGTTGGGGCTTATAATCATACATATCTAATCCGGGAGGAGAACCGGTCATATGGAGATAAATGACACTTTTAGCTTTAGGCGCAAAATGAGGTTTACGAGATTTAAAGGGTTGAGTCGGATCAAACGCTACATCTGCAGCTACCTCCTGAGCCCCACCCATGAGTGAAGTAAATGCTGCCGCGCCCAAGCCCATCCCCGCCTGTCCTAAAAACTGGCGACGGGTACGGTGCAAAATGTGCTCTTGAGTTAAATTCATTATCTTTTAGTAGATTAACGTTTCATAAACATTTCGTCGAGGTTCAAGAGCACATTGCCCACCACGGTCCATGCAGCCAGCTCCTCAGCCTTCATGCCATCTGGTAATGGTCCTATTGGGTCGGTTGCCATCATTTTTGCGGCTGCCGCATCCTTTTGATAATCAGCAAGCAACTCAGTATAGAGCACAACAAGGCGGCTGACCTCAATACGCTTGGGCGAACGAGAGAGACAAATACTCAACCCAAAAGAAACGCGCTCGTGGGGTGTGACCCCACCCTTCTCGACTATCCGACGCGCCAAAGCCTGTGAGGCTTCCACGTAAACCGGATCGTTCATTGTAACCAACGCTTGCAGAGGAGTATTAGTTGGAACCCGCCTGACTGTACATACATTGCGATTGGGCGCATCAAAGGCAGCCATGGAAGGATATGGGTTGGTGCGACGCCAATGAGTGTAAACACCGCGTCGATATTTGTCTTCACCACCGCTGGTTTTCCAATCCATACCCGGCCCAAAGGCAGCAGACACACCAAAATTCGGCTGATAAGGCTTCACGGGTACTCCGTACATTTTACTGCTCAAAAGACCACTTACGAACATGGCCTGATCTCGAATCATCTCTGCAGTCAGTCTCAACCGAGGTCCACGAGCGTAAAACCGGTTGGCCGGATCATTCTCAACATGTTTAGCCGTAGAAAGTGAATTTTGACGATAAGTCGCACTCATGACTAATAATCTTACAAAAGCCTTGGTATCCCACTTAAGCCGTACCAACTCAGTAGCCAACCAATCAAGGAGTGCCGGATGAGTGGGTAATTCACCCTGTGATCCGAATTCCTCGCTGGTCCGAACTATTCCGTTACCGAAAATGGACTCCCAATAACGGTTGGCTATAACGCGGGCAGTAAGAGGATTGCGTTCATCCAAAATCCATTTGGCCAAAGTCAGACGATTAATCTTTTCTCCTTCTGTGGGCACCTCAAATACAGCCGGCACCCCCTCATAAACGCGTTTATCCTTAACCTGATAGTCTCCACGTAATTGAATATGCGTCTGGCGTGGCTTAGCCATTTCACGCATCACTGGCACGGTGGTCGTGCCTTTCATTCCTTCCAGCTTCTTTTTTTCCGCGGCCAGCTCTTTTTCCTTGGCCTGTGTAAGTGGGTTGTTTGCGGCAAAATAATCCTTAAGCCGTTTTTCGTCAGCCTCTTTACGAGAAGCAGATGGGAGTTTCAATAAGTTGAAAACATTCTTGGGTAGCGCATTCTCAAGCTCAGGCACTGGGGAAGTTGTCAGTGCTACTTTTATCCTCTCATTTTTATAATTCTTAATTGCCGCTTCCAAAATATCACCATCCTTTACATCGACTGGCTTTGCCAGCCGGAGCAAACCATTCAACTTTGGGTGAGGCAGAGAAACAAAAGGTAATAACCTTGCCCCATCAATTGAGTAGTCGACATTAACCTTAAAGACTTTATTGGATTCTTTTTTCCATATTAATTTCCTTTTTTGATCAAAAACCTCCACCCGATGAGCTTTAAGTCGATCAGCTAACCCCGCCCCCAGACGGTTCCAAATAGCCAGTTTTTCAATCGGCACCTCTTTGCCTAAATCCACTTCCCACCAGGGATTATTCTCCTGAGCGGTATGGGTCGTAGACTTTTTATTAAAATCACCGTTGGTATTTCCGTCATTGCCATAATTTGCCGGACCAGCAAACGCAGTCGTACTCTGGCTGGCCTTACCTTTCGGAGCCACATTTTGACCACCGCTAAACACCTGTACCTCAGCCAGATGCAAAAAGACATTGTCACCGACGTTTGTGACTCTTACAAACCGGCCGTTAAGATTTTTTTTACCTTTTGATCTGAGCTTCAGGGTTAAACGACTCGCGTCTACTCCATCAATTTGTACACCAGTTATTTTTCGCGATGATGGATTGGCCTTAAGCGTTCCCTTTTCAATAGCAACCTTCAGCTCAGTTGGCTGCAATGGTTTTTCAAATGATCTAACCCACTCATCAAACCCATTTAAAGCAGTTGCCTTTAGGTGATCTAATTCCTTTTGAAGCTCGACGATTTTCAACTCACTTTCTGTACGTTTCTTTTTCTGTTCCTCAGAAAAAATAGTAACTAAAGGACTTTCGTTTCGTCTGTCTGCATCTTCTGTATTATTGAAGATCGCAAACATTTTGAAATACTCTTCCTGACTTAAAGGATCATACTTGTGATCGTGACATTGAGCACACGCCATGGTGGTACCCATCCAAACCTGCATGGTAGTATTCACTCTGTCCACGACCGCCACGTTTCTAAATTCTTCATCGGCAGTCCCACCTTCGTTATTAGTCTGAGTATTGCGATGAAAGGCCGTTGCAATCAGTTGGTCATTGGATGGATTGGGTAATAAATCTCCGGCAAGCTGGTGGGTGGTAAACTCACTGAAAGGCATGTTACGGTTGATAGCTTTAATGACCCAATCTCTATAAGCCCATATTGTCCGGGGTTGATCATCAGCATAACCTGTACTATCGGCATAGCGTGCCAGATCCAACCACTGTCTGGCCCAATGCTCACCATAGGCAGGCTTAGCCAACAGCCGGTCGATTAATTTTCCATATGCCGCTGGAGAATTATCCTCTACAAAATCTTTCACTTCTTTCGGGGAAGGAGGAAGACCAGTAAGATCCAGTGATACACGTCTAATGAGTGCATATTTATCTGCCTCGCTCGATGGTTTCCAGCCGCGCTTTTCTAATTGCGCCAAAATAAAACTGTCGACTTCATTGCGACTCCACTTTGTATTTTTGACTGGGGGCAACTTCCCTCGCACAGGACGCACATAAGCCCAGTGTGGTTCATATTCAGCCCCCTCAGAAACCCATTGCTTTAAAATTCCCTTTTGCTCCGCCGACAAGGTGAGTTTAGACTCCTTAGGCGGCATTATTTCATCAGGATCACTGGAAAAGATTCGGTAAATCAGCTCACTCTCTTCAACATCACCCGGTTTGATGGCATAGAACCCATCCTTGCTTTCTGAAACGGCTGATTCACGCACATCCAACCTCAAATCAGCCTTACGGGAATTAGCATCAGGACCGTGACAGGTATAACAATTTTCTGAGAGAATCGCGCGAACATCGCGATTAAAAGAAATCTTTTTTGGTGCTGCGGTGGCGGTCCCAGAAACCAATAAACTAACAATCAAAATGAACAATGCACTGTTCATGACAAAATTAAATTGTGCAGCCCTCTAAGAGCTCTGTAAAGATTGGATGACAGCCCTCGGCCTAGAATTCAGTATTATGCTAGAATTCCCTTTACAATTTTACCATGGACATCGGTCAATCGATACCGACGGCCCTGAAATTTATAGGTAAACCGTTCGTGATCAATTCCCAATAAATGCAATAAAGTAGCCTGAAAATCATGCACGTGAACACGGTCTTCAACCGCGTTAACCCCCAAATCATCGCTGGCACCATAGGTCATACCCGGCTTCACTCCTCCACCAGCCATCCAAACCGTGAAAGCGTAAGGATGATGATCACGACCCCATTTTTTACGATTATTAAGAGCTCCCTGCAGGAACGGTGTCCGGCCAAATTCACCCCCCCAGATAACCAGTGTATCATCCAATAAACCGCGTTGCTTTAAGTCAGCAATTAAGCCAGCACTAGGCTGATCGGTGTCACGGCATTGATTGTAGAGCTCGGTGGTCACACTGCCATGCTGGTCCCAACCTGCGTGCATCACCTGGACAAACCTCGTACCTCGTTCAATCAAGCGTCGGGCGGTTAAACAATTGTAGGCGAAAGACCCTCGTTCTTTGACTGCTGGACCGTATAGATCCAATACACTCTTTGGCTCAGTAGATAAATCTGTCAGCTCCGGCACACTCGTCTGCATCCGGTAGGCCATTTCATATTGAGATATTCGCGTGAGAATTTCCGGATCTCCAAACTCTGCATAACGCATTTGGTTTAGTTTAGATAAATCATCCAGCATGCCACGTCGCTGTTGTCCTGTAATACCTGAAGGGTTTTTTAAATAAAGTACCGGGGCCCCTCCGGCACGGAACTTAACACCTTGAAATCGAGAAGGCAGGAAACCGCTACTCCAGTAAAAATCGTAAAAGATCTGACCACAGGTTGTCCCTTTGCTCACGCTGGTCATCACCACAAAAGACGGAAGGCTATCAGTGTCACTGCCCAACCCGTAACTAAGCCACGCTCCCATCGTGGGCCGCCCTGGCATTTCGGCGCCGGACATAAAGAATGAAATCGCCGGCGCATGATTTACCTGCTCAGTGTACATGCTTTTAATGAAGCAAATATCATCTGCAACCTTGGCAACATGAGGCATAAAGTTGCTTACCCATGCACCACTCTGTCCGTGCTGTTTAAATGGTTCAATGGGGCCCAACATCAGCTTACCTTGCGGATTGCCGGTCATGGTACTAAAACGTTTACCTGCCACGTAATCCTTGGGTACTGGCTTGCCATGTAACTGCTGCTGCAAAGGCTTATAATCGTATAAGTCTGTGTGCGTGGGCGCACCATTCATGAACAGATAAATCACACGCTTTGCTTTAGGAGCAAAATGCGGAAGATTCCCCAACCCCCCGAAAGCTCCACCGGTCTGACCTGCCAAACCATCCTGCTGTAACAGACTACCCAGTGCCGCCGCACCAATACCGGTTGCTGACCGTCCGAAGAACTGACGTCGATTAACCATAAGTTGGGATTCGGTAATAGGATTTAAATCATTCACGGGTGATTACTTCATCAAGATTCAAAATTAAATTACACAAAACCGTGTATGCGGCATGCTCGGTAACGGTAAGTTTATTGTTCCTGACATGTTCGCCAACCTTTAAGAGCGCCTGAGCTGCCTCGTTATTATCACGGTAATCCCGGCGAAGTTGATTCAGTCTGTTCTTCAAAATCGTGGCCTCATCATCACTGGGTGTACGCCCCGTTGCGAGACGAAAAGCGTAAACGATACGGTTGGTGTCAATTATGCCTCCCTCATTGAGAACGCGCTGAGCCATCGCACGGGCGGCCTCCACATAAGCAATATCGTTCAAAGTAATCAGCGCATGCAACGGAGTATTGGTACGAGCCCGGCGCACTTCACATGTTTGCCTTTTGGCTTCATCAAAGAACATTGTAGGCCCAACAATCCGCCGCCAAAAGGTGTATAAACTTCGTCGGTAAAGGGCTTCTCCTTTATCACGTGAATAACGTTTTTTTCCAAACGTACTCTCAGCCCATACTCCATCAGGCTGGTAAGGTTTAACCGATGGACCACCCTGTTTCTCCACCAGTAAACCACTGACATATAAGGCCTGATCTCGAATCATCCATGAAGGTAAACGATAACGCGACATACGTGCGAGCAGGCGGTTATTCGGATCGCGCTCTCGTAAAGCTGAGGTAACTACTGAGCTCTGACGATAGGTGGAGCTCAACACAATGCGCCGATGCAAGACCTTCAGGTCCCATCCGCTTTTAATAAATTCAAGTGCCAACCAGTCCAAAAGTCCGGGGTGACTGGGGCGTTCGCTTTGCACTCCGAAATCCTCAGTGGTCTTAACAAAGCCTGTGCCGAAAAACTGCTGCCAAATCCGGTTCACTGTCACTCTGGCGGTTAAAGGATTCTGTTCATCCATCAACCACATTGCCAAACCCAACCGATTGCGAGGTGCGTTCTCAGGAAATTTAGGCAGACTAGTGGGGGTGTTACTGGAAACCACAATATCTGTCGGCTTATTATAGATACCACGGGTGAGCACGCGCGTTTCGCGCTTAGTGCCATCGCGCATCACCATTACTTTTGGAAAACTATTTCGCAAATCATTGATTCGCTTCTGTGCGCTTGCGGTTTCTGCCTGGAGTTTCTTCAGTTCAGAATCATTTTGACTGTACTCACGCGCAATCAATTCCTTCATCTCTTTACTTCTTTGATCTGGCCTTACCTTTAAAGCCTCGGTGAGACCGTTGCTCCCAAAGTCAGGATTTGCAGAGCTGGAAACTGAAATACGAAATCTGCCCATCACATGCTGTTTAGCTGAATGGTTGAACTTCAACTGGAAGCTCAGCCGAGCATCCGGTCCGGGTTTTAATGGTTCACCCAAAGTGAAAATTGCTGTGTGCGGTCTCTTAACTCCTTTAGGCCCCGGCCAAACCCCCCATCCACTGCCTGTGTTATTATCGATGGCTTGTTTTACATCCAAACCACCCTGATTAAATGTTGCACGCGCTCCAGTTAGCCTCACTTCGCGAGGCTCCTGATCAGGTTCCTTCAGGATTAATTTTATATCAGTGAGCACAAAGTTTCCGCCCTTTACACGGCTTAAACCACCCGAAGGCAAGCTGGCGTGCTGCAATGCTTCCAGTCGTACATGCCGAAAACGCGACGTTGGAATTGCCGCCTGCAAAGAATACTCGTCCTGATCAGGCAACTTCCCCTTGGCCAATACAGACCGATCCTCCTGCAAATGGAGTGTCTGGTTTTTAGCTCGGGCTGCCACCGGCCGCAATGTTTCCCATGCGGATACAGAATCCTGCTTTAAACATTGTGCCTCCCAAGCTGCCTGCCCTTCCTGCAACTTGGCCCGTCGCTTTTGAATCGCTTTACTGTGACCAGTAATTTTCTGTTCAAGAGCGGCAATCTCCTTCCTCTGATCTAACGTACCTACTTGTAGATTGGGAACCATCGCCGGATCGCCGCCGCCGCCATTTACTGGTGTTTGGTTAAAGAAGGAATAAAGACTATAGTAATCCTTCTGGCTCAGTGGATCAAATTTATGGTCGTGACAACGACAACAGTTTAGAGTTAACCCCATCCAAACAGTGCCCACCGTTTCAGTTTGGTCGAACACATACTCCACGCGGTTTTCTGCCGCGATCCGGCCACCTTCACCGTTAATCATATGGTTGCGGTTAAAACCAGTAGCCAACACCTGCTCCTCCGTTGGATTGGGCAGTAGATCACCGGCAATTTGTTCCACGGTAAAATCATCATAAGGTTGATTGGTATTGAAAGCGCGAATCACCCAATCACGCCATGGCCACATCGTACGCTCGCGATCACCCTGATACCCGTTGCTATCGGCATACCTTGCCGCCTCCAGCCAATCCCATGCCATGCGCTCGCCATAACGTGGTGATGCCAAAAGCCGATCCACCACTGTTTCAAACGCTTTGGGTGACTTGTCTTTTAGGAAAGCATCCATCTCAGCCAAAGTCGGAGGAAGCCCCGTAAGATCCAAAGTTACACGGCGCAGCCAGGTAATTCGACCAGCTGCAGCTGAAGGCTTCAATCCTTCCTGCTCCAATCGGGCTAAAATAAAGGCATCAATCCCATCCCGCGGCCAATCGGCCAGCTTCACTTTTGGTACCGTAAGCGGTTTAGGGGTTTCATAGGCCCAATGCTTACCCCACTTGGCACCCCCATCGATCCATTCCTTGAGCGTAGCCTTTTGGGCTGCGGTTAGTTTGAGATTCGATTCCGGCGGCGGCATGAGTTCATCCGCATCCTTTGAAAAAATGCGCGCGATAATTTCGCTCTCTGCACTTTTACCCGGTATAATAACTTCCCGCTTGGCATCCACCTCCACATCCAAACGCAGCTTGCCTTTACGCGCGTTAGCATCGGGACCGTGACAGGTAAAACAGGTGTCCGAAAGGATAGGCAAAACGTCCCGGCTAAAATCCGGGGCGGCAAACACATTGCAGGCGACAGAAAACACCGCGATGGAGATCCAACATCGCATCGCAGGTAGTTTGAGGCTCACACGCCGCTTGGCAAGCCAGCAGAATCCCTAGCTGACCTTCACCGAGTGGGACGGATCATATTTGAGGGCTGGTTCAACTAATTGGGCATCGTTACGTAGAAAATGAAAAGTCACCGCCCGACGCGGATGAGCACTGCGGTTGGCCGATGACTGATGTAACGTATTACCGTGATGGATGGACACTCCGCCGCGCGGTACGGGCGCTGGAGTCATGGGATATTTTTTGGCGACATCTGCCGGCACCTGCAGGTTGAAGGGCGCATCTTCAGGAGCAGTGTGTTCGAGCACCGGCTCGCGGTGGCTGCCATGGCCATAGTGCAGGCAACCGTTTTCTTGCGTCGCCGCATCGAGCGCGATCCATGTGGTGAGCAGTGCATTGGTATCACTAGGGGCGAAATAGAAATTATCCTGATGCACCGGCTTGGGGCCACCGACCTCCGGCGGTTTGCAAAACACCTGACTAAAAAACAAGGTCACCCCCTCACCGATCAATTGCTCCACTGCCTCCAGCAACGCCGGGGCCATGGCCAAAGCCCTAAACGCTGCCCGATGAAATACCGGATCATCCAATTTACGAAACGGACTGGATAGATCACTGGGATCTTCCAGATACCATTCGCGCTCTTCATCAGTGAGCGTAGGCCGAAATTCTTTATCCCACTGGGTCAAGTCCGCCAGAGCGCGGTTGATCTCTTCTGCACTAAATAGATCAGCTACAGTCAATTGTCCATCACGCCCAAAGGCATCGAGTTGTTCGGTATCCAGCATCAGAGCGGTCACTATGACATCAATGACTCAGGCCGTCATTCGTAAGGTGTAAATTTGTGTAGCCTATCACTCTTTACGTGATTAATGACAGCTATAAAAATGCTTTAAGCTTATAGTAGACGGGCTATGGGCGATTGCCTTAAATTAGCCGAATGAAAGCTGTGATGATTGGTTTGGCTCTATTCTTGGTGATGGGGTGTGGGAGATCAGATGCGAAAAAACTATCAGAAGAATTAGAAGCTCGAAACAAAGCGTGGGAAGCTGAGGTGGAAGCATTGTCAAATGCACGTCCGAATGAGCCAACCAAAGCCAAGGCAACCGCAGGGAGCAAGCTATGGGAATTTATAACTGAAAGTGCCGTGTTCTCTTCTCCTGTCATTGGGCCAGATAGCACCCTTTACGTTGGGTCAAGAGACAACAATCTTTATGCCATCAATGGCAAAAGTGCAGGCAAACTCTGGCAATTTGAAACGGGCGGTGAGGTGTGGTGCTCTCCAACTATCGGATTTGGTGGCACGGTATATATCGGATCAGTTGATAAAAAACTTTATGCCCTAAATGGCAAGACTGGAGGCAAACTATGGGAATTTGAAACGAAAGGGAGTGTGTCCTCTTCCCCTGCCATTGGGCCAGATGGCACCCTCTACGTTGGGTCAGATGATAATAAGCTCTATGCCATTAATTCGAAGAGTGGTGTCATGTTGTGGGAATTTGAGACGGAAGCTAAAGTGTTCTCCTCCCCCGCAATCGGATTAGATGGCGCGGTTTACGTCGGGTCATTTGACAAAAAACTCTATGCCATCAATGGCAAGACAGGAGGCAAACTATGGGAATTTGAAACAGGAGGCCCTGTGAACTCCTCACCCGCCATTGGACCAGATGGCACGGTTTACGTTGGGTCATATGACAACAAGCTCTATGCCTTGAGTGGCAAGACGGGGGGCAAGCTATGGGAATTTGAAACGGGAGAGCGAGTGGGCTCCTCACCCGCCATCGACTCGGGTGGCACGGTTTACGTCGGGTCAGGTGACAAAAAGCTTTATGCCATCAATGGCAAGACTGGGGTCAAGCTATGGGAATTTGAAACGGGAGATGAAGTGTATTCTTCTCCCGCAATTACATCAGATGGAACAGTTTGCGTTGGATCAGCTGACAAAAAGCTTTATGCCATTAATTCAAACAGTGGGGCCAAGCTATGGGAATTTGAAACGGGAGATATGGCGTGGTCCTCCCCCACCATTGGGCCAGATGGTACGATTTACATCGGTTCATATGACAAAAAAATTTATGCCATCAAAACGGATTCCACAGGCCCCGCCAAAAGCCCGTGGCCAATGTTTAGACAGAATCCCCAACACACCGGCCGCGCGCTCAAGAAGGAATAAAACCCAATCAACGCGCCGCCGCGACCGCTGCATCATAAACCGCTTTGAGCGGGACATCAGCCTTTGCCGCAATAGCACGGCAGCTTTCATACTCAGGGGCCACCTGCACGATTTCGCCATTGAATTTACCTAGTTTCACGGTCACTTCCCCATGCGGGGTAGTCACCGTCTTGGTCTCGCGCTGGAGCTTACGGCGTTCAGTTAAGGTACGGCGCACACCAAAGGCGCTGGTTTCGCGCAGGATCATTTCGCAGAACTGATCGGCATCACCTTCAGCACACAGGACACTCAGCTGGACACCGGGCCGGTTCTTCTTCATCTGAATGGGCGTGTGCACCACGTCCAGTGCTCCGGCCTTCAGTGCGCGTTCCACAAAGTCGCCCAAGACTTCTGAACTAATATCATCGAGGTTGGTTTCCAGGACGCAAATCGTGTCGGTCTCCCAGTCGTTGCCCGAAGCCGATGCGGTTTCCTCGCCCAACACCGCACGCAAAACATTGGGTCGCGTTTCACAATCGCGCGTACCCAAACCAAAGGCGACCTTCTCAGGCGTAAGGTTTTGCAACGGCCCAAAGTCCTCGGCAAATTCGGCAATCAAGGCCGCGCCAGTCGGGGTAATTAGTTCATTGGGTTCCTCACACTGGGTAATGGCTACACCGCGTTCAGCGAGAATATTGAGTGTCGCCGGTGCGGGAATGGGAAAGCGGCCATGGGCACACATGATAAAACCCGTGCCCTCGATGACCGGCCCACTGCGCACGCGTGGTTTACCCAAAAGTTCCAGCGCAATACAGCCGCCCACGATATCGACAATGGAATCCACCGCACCCACCTCATGAAAGTGCACCTCAAAAGGCGGCATCCCATGGATCTTGCCCTCGGCATTGGCCACGCGTTGAAACACAGCCACTGACTTTTCCTTCACCCAATCGCTCAGGGTACTGGCGTGGATCATCTCCGAGATCTGCGCAAAGTTTCGACTGTGCCCATGGCCATCGCCGCCGCCGTGACTATGCTCATGAGAATGTTCATGCGAATGACTATGTTCGTGCGAATGATCATGAGAATGACTGTGGCCGTGATCGCCTTCGCCGCCGTCCGCCAAATGCACATCAAACTTCACCCCATCAATGGCGCATTTTTGCCGGCGATTAGCACTGAGTGTGTAGCCCTCCAGTTTGAGTTTCTTCAGCTCCGCTTCCAGCGCATCAAAGTCCACGCCCAGATCGACCATGGCTCCCAGAAACATGTCACCACTAATGCCGCTAAAAATATCGAGGTAAAGGGTCTTCATGACGGACAAAAAGACTAAAGGAGATCTGCAAGGTGGTCAAAAGAGTTTAGCGTAAGTCGCCTTTAGGACCCAACAAATACCAATATACGATTCCCAAAATAAGGAAGGCAAACGGAACAAAACCGCAAAAAATTCCGGCCATAGGGATAATACCTGACATGCCTAGCAAAAAAACTACTCCCGTTACTAATGCTACGAATGTTAGAGGCCCAAATGTTTTGATAAATGTTAACTGCGAGTCTCGTCGGCTTTTCGCTTCCTCCCATTGAACCGGATCCAGCCCATAATAGTTCTGGAATAACTCATATATCTCGGGGTGATCTATTTGCAACTCCCTGGATCGCTCAAAAAAAGATTCCGTGGCACAGGAAAAAAACTCTGCATTAGAAGTAAGTGCATACTTGTCGATCGTATGCTTCAAAGAAAGCCAAGCCTGCGCCGCTTGTATCTTTGGGTATTCACAGGCGATCACTTCCTCCCACTTTTTCCTTTCAGCTACCGAATCCACGGCAACGGGTATACTCTGAGCCTCAGCGTCATCTGCCTGATCCAAGACATGGGCAAACTCGTGCAGGATGACATTGTGATTATCAGACCCCCAGTACATTCCATCAAGACAAGCATCCCAATACATTGTTACTTCGTGGCGCCCGGCCCAGCCTGCGCATTCTTTTCCGTCCCGCTTCAGGACATCTTTCGAAATTATGACCCGCCTTAATTGAGAATAACTGTCATAGCCAAGGTGTAAAATAAGAACACACGCTTCAGCGGCCACACATATACGCATCTCTTCAGTCACTTCACTAAAACCATCCACTTCAAAAGTAACTTCCCGTAGGAAAATATGCATGAGGCTCTCAAGTCTGATTTTAAAATCTCCAGGTAGACGATTGTAGAGAGCAGAATGATCAATGAGGATTTTTCGCTGCCCAATAGTCAGTTGTTCGAGGATGGGTGGCAATTCAGCTGCTGGCTCTTCAGAAAGTAATTGCTCCCGCTTCACGTTATGACAATAAGGTGGCTTTTAATACTAAACCAGAAATAATGAAAACACCTCGCCTTTTACCCGGCAGCTTGACGCTAAGGTGAGTTTTACCTCAGGATGAAGCCGATGTTCCGCCTGTACTTTATTTTCCTTGGGGCTTTGCTGGCAACTATCTCCACTCAAGCTGCCCGGGCCCCCATGATGAGCGTGCCCGCTCTGGGAAAAGCCTCAGCCAATGTAGAAGCAGTATACATGCTCAATGGTGATGTTATCAGTGGTAAGTTTCTCAAGTTCGATTCCAAGCTTGGACTGGTATGGGAGGCAAATAATATTAAACCTGCTTTACAAATTGATCCATCGGGTATCGACCGTGTTACCTTTATAGGTACTGGCAATATTCCATCGGGCCTGAGCCGGGTGATTCTTGCCAATGGAAACGCCCTCTCAGGCCAGTTGGACTTGGCAGATGCCCAACGCGTAGTCATGAACCATACCCCTGCAGGCCAGATAGAATTTAAACGCGCCCACCTTAAAGCCATTATTCCCGCAACTACCGGTGCAGGAAAAATCGTCTTCAGTGGGCCTTCCTCAGAAAAAGACTGGGTATTTGGTTCCTCCAAAAACGCTGCCGCGGGTGGCTTCGGTAACCTTTTATTTGGTGGAGGAGCTCCCCTTATACCCCCCAAAAAAAATACCGGTAAATTTGAGTTTAAAGCGGGGGCCATTACCAGTAACGGGACGGGAGCTACCGCAGGACGTAAGGTGGAATTTCCTGATAAGGCATTAATAGAATTTGATCTGGACTGGTCCACCACCGGACGCAACTCCGGTTACTTTTCGCTAAATGTTAACTTGTTTACCGATAACCTTAAATCTCCATCCAACGGAAGCTCTTACGTACTCAAGCTCAGTCAAACCGGAGCTAACCTCGCCCGGCAGAGTAAAGAGAATGACAATTTCATGTCCGAGCGTCTCGGCCCTAACGCCCGGGTTAACCTTACCGGGATTGGTTCCCGGGCAAGGTTTTCACTAAGAACCAACAAAAAAGCCCGATCCTTTTTTCTTTCAGTGAATGGCGTTCAGATCGCCAACTGGAAGGATAAGGAACCCTTTGCGGGCAAGGGCAACGGGCTTCTCTTTACTTCAAGAGCGTCTTCCCCGTTGAAAATCAGTAATATCCGGATTAGCCAATGGGATGGAAGCAAACCGATTGCCACAACCGATACAAGTATCAGCCCCAAGCAGGATACCATCCGACTGGTTAATGACGATACCGTCACCGGAACTATCATCCGGATTGAAGATGGAAAGGTAAAAATAAAGAGTAGCTTCGGTGAAGTGGATATTCCCTGGGCTAATTCAAGCCTGATTCAATTTACCAAATCCAGCCAAGAGACCGGTGATCAAGAACCGGGTAAAGGAATGGTTCGAGCAACCCTGAAAGGTGGTGGAATACTGGACTTCAAACTGATCAGCTGGGTTGAAGACAAACTTGAAGTGGAAAGCCCCGTTTTTGGAAAAGCCACCCTGAATGGTACGATGATTGATTCACTTAGCTTCAACGCATCAAGTAAACGCAACAGCAAAGCCAAGACCCTAACCAAAAAGGAATTAAAGAAACTTCAACGCGACAAAGAAAAAGGAGAACTACCGCTTATCCTGCCTCCTAAGAAGTAGCCGCTTTAAATTATTGAAGCGGAACCAATTTAATCGAGAGTTTACGCACATTCTTTCCCTCCCGATCAGTAGCCTTTATTTCAACGCTTTGACCCGGCTTCTGACTCCGAATAAAACCGATCAGTTCGTCAGTCCGGTCGACCGGCTTACCCGCAACAGCCACAATAATATCCCACTCTTTTAAACCCGCCTTGGCGGCAACTCCGTTGGCTTGCAACTGCCTTACCACCAATCCGTGAAAATCCTTGGGTAATTTTTTAATGAAACCGGGTTCCTGCCCCCATAACTCCTCAACTCCTGTCTGCAGAGTAGCACTTTGGGTGGTCTGCTTTTGTTTCAGCAGTCCTTTTAGTGAAGCCAAAGGGCTGGCATAAGCGATCCCCTGATGAGCACCATTAATAGTCATGGCTGCACTCTGCACTCCAATCAATTCCCCTCTGCCATTCACCCAAGGCCCGCCGGAAGTACCGATCGGGGCAATTGCTGAAATGTGAAAGATCTCCCGGAACGCCCCATCATAAAATTCATAAGCTGGCTGACTTCGAGCCATCTTGCCTGAAATCATTACTTCATGGCGGAACACCGGAGCGCCAAAAAGAAAAACCGGTTGGCCGGCTTTGGGTTGATCCTTGGCCAATGTAAGATGCGAATAGGCCTCCTTGCGCGGAGGCAGCACAAGCAGCATCAAGTCATGAGCCTTATCTCGTGCCACGATCTTGAGTGCGTGCCTGCCTAAAGATTTTGATTGAGCTTCAATCCTTACCCCACCACCCGGCGCCATATGGTTGGCTATGAGTACATGTCCTTGGCTATCGACTACACTTCCTGATCCTGCCAAACGTCCATTGACCAGAATCTCCACTGAGGCTGCCTGCAATTGTGCATAAATCTTTGGGGGGGTAGCTCCGCAGGCTATTGAAACCCCGAGCCAAACCGATATCATAGTAATATAGGTGAACAGGCTTTTCATTGGTCCTTCACGAGGCAGTTAATTTGACTGGCGGCATAAGCCGCACCAAAACCGTTGTCAATATTCACCACCGTAACCCCACTGCCACAACTATTAAGCATGCCGAGTAAAGCCGCCACACCTTCAAAGCTGGCACCATACCCGATACTGGTCGGCACCGCGATAACCGGTTTATCCACCAAACCTGCAACCACACTGGGAAGAGCCCCTTCCATGCCCGCTACCACAATAATAACATTTGCCTCGCGGAAATCCTCCATACGCCCAAGCAGCCGGTGCAGGCCGGCAACCCCCACATCGTAAAGACGCTGGACTTTGTTTCCCATCGTCTCAGCGGTAATGGCTGCTTCCTCAGCGACCGGTTGATCACTGGTCCCTGCAGAAAGGATGGCGATGGTGCCTGCTCTGGATTTAACCTTTTTCTTTTCAATCACCACACAACGGGCAGCCTCATGATGAACGGCTTTGCTGAACTTCTTCTTTAATGGCTTGGCGTGATCATGCGTAATGCGGGTAATAAGCACCCGATCACTTTGTTTAAGAATTTCACCAGCTATTTTGACGACCTGCACGGGCGTCTTACCGGCCCCGAAAATCACCTCGGGAAACCCCTGTCGCAGAGCACGATGCTGATCCACTTGGGCGAAACCAAGATCCTTAACCGGCTCCTTACCCAATGCCGCCAGCACCTTCGCTTGGCTAATTTTGCCGGCACGGAACTTCTCGAGCAACTGAGCTGCCTCATCTGGGGTCATGACAAAGTGTATGAAGAACTACCGGATTTTCTCCAGCAGAAACGGCAAAAGTTCACTAATGGGCATGCGGGTCTGTTTCATGGTATCCCGATCACGCAAAGTAATGGTATCCTTTGTTTCTTCACCGTTCTCACCCAGTGTATCAAAATCAATCGTCACCCCAAAGGGTGTGCCTGCCTCATCCTGACGACGATAACGCCGCCCAATGGCCCCGCCTTCATCGTAGAAAACAGCCATGTAAGGCCGTAACAAATTACAAACCTCACGTGCCTTGGCTACCAGTTCCGGTTTATTCTTGAGCAACGGAAAAACCCCCACCTTGTATGGGGCAATACGCGGATGAAACTTCATCACGATACGCGTCTCTTCCTTGCCTTTTTCATTGGTAATCGTCTCTTCATTGTAGGCGTTACAAATAAAGGCCAAAACCGTGCGATCGGCACCCGCAGCCGGCTCGATTACATGAGGAACAAAACGTTCCTTGGTTTCGTCATTATAGAAAGTGAGATCCTTGCCACTTCCTGGATATCTTGGATTTCCTGCCTGATCCTTTTCCACCACCAGTTCCTCGCCTTCGCGCACGAGCTTGCCTTCCATGTGGGAACGCAAATCGAAATCACCACGGTGGGCAACGCCCTCCAGTTCACCAAATTCCCCTTCCTCGCAAAAAGGAAAGGCATATTCCACGTCTGCAGTCCCAACTGAATAATGGGAGAGTTCATCTTTTTCGTGATCGCGCAGGATCAACTTGGAGGCGTCAATTCCCAGATCGGTGTACCACTTGAAACGACGATCGCGCCAGTAGGTATACCATTTAAAGGAATCGTCGGGATGACAGAAAAACTCCATCTCCATCTGCTCAAACTCACGGCTGCGAAAGGTGAAGTTACGCGGGGTAATCTCATTACGAAAACTCTTACCCTGCTGGGCAATACCAAAGGGCACTTTTACACGGTTGCTATCTATGATGTTCTTGAAGTTGACGAACATGCCCTGCGCGGTCTCAGGACGCAGGAATGCCTTATTATCCTCATCACGCATTGCCCCGATATAAGTTTCAAACATCAGGTTAAATTCACGAGGCTCAGTTAACGTTCCCAGCTCCTTGGTATCAGGGCCTACTACCTGACTGTGATCTTTAACCGACGGCAAATCGCAGATCTTACCCTCCCACTCGAGTCTATCAGCATACTTCGCCTTTAATCCAAAATACTGCAAAGCACGGGTACTCAAAGCCGATTGCAAATCATCCTCATCTCCCGCAATGGTAATAAATACTTTACTGCCCTCATAAATCACCCAACGCCCTTTCACATGATCATAGCGGTATCTCTTTTTACTCTCACGACAATCGACCATTGAATCATGAAATAGATCGTAATGACCGGAAGTCTTCCATACCCGCGGATGCATGATAATGGAGGATTCAATCCCGACCATTTGAAAGGCACTGGGCGCACCTTGAGGCTGCTCCAGCTCATCATGAGTGGTAATCATATCACGCCACCAGGCTTCCTTGATATTGCGCTTGAGCTCCACTCCCAGAGGCCCGTAATCCCAAAGACCCTTTAGCCCGCCGTAAATCTCAGAGGACTGAAAGGCAAAACCGCGCCGCTTACAGAGCGAGACAATCGCATCCATCAGTGAATTATCCTGTGCCATGAGGGGCAGAGTCTATCTAGGAATTGCCGCGAAATGTCAAGAAAACCGGCCGAATTGCCTGCAATCCTTCCGCTATTTTTCTGGTTCATAGCAGGATGAGCTCTTGCCAGAGAATACACGTAGATGAATACTTTGTGTCATGCGCCAGCTCCTTGTTCTTTTCTTTTCCCCTATCCTTTACTTGGTAGCTCAGGCAGCTGACTGGACTCGATTGCGTTTTGGTGCCAATTGCGGCGCGTTACCACCGGGATAAAAAATAATTACTATGATTGGAGCAAAATCTTGAGACCCAAATTAATAATTTTATGGGGGATGGTACCCCTTCTTTTTGTCCAATCCGCTTTGGCACTGACCAAAGAGGAGTTTCAAAAATTGCACCGTGAGTTGCAGCCCAATCCCAAAGCAACCTGGCGGACCATCCCATGGAAAACCTCAGTGCTGGATGCGCAGGCAGCTGCCAACCGGGAAGGAAAGCCGATTTTTATCTGGGCCATGGACGGACATCCCCTGGGTTGCACGTGAAACAATGGTGTGCTCGACCGTGAGTCGACTTTTGCCGATCCCACCATCGTTAAGCTCCTCCAAACCCGCTTTATCCCCGTAGCCATCGATCAAGCCTACCAGCGCCGGCAAAAGGATAATGAAGGACGCTTCTACCAAAAGATTGCCAATCAAGGTCCACGAAAGATAGGCCGCGGCACCACACAGGGGCTTTATACAGCTGATGCAGCTGGAACGCTTTTGGCGTTTACCAACAACCGCGGCGCGCAACGCCTGCAACGTATGTTGCAAACAGCCCTGCAAAAGCATCAACCGGTGAAAGTGGCAGCTATCACGAAAGGATCGCCGGATGCACGATACAACCCGCAGCCACCCGAAGGCGGATTGGTGGTGCGTGTCACTTCCAAAATCCTAAGTGGCTACGAGAAGCCGGAGAATGAATTCCGCCGGATTTTCCAGACGTCTTTGGGACGTGATAACCTGTGGATTCGCGCCGACGAGCATACCACGCTGGCCAGAGGCCAATTACCTAAAAGCTTACTTAAACGCCTCGCCCGTTATCACCTCGTCGATAACACCCGCGGTGAACCAACCATGTGGCGGGAAAACGAGATTAAAAAACTTGAAGGAAAAATCATAAACGGACAATTACGTGCAACGGTTCAGTTAAAAACCGCCAAGGGCGATCGCGGTTACGACACGCAGCTTTTGGGGAAACTCGAAACAAAAAATGGCAAGGTCACCCGCCTTGACCTGGTTGCCAAGGGGCAATTCTGGGGCGAAGGCGCCTACACCCGAAACGCACCCAAAGATAAATTCCCTCTCGCCATCGCATTTACTTTGGCCGATGGCAAGGATACTGCCGACACCATCCCCCCCCAGGGTTCCAGAGGTTGGGTGCAGGGTTATATTCAATGAGAATCTCTGTTTTATTATTTTTTGTCACTCCCATCCAGTGGCTCAGTGCCGAGGATGCCGTTCACACGGCTGTGAAGCGTGCTATTGGTCTAATTGAAAAAAGCGCGGCAACATATATTGAGGAACGTTCCTGTTTCTCCTGTCATCATCAGGCACTCACCGTTATAGCACTAAGCCAGAGCAAATTGGCCGGATTTACCATTCAAGATGAAATCGTTTCGGCGCAATCCAAATTTACCTTGGAATATTTCACTGACCGCAAGGATCGCCTCCCCAAGGGCGAGGGCGTTCCAGGGGGATCCTACAGTGCGGGCTATGCCCTTGCCGGATTGGCTGCAGCAAAAGAACCAGCCGATGAAACCACTCACGCCTTAATCCAGTATCTCATCAAAACACAAAAATCTGATGGCAGTTGGCGTATCCGTACCCATAGGCCACCACTGGAGAATAGCCACTTTACCGCCACCGCCTTAGGGCTTAAGGCCACGGCTCAAACCAAACACGCTGAGAAAGCCACACAATGGCTGGTGAAAAACCAAGCCAATACCAATGAAGATCACACCTACAAAATTCTCGGCCTGTACTGGGCCGGACTAAAAGAAGAAACCCACACTGCAGCCAAAGCTCTTTTAAAACTGCAACGTAAGGATGGAGGGTGGGCACAATTACCGACGATGAATAGTGATGCTTATGCCACCGGCCAAGCCTTAACCGTGCTAAGACAAAGTGGATTTATCAAGACAGACTATCCGCAATACAAACGCGGCGCGCAATGGCTACTCAAAAACCAGAAGGCCGATGGCTCATGGCAGGTCAAGACCCGCAGTAAGCCCATCCAGAAATATTTTGAAAGCGGTTTCCCTCATGGACAGGATCAATTTATCTCCATCAGTGCCACCTGCTGGGCGGTAATGGCTTTATTAAATCAATAGCTCTACCAATCGCCGTAAACCGGATTAGGAAGCATAAACTTGTGTGTCCCCCACTTGAGCTTGGAATCATCAGGAAAATCGTGAGCAGCGTCACCGAACCATGCCAGCACCTTCTGCGCACCGTGTGACTTGATGCGGCCTTTGCCTTGCAGCACCTCGGCGCGGCGGAGATTCTTGCGATCCTTGCGATCCTTGCGTAGCAGGTAAATATCACTCTTATCGCCGAGACCCAGTTGGTTCACGTTGGCGCGTGAGTGGTCGGTGTTTCGGGCATAACGGTTACTGATAAATATAATCCGCCCATTCGGTAGCTTGCGCACCTTGGCGATGAATTCCTTGGCCCCCGGCACGAGTCCGGCTTTGCGCTCCGCGACCCAAACCTCCCAAGCCTCCTGTGTGTGCCCTTGCCCACTGGCCTCCAACCGCCGTTGGTAACCGGAATTATCGAGCACGGTTTCATCCAAATCCATCACGATGGTCCACGGCCCCTTTTGCTTCTTGGCAGCGGCCGCAACCTTGTCCCAGGCATTGGCGTAAGTCTGTAAACAAACCGCCTGATACTCGCGCGACTTGGTTACCCAATTTAATGCCGTGGAAAAACTCGCAACCTTGGGGGCCTCAGCAGCCCGTGCGGTTAATGCGAAAAGAATCCCCATTACAACATAGGCACCCAACAGGCGCAAAAAGTTAGTGCTCATAGGCCCTGAGTCTGCCGCAATCTCACCGACACACAAGCCTGCAGCATCGACTTGTGGAGTAACCAGAGCTCGGGTAGGATTGGCCCCATGAAACCCAGCTGCGGACTGCTTATTTTGTCCCTTTCCCTGCTGATTGGCTGCGGGAAGAAAGCGCCTGAGCAAGAGGCCAATGGGCCAGAAGTTAATCCACCGGCTCAACCTCCGGTCAAGGAGCCCGAGCAGCCACCAGCCAAGCCCAAGGTAGAGCCGACCAAGGCCACGTTGACGCCCGGGATGAAAGCAGCCGAAAAGGCCCATGAAGCCGGTAACTATTGGGAAGCGGCGCAGTTGTACACCGTGGAACTGGCCGCTGAAGAAGCCAAGCTTGCGCCCAACTGGGTGCAATTATCCCACCTGCACAATGAACTGGGAAGCGCCCTGGATTATGCCGGCCTATACGACAAGGCGCTGAAGCATCACCAAAAATCACTGGCGATTAAGCTCAGACACCTGGGGCCGGAGCATCCTGAGGTGGCCACCAGCTACAACAACATCGGGTTGGTGCACAATAACAAAGGCGAGTACGACAAGGCTCTGAAGCATCACCAAAAATCACTGGCGATTAAGCTCAAACACTTGGGGCCGGAGCATACAGATGTGGCCAACAGCTACAACAACATCGGGGGGGTGCACCGTAACAAGGGCGAGTACGATAAGGCGTTAGAGTATTTCCAGAAATCACTGGCGATCAAGATCAAACAACTAGGGCCGGAGCATCCTGATGTGGCCATCAGCTACAACATCATAGGGTTGGAGCACGATAACAAGGGCGAGTACGATAAGGCGTTAGAGTATTTCCAGAAAGCACTGGCGATCCAGCTCATACAACTAGGGCCGGAGCATCCCGATGTGGCCATGAGCTACAACAACATCGGGAGGGTGCACCGTAAGAAGGGCAAGTACGATAAGGCGTTAGAGCATTACCAGAAATCATTGGCGATCCAGCTCAAACAACTGGGGCCGGAGCATCCTAATGTGGCCATCAACTACCACAACATGGCTTATGTCTACAAAGCCAAGAAGGATCTGGCCAAGTCCAAGGAGTTTATCGGGAAAGGTCACGCCATTTTTCTCAAGAAACTGGGCCCCAATCATCCCCATACCAAGAAGGCCAAGGCCCAACTGGACGCGCTGAAGGAGTGATGGGTGTGGCGAATGGGTGGTTTAAGAAACAAAACCGCTTGGCGAAGCATCGTATGGTGACTAGCATCAGAGATGCAGATTTTCTCCCGGGTTCCTCTGGTATTAGTCGCCTTACTCTGCTCATTGGCCACCGCCAAGGAGCAGCGACCGAATGTGGTCTTCATCCTCACCGATGATCAGGCACCGTGGGCGTTGGGGGTTTCAGGGCATCCGAATGCGGATACGCCACATCTGGACAAGCTTTTCAAGCAGGGGATGTATCTCAAAAAAGCGTATGTGGTGACGCCGGTTTGCAGTCCCTCGCGCACCAGCCTGATGACCAGCCGGTACGGCAGCGAATTGGGGATCACTGACTGGATTCATCCGCGTAATGAGCCACAGCTGGGGCTGCCACCCAAGACGGTGACTTGGACCGAGGCCATGCAGGCAGCGGGGTATCACACCGGGCTGGTGGGCAAGTGGCACCTGGGTGTGCCGGACAAGTTTCACCCAACCAAAACGGGTTTCGATTATTTCATGGGTTTTCGTACCGGCGGCACGGTGGTGATTAATCCCACGCTGGAGGTGAACGGTAAGAACGCCAAGACGGAGGGGTACACGTATGATGTGCTGACCGACGATGCGTTGGAGTTTATCAAGCGTAACCAAAAGAAAGAGTTTCTCTTGTGCCTGCATTATCGCGCGCCGCATACGCGCTGGCTTCCCCAGCCGGAGAGTGACCGTAAGCCCTTCGAGAATCTGGATCCGCAGATTCCCAATCCCGATTACCCGAACCTTGATGTGGCGCGCGTGAAGCGGATGACGCGCGAATACCTCGGCAGCGTGAAGGGGGTGGACCGCAACGTGGGTCGGGTGTTGAAACTGCTGGATAAGTTAAAGTTGGCTGATAATACCATCGTGGTATTCACCAGCGACCACGGCTACAGCATGGGCCATAACGGTATTTGGCACAAAGGCAACGGTCATTGGGTGCTAAAGCCACCACCGGCCGTCACCAACAAGAACATCCCGCGTAATCAACGACCGAATATGTATGACAACTCCATCTTCGTGCCCACCGCCGTACGCTGGCCCGGCCACATTACACCGGGAACAGTGCTGGAGCTGCCGGTAAGCAACCTTGACTGGTATCCCACGCTGCTGAAGTTAGTAGGCGTAGCATCACCCAAGGGTGAGATCATTCGTGGACGTGACATTAGTGGGACGTTACTCGGTGAAAAAACCAGTTGGCCGGACGTGTGCTACGGCGAGTACAGCACCCATCACCAGAGCAAGACGCACATGCGTATGATCCGCACAACGAACTGGAAACTGGTGCGCGACTTTCTGAACCCGGAACGTGATGAGTTATTTGACCTGAAGAATGACCCCGCCGAATCGCGCAATGTAATTGCAGAAAAGAAAAATGCAACTGTGGTGAAGGAACTGCACGGCATGATTCTAGCACGAATGAAAAAAATAAAAGATCCAATACTGAAATAACCAAATTATGGATACCCGCCGACAATTTCTAAGAAATTCCACCGCTATTGCAATAGGCTTTAGTGGATTGCAAACGCTGAGTGCGCGCTTGGCACAAAAGGATTCTTTACGCACTGAAGGTTATGGGCCTTTGTTGCCGGATAAAGCCAAGGTATTGGAGCTGCCCAAGGGGTTTTCCTACAAAATCATTTCCAAGGCGGGCGAGAAGATGGATGACGGACTCATCCTGCCCGGCAAGCCCGATGGCATGGCAGCTTTTCCCGGACCAAACGGTACGACGATCCTTATTCGTAATCACGAGATCAGTCCCGCCGTGAATCCTTCCCTCGGGGCTTTCGGCAAACAAAACGCGCTACTGACCGATGCCATTCGCGCCAAGATGTATGATGCCGATACGAAATTGAAGGAAGGCTCAACGGCAGCCTGCCTCGGTGGAACCAGCACCATGGTGTACGACACCAAAAGCCATAAGGTGGTACGCCAGTTTCTCAGCCTCGCCGGCACTCTCAAGAATTGTGCAGGCGGTCTGACCCCTTGGGGCAGCTGGATCACTTGCGAAGAAACCACAGACCGGACCAGCAAAACATTGGCGCAGGATCATGGCTATAATTTTGAAGTACCCGTCACTGCTAAACCCACGCTGACCAAGGCAGTACCGCTTAAAGCAATGGGACGGTTCAACCACGAGGCAGTAGCGGTTGATCCCAAAACAGGTATTGTTTACGAGACGGAAGATCGCGGTGATGGTTTGATTTACCGGTTCATTCCCAAAGTAAAAGGACAACTCGCGAAAGGCGGAAAACTTCAGGCACTGGCCGTGGACGGCTTACCGTCTCTGGATACACGAAACTGGGAAAAACAAAGCGTAGAGGTGGGTGCAAAGCTGCCTGTGAAGTGGCTGGACATGGATAACGTGGAATCGCCCAAGGACGACCTGCGCCAACGCGGCTTCAAAAAAGGGGCGGCACAATTCGCCCGCGGTGAAGGCATGTGGTATTCGCGCGACTCAATTTATTTTGCCTGCACCAACGGTGGCAAGAAAAAGGACGGGCAAGTTTGGCGGCTTACCGGTAACACACTGGAACTGTTTGCTGAGCCGAACGACGAGGCACTGTGCGACAATTGCGACAACCTCACCGTAGCCCCGTGGGGAGACCTTATCCTGTGCGAGGATGGCGGCGCCGAACAGTTCCTAGTAGGCATTACGCCTGAGGGAAAATTCTTTAAGCTCGGCCGCAATGCTAAAAGCAACAGTGAATTTGCCGGGGCCTGTTTTTCCCCGGACGGCACAACATTATTCGTTAACATCCAACATGCCGGCTTTACCCTAGCTGTCACCGGCCCTTGGGCAACGAGGCAATAAACCGATCAACCGTCGGCTTACCCTTCAACCAACCGAGCTTGGCTAAAAATTCATCGGTGCGCCTCATGGTGGCTACAAACATTTTATTTTCTTTACGGCCAAAATTAAAGAACCCATGACCTTCTCCGGGGTAAGCAGCCAGCTCGGCTTGGTTGCTCATCTTTTGCATTTTTTCTACAAATACTTTGGAAGTCCAAAAGGGCACGGTTGAATCTGACTCGCCATGCAAGACCAGAGATGGCGGAGCGCCTTTTTCTACATTGTGCCAGGGCGAAAGCCTCTCAAGCGCCACTCCCATTCGTTCGCGCAAGCCGGCAATATTCGCCTCATTTAAGTAATCTTTATGACTGGGGATCGGAGCCAGCACGCAAGCTGGATTGTATAGAATCATTGCATTAGGCACCGAACTGATTTTTGTTTTCTCTGCCTTTGCCTCAAACCCCTTCACCACACCTGAACAGGCAGCCACATGCCCCCCTGCCGAACCACCGCCGGCGGCAATACGATCCGGGTTCACTCCTAGTTTTCCTGCATGACTACGGATCCAGCGAATTGCACTCTTACCATCCTCTACGCAGGCCGTAGCCAGCGTGCCGTGTAGATTGCGAATACGATACTCGGCAGTAATTGCCACCATGCCCCGACTGGCAAAATAACGGCACTGCTGCTCAAACTGAACCGGAGTACCTCCCTTCCATCCTCCCCCAAAGAAAAACACTATAGCTGCCGCATTATTTTTTTGTTTTGAGGGATGAAAGATATGTAAATGTAATTTTACTTCACCGATGGTTTTGTAAACCACCTTCTCCGAACCTTTAATGGCAGCGGGCCATTCCTTTTGGCGCTGGGCTGAAACTGTATGAACCAAAATTACCAGCAATATAAACATGATGTGCCGCATACGAAATACTCTGGCAGAGGGTTCCAATATGGCAAATAAATTGGCCTCAGCAGCGGAATATGAAACACTCTCAATCACGAATGATAGAAAAGAAAACGGTGTTGGTCACCGGCTCAGCTGGTAGAGTTGGGCAAGCGGCAGTCAATGGCCTTCTAAAACGAGGCCATAACGTTCGGGGATTTGACCGCGCGCCTTCTCCACACTTGCCCGATGCCACCGTTGCCGACCTCTGTGACTTGGATTCGCTCACAAAGTCAATGAAAGGAATTGATGTCTTAGTTCATTTGGCCGCCACGCCTGATGACGTGGAGGATCCGGTGAACAATCTATTTCCGCCCAACATCACGGGACTGTATCACGCTCTGGAACTCGCACGCGAAGCCGGCGTGCAACGGCTCGTGCTACCCAGCAGCGGTCAGGTGAATTGGTTCCGCAATTTCGAGGGCCCCTGGCCGCTCGATGAAACCGTGCCGGTCTCGCCCAAGGGCTGGTACGCGGCCACCAAGATGTTTTTGGAAAGCATCGGGCACAGCTACGCGGCCACGCATGGCATGAGCGTCATCATCGCTCGATTGGGATGGTGCCCCCGCGATGCAGAACAGGTGCGCGAGATTGCCGACGAAACCATTTATCAGGATGTTTACCTTAGCCCCAGTGACGCAGGCCGATTCTTTTCCGGTTGTGTGGAGGCTGAGGAAACTGTTTCGCTCGCCATCTTGTATGCCACCAGTAACCCCGTGGATAAACAGCGTTACTGCCTTAAATCCGCTGGAGAAATTGCAAATTTTGAACCGCAGGAACAATGGCCGGAAGGCACAGAGATCATTTTAGGCAAACGATGGGAAGGCTAATAGCGATCCCAAAGATTCTCCGGATGACCAACTGGGTGACCAAATCCGAGTTGGTTGATCTCAAGTGACTCTACGTGCCCATCCACAAAACCCACATTAGCTCTACCCCCATGTCGGGGTATTACGCGTGTCGGAATCCAATCCCAAAATCGATCGTCAGGTGTACGAATCGTCCACGAGCCCAGTGGCCTTGAAGTATCCTCCTGCCATTCATTCATGGGACGATGCATTGTCTCAGGGGTAATAAAGGCTGAATCAGCGAAATAAATGGTAAGTGCAGGTTTCAGTATGCGCGATGCATGGGGTGCTTTTACTTCCGACTCTACCACGAATTCTCCAGCCACTCCCAAATTCATACCAAACCCAATTCCCCGACCTGGATCACATTTCATACAAGGACAACGGAATGCCCGCCTATCTCCTACATAGGTCTCCAACAAATCTGGCCACATGGTCATTTTAGCATTAGGAATGATGGCGTTAGGAGGAGGTTTGCGGTTGATCGCATGAGGCACAAGATGGTCATCATGATCCTGAGTATAAAGGATTTGGCCTATCGAGACATTGCGAAGATTGTTCATACAATACGTCTCTTGAGCCTTAGTTAGAGCCTTTGCCATTGCCGGTGCCATCATTGAAACTAGCACTCCTAAAAGGGTGATAACCACCAAAAGCTCGACAAAGGTAAACGCCCGCAAGCGCCTTCGACCGGTCAGTTTCCAGTCCGAGATCATACTAAAGTAGACGGCACGAACTACTAGCAGTTACACAAATCTCGCCATTTCTGAAGATAATTGATAGGGTTACTTATCATGGATAACGAGCTGAAATCTCAGTCAAAGGTTAATCACCAATCCAGTTCTGACCTCAGCCAGTGGCGTTGGCCGATTGTGCTTCTGGGTATCACGGCCATGGCATTCATCGCCTACATTTATTCCGTCAAAACAGCAAAGGATATTACAGAGAACACGGTGCGTAAAACCCAAGAGGCCATTGTGGATATTAAAGAATCAGCCATTACCATCGCCGAAAATTTTCAACAGTCAAAAATTACTCATACCTTTACTGAATCACTACCAGAGGCCAATGATGCGGGCGAAGGTCGTCTTGAAGTTGCCACGTTGGAGAATACCAAGCACTTCAAACGAACAAATAAACGCACGATCCTCTGGGATAAGATTAGCTTGGGAACTACTGTTACCGAAATCCGAGTGCCTGCTACTTTTCGCTACCATATCAAACTCTCTGATCCTTGGAAATTGGAGGTGCGAGATCAACAGTGTTTTGTCATTAGCCCAATGATGCAGCCTACTATTCCAGTTGCCATCCACACTGATAGGATCGAGAAATACTCAGAACGCGGCTGGGCGCGTTTTAATAAGGAAGAACAAATGGATGGACTAATGAAAAGTATTACTCCGCGCCTCACTTCACACGCATCATCTGACAGCCATGTAAAACTTGTTCGCGAACACGCACGCAAAACGGTAGCCGAGTTTGTTCGTCAGTGGCTAATGAAAGAGGACCACTGGAGAAAAGACCGGTTTCTTACAATTACTGTTATTTTTGCGGACGAAGCGGCATCTGAAGATTTTCCAGCGAAGCCAACCCTTCAGTTGAACTAACCCGAGCATTTTCCGCCGGTGATTCACTAGGTTTATCAGGTTTCAAAGGCAGGATGGTAGCCATTACCATCACCTGAATGATGCCCGCCACGCCGATGGCCGTGAGCATCACCGTCCAAGTCTTCAGCGTTTCCTTTTCGGTAAACCCGCTCATGCGCTGCACCACCCAGAATCCGCTGTCGTTCATCCACGATAGCGGGAATGCGCCAAAGCCAATCGCCAAACAGAAATATATAGGATGACATCCAAGTGTGCCGGCCTCAATCATACCTGAAACGATAGGAGCCATAATTCCTGAGCCGGTGATCATTGATACAGTAGCCGAACCTTGTGCAGCTCGGATCACCGCCGTCAATAACCACGCCATAAAGAGCATTCCAACAGTCCCTCCCTCATTCACTCCAATTGCTTTAATAGTATCCCCTATGCCAGTATGGCCAATCATTGACCCAAAAGCGCCACCAGCACCGGTAATCAAGATAATAACTCCCGCTGTCTCCAAAGGAGTATTCATCGATTCACCTAGCTTTTCAAAAGTCCACCCACGTTGCTTGGCCAATGTGTACATGGCAATCAGCGCTGCAAGGAACATCGCCACATTTTTGTTACCAACAAATTCCATCCATTTTTTGAACTCAGGCGATACCCCCATCCCAAACTTTCCCGCCAATTCAATAAAGGTGACCATCGAAATTAAAATCACCGGCAGAATAACCGGCAGAACGGAAATACCAAAACCGGGCAGTTCATCATCCTTCTTGTTGATGACGTTGCCGAGCTCATCCAAAGAGGAGCCCTTTGTTTCCCGCAAGGGAATATTCAGTTTTTCATTGAACCTTTTTGCCAACCACATCACCAGCGCAACAGGAACAATTGCCGCCAGCAAACCTGCAATAATGGCATTACCAGCGGGTTGACTCAGGTTCTCAGCGATAATAAGCGGGCCGGGAGTAGGAGGAACGATGGTGTGCGTAATTGCTCCAGCACCAGCAACTGCACACACGTAAAGCGTATAGTTTTTCCCCGTTCGCAAAGCCAGAGCCCGAGCCAACGGAATTAGTAAGAAAAAAACCGTGTCAAAAAAGACCGGAATAGACAGAACAAATCCGCTGATTAACATCGCCCACGCTGCACGATTCTCTCCCAAAGAATCTATAAGACGGCGAACAACTTTGTCAGCAGCGCCACTTTCCATCATACAAGTGCCAATCACTGCAGCCATCGCTATGACAAATCCAATTTTGCCGACCAATGTGCCAAAGCCCGCCATAGCCCAGTTGATCGATTGAATTAGGTGTGTGGCTCCCTCACTGTCAGACCAAAAACCATTGGCTTTTGTTAGTTCCGGTAATTGCGGCGTAAGCAGCCCGACTAGAAGAGCTGCTAAAGTTAGCCCCAAGAAGGGATGAAGCCGTAATTTAACTATACTCGTAATGACAAAGATCACACCAGCGGCAAGAATCCAAAAAGGGGTATAATCGGGAGAAACAGTAGCTAGGAGATTCATAACCAGTTATCTACTCACAGGACTGAAGGAAAAAGCAAGCAGCCCACTCTGTCGATTTTATTCTAGCCAAAGTTTTCCTAAAACTGGCCTAAGAAGGCCAATCAAATGATTGATGTGAATAAAACAATTCGGTCAGTTTATCGGCTTGCCGTTGCACAGTTCCGCTTTTTTTGTCAAATTGTGTTCGAAGTATTTCCTTAAAAGGATGTTTATGATTTTCCGCCCGTCAAAATATTTGAATTTTCTGGTTCTCATAGGGCTACATGCATTGGGGGAAATTGCCACCGGAGCGGATAATATTCGGAAAACACCCGTAGTTCAGGCTATATCAAAAACTCTATCTTCGGTTGTGAATATCCGAACCGAAACCGTAGTAGAGGTACGCGACCCTTTCACTGAATTATTTCAGGATTTTTGGAATCCCTATTACCGTCAACCAAAGCAGGATGTCAGGCGAAGTCTTGGTTCTGGTGTGATAATCCACGCGGAGGGTTATGTTCTTACCAATGATCATGTGGTGCGACGTGCCACCAAAATTCGAGTTAAATTTGCTGACGGACGTGAATTTGAAGCAGACCGAGTAGCTTACGATCAACGAAGTGATTTAGCCTTATTAAAAATTAAAGTTCCCAAGGGATTAAATAATAGATTCGAAACTATTAAATTTGGAAGAGATAGTGACCTTCTTTTAGGAGAAACAGTAATTGCTTTAGGCAATCCTTTCGGGTTAGGGGGATCGGTAAGTCAAGGAATCCTCAGCAGTCGAGACCGTCAAGCTCCGCGCGAAAGAGAAATATTAGATATTGAGAACTGGCTGCAGACAGATGCCGCAATCAATCCGGGAAATAGTGGTGGACCTCTCATCAATCTAAACGGCGAATTAATTGGGATTAATGTTGCTGTTCACCGAGAAGGACAAGGCATTGGGTTTGCGATCCCAATTGCAAGAGTTCAAGAATCTCTTGGTGAATTTTTTGCCCCCGAACAATTACGAGGACTTTGGTTTGGTGCCCGAGTAAAAATCGAAGGTAACAGCTTGCGCTTATCCCGGGTAGAACCTAATAGTCCAGCAGCCAAAGCTGGACTACGAACTGGTGATAAGGTGGTACAAGTAAACGAGCGGGATGTAACCGATTTCGTCGACTGGGCCAAAGAAATATCTGGTCGTGGGCTCAAAACTGTTCAGATAAAAATATTTCGTGGAGGCCGTTTTCTTAATGTACCCGTTACTTTACTAGCCGAAGAAAAAGTTTTTAATTCCAAAGTGATTCAGGAACGCCTTGGAATAACCGTCCGCACGCTTACCAAAAATTTAGCGGAACAACTAGGAATGTCTTTCTATGGAGGGTACCTCATTACCAAAGTCGAAAAACAAAGCCAAGCCGATCGAGCAGGCATTGAGCCAGGCGGAGTAATTCAAAGAATAGATGGGCAACAGCTCGAAAGCCTAGTAGCTTTTGCCAAAGATATCCTATCGCGTCGGACCGGTGATTTGGTTCAACTTAATCTGGTATGGGAAATCCGAAGAGGGGCTTTTCTGCAGCGACAGTCTGGAGAGGTAAAGGTGAAAATACGATAATATGACTGACTCACAGTCAGACTCCGGACTAGTAATTGAGGTGCAAAATCTCACCAAATATTATGGAGCAAAGGCAGCCATAAAAGACCTCTCTTTTTCTATACCAAGAGGAGAAATAATCGGTTTTCTAGGGCCCAACGGTGCCGGTAAAAGCACCACCATGCGGATCATTGCCGGTTACCTGTCTGCCTCTAGCGGTAGTGCTTGCATTGCTGGTTTTGATATTACTAAGAAATCAGAAGAAGTGCGGCGCAGGATTGGATTCATGCCGGAAAACAACCCACTCCATGAAGATATGCGTGTACGGGAATACCTAAAATTTCGGGCTCGTATTAAAGGGCTAACATCCCAAAAAAGTCGAAACCGTGCTGAAGAGGTAATAGAACAATTTGATTTATATGATGCCCGTAACTCGATTATCGGCGAACTCTCTAAAGGATTTCGGCAGCGCGTTGGACTAGCTGACGCACTTGTTCATGAGCCCGAATTACTTGTACTAGATGAACCTACTATTGGCCTAGATCCTCACCAGATTCGAACAGTCCGGCAGCATATTAAGTCTATGGGAGGGCAACACACAATACTGATGTCCTCACACATCTTACCAGAAGTAGAAGTTACATGTTCTAGAGTATTGATCTTTCACGAAGGTAACATTCGCGCTAATGACACCCCAAGGGCACTGGAAAATTCCATGGGCGAAAGGCATAAAATCACTGTCGAATTGAAAGCATCTCTGCAAGATCTCAATCAAACATGGGAAGAAATGGCTGAAGTAGAGTATCATCGTGTTTCTCCTGCTGAAGGGGATTTCTTTCGAAGCATCTTAACTCCGCGTGACGGTGAAGACTTACGCCCTCGAATATCAGCCCTTGCACGAGCTAGAGGCTGGCCCTTGAAGGAGCTAACAAGAGACCGACACACATTGGAAGATATCTTCATTCATATTACCCGATCAGAGGAAGAATTCTAATGTCGGCAATTACCACATTAACCCGTCGTGAATTATCCGGCCACTTTCTTTGCCTTCGAGGGTATATTATCCTTTCCGGAGTTCAGTTGTTGATGGGAGGAAGTCTGTTGACTGTGGTATATCTCTTGAACGGCAGAGCTTATGATCTTCCGTTGACCGAAAAATTTCCGCAAACAGAATTTTTCTGGTTAGTGCTTTTAATGATTTCACCAGTAATCACTATGCGTACATTCGCCCAGGAAAAATCAAGCGGCACTTTCGAGACGCTAATGACCACTCCTGTATCTGATATACAGGTAGTTTTAGCAAAGTTTTTGGGCTCATATTTTTTCTATTTAACCGCATTCCTCCCAATGCTTTTATATCCATTCATATTAGAACGTTATACCCATGAATCAGTTGCGGTGGATGCTGGCGCATTGTTAAGTTTAGGCTTAGGAATCACTTTATTCGGGTCGTTTTTTATGGCTTTGGGTTGTTTTGCCTCATCGCTGACACGCAGTCAGATCGTAGCTGCTGTATTAACCTTCGCTGTCGGCACTTGTTTATTTATGCTCGGATATTTTGCCGATCTCCAGCCACCGGAAATGAAATGGTGGCATTACATCTTTCAGCACATTTCCATGTTAAACCACATGGAAGATTTTTCCACGGGGATAGTAGATAGTAGACACATTCTATACTATCTAAGTCTGACAGCTCTATTTCTATTCCTAACCACCAAATCCATAGGTAGCCGAAAATGGAAATAATTCAGGATCAGGAAGAAGGCTTCTCAGCAAGGCATCGGTGGAGCGGCTGGATTAACATATGGTTCTCAGTCGTCTCAGCACTAGTTTTAGTGATAGCCTTAAACTACTTTTCCCACCGCCATTATCAAAGAACTTCGTGGACAGATAATCTTCAGCACAAACTCTCTGCACGCACCGAACAATTGCTGACCGAAATGACAAATAAAGTAGATATTATCGTTTTCTATGACCGCACCGAATCAACATATAAAATGGTAGATGAACTTCTCCGGAAATATGGACACATTAATAAAAACCTCACTATCAACAGCATCGATCCGTTACAACATCCAAAGCTAGCTCGTAAGATTCAAGCCAAGTTTAGACTCAGTGAAGAACAGAATAACGTGGTTATTTTTTCAGCTAACAAAAGGCATAAAATTATTTCCCAAGGGCAACTTTCACGGGTAAATGTAAAAACGATGGAAAGGTCGGATTTTCTTGGTGAGCGCCTATTTACCTCCGCACTTTTAGCAGTATCCAATAGTGAGCAACCCACCGTCTATTGTCTAACAGGGCATGGGGAGCACAGCATTACTAACTTAAATAGTAGTGGATATGGCGAATTCGGGCAATTACTGGGTGAAATGAACACACGAGTTCGCGATCTATCTCTCCAACAACAAACAACCGTGCCCGGAGACTGCAGGCTCCTCATTATTCCAGGCCCTAAAACCGAACTCAACCTTGAGGAACAAAGAAGTTTAAATCGATATCTGGATAAAGGTGGCCGACTCCTGGTCTTACTAAATCATCGTTCCAACGGAGGAATAAAAAGTCTGCTTAGGTTCTGGGGAGTATCCATAGGTGATAACACAGTATTGGACCCAGACAATACATTGGGTGACGGCTCCATAACTCTTAAAAATTACGTTTACCATCCGGTTGTTCAAGCACTTCAGAAAGAGAGCCTCCCTGTGCGACTCCTGTTACCCAGGACCGTAAGCCCCCTGCCCGAAAGTGACCCTTTAGCTGCCAAGCAAAAAATGCAGCCTCTTATCCAAACCGGACAAAAAGGCACTGCCTACCGAAATTTTTTGAATAATGAAAATAACTCCAAGCCTGTTCCCGAAGCTGGCCCGGGATCACTCCCTGTAGCTGCCGTGGTAGAGCGTGATACCTTAGCAGAATTAAAGACAGATGATCTGGCCCGAATTATAGTTATTGGAGATTCACTGTTTCTTAGCAATCAGATGATTGATAAGGAAGGCAATCGGGAACTGGCATGGCATTCTGTGAATTGGTTATTAGACCGATCAAACCTATTAAAAACTATAGGACCACAACCCATTAAAAATTATCGTTTTGAATTTAAGGCAAACGAGTTCAGCCGTTTGGCCTTAATTTTAATTGGAATTATGCCAGTAGGAACATTAGCAATTGGAAGTTTAGTTTGGCTTCGCCGACGCACATAACATGATAAAGAAAGAAACATGGTGGTTAATTTGCATAGCAGTAACTTCTGTTACTTACCTTTACATATTTGAATTTGATCGAACCGATCAACCTGAATCAATGCCCGGTTTTTTTCAACCTTTCACAGCTGATGAAATTGTCGCAATTCAGATTACCTATAACGGTACTAACACAGTAAGAACAGTTAGAACCTCTGAAAGATGGATGCTAGAAACACCCATCAACTACCCAGCTATAGCAGAGGGTCCAAACGCAATGTTGCAAGAGCTTACCAAACTCAAGCCATTAAGTTATCACCGACAGTCAAAAACCCTATCCAAGTTTGGCTTTGCCCCTCCTCGCGTCAATATCAGCCTAGAAAAAAATGATGGGAAAATAGAATTACAGCTTGGAGATTTCACCCCGCTAGAGGACAAAGTTTATGCCCGAATCCCAGATAAAACAGGCGTGTTTACCATCAACCGACAGTTTCTCGGTGTTTTACCTTTCACTGCAAACCACTGGCGGGATCCTAAGCTTTTTCACCTTGAAACCAACCGTATAGATATTGATCGAATAAGCATTCGTTCAGGCCCAAGGCAAATGTTACTCCAAAAAAATACAAATAGTATTTGGCAAATTACACAGCCCGAACCTACCAAACGCGCAAACCAGACGCGAATTAAACAAACACTGGTAAAATTATGGAATTGGAGTGCAACTGCTTTCGAAAGTGATGATGTCAAAATAGACCTGCAACGCTATGGACTACATTCACCTGAGGCGGAATTGATACTTGGCCAAGGAACTAATCGCCTAGCAGTAATTCAATTTGGAAACAGCCCCACCAATCAGCCCGGACACGTCTATGCGCGCCGGCTAAACCACACAAATATAGTAGTAATCCCAAACCCATGGCTAAAGGATCTACGTGCCCGAGTATGGGAATATTGTGATCACCGTATGGTAGATTCATTCGATCCTAGCCCGGATTCTTTATGGAGAATAGAGGTTGGGTCTGTAGAACCATTCATATTGGAGCAAACAACCAATGGGGTTTGGAATATTAACCAACCTTCAACTTTGCCGGCTGACAATGAACTGGTTTTTAATTTTTTGGAAAAATTGAGATCATTAGAAGCCATTGCACCAGAAAGGGAGGTGGTTGGAGATTATTCAACTTATGGATTAGATCAACCTTCAGGACAATATACCCTCAGACAACGCGGAGGCACCAATGCCATTACTTCAAGGATTTCATTTGGCTCTCCAACGGGTGAGAATGGCAATAAGACCTTTATCAAACGTCATGATGAAGGAACTGTATATCTCATTTCACAGGCAGATCGCAGAAGTCTTCCAGTTTATTCTTACCAGTTACGCAACCGAAAATATTGGAATTTTTCTGAGAAAGAGGTGGTTAAAATTATTATAAACCAAGGTGAAGAAATCGCCGAAATTATCCGAAACACCGATGGAGTATGGTCATATACTGATAATCCGATTTCAACAGAAAAGAGCAAAGACATTTCAACTGCTTTAAATGCTCTAGGACGCCTTCAGGTTACCAATTGGACTGCTCGGGGAGCGGATAAATTAGCAACATATGATATACTCAAACGTAAAAAATCAATTACTCTGGAGATAAAACGTGAAGGCAAAACTTTTGTACGTAAAGTGCAGTTTGGAAAGCAAACTCAATCTTTAAACTTTTATGCCTACGCAACCGATCCACTTGAACAGGAACCAGTGGTTTTTGAATTTCCACTGAACACCTACAACGCCTGTGAAATTATACTCTTTCCCCTATTAAAAGTGGAAAAATCTAGCGAATAAGGACTAACGACGATGACGTTTGACTTTAAGTTGAGCTTGAGAATAAAGTATGGCTTGAGTAAGCGCTTTGGCTTCGTCCTCTGATATATCGCCCCCTTCATCGAGTCGCTTTTGAGCTTTGGCTCTCGCCTCTTCGACGACAGCTTCATCAATGGCATCACTACCAATAGCGTTGTCGGTAAGAATAGCGACATGATCACCAGTAATTTCAGCAAAGCCCTCACCTATTGCAAGAATCTCTTCAGCCCCATCCTTCTTGGCAATAAGCTCACCAGCTTGAACCTTGGTCATTAGTGGGACGTGGTTGGGGTACACTCCTGCTTCCCCCTCCGAACCCGGTAAAGTCACCATATCTACGTCTTCCGAATAGATAACCGCTTCGGGAGTGACAATCTCCAATTTAAGAGTGTCCGCCATTAGTCTAAGCTTGAATCTCCTCTATCCCACCCTTCATGTAGAAGTTGGTCTCAGGCACTTCATCATGTTGGCCGTCAAGAATCTCTGCAAACCCCTTCACGGTATCAGCCACATCAACCTGTTTTCCGGGTGTTCCAGTAAATACCTCAGCTACACTAAAAGGCTGTGAGAGAAACCTTTGAATCTTACGCGCACGAAACACAGTCTGCTTGTCCTCAGGTGAAAGCTCATCCATGCCGAGAATAGCGATGATATCCTGGAGTTCCTTATATCGCTGCAATACCGCCTGAACACCTCGCGCTACGCGGTAATGTTCTTCTCCAACAATATCCGGAGTCAACGCCAGTGAGGTGGATGCCAAAGGATCCACAGCAGGGTAAATTCCCAGCTCAGCAATAGACCGCTCCAGAACGATAGTTGCATCCAGATGAGCAAAGGTTGTAGCGGGAGCAGGATCAGTTAAATCGTCTGCTGGAACATATACAGCTTGGAAAGAGGTAATTGAACCCTTCTTGGTGGAAGTAATACGTTCCTGGAGATCTCCCATTTCCGCAGCCAGCGTCGGCTGATATCCTACAGCCGAGGGTGTACGCCCAAGTAGAGCACTCACCTCGGACCCTGCTTGAGAAAAACGAAATACATTATCGACAAAGAGCAACACATCCTGCCCCTTCTCATCACGGAAATATTCCGTCACCGCAAGTGCCGAAAGAGCTACACGCAAACGTGCGCCAGGTGGTTCATTCATTTGCCCATAAACTAAACCAATTCGCGATCCATCAGCCAATACCGGAAGGCCTTGATCATTATACTTGGTATGACCATTTTCATCCTTTTCCGTCTTGATAACGTCGGCTTCAATCATTTCGTTATAAAGGTCATTCCCCTCGCGGGTTCGCTCACCCACTCCCGCAAACATAGAAATCCCTCCGTGTAACTTCGCAATGTTGTTAATCAGCTCCATGATCACAACGGTCTTACCTACACCTGCACCTCCAAATGCACCAACTTTGCCTCCTTTAAGGAACGGACAAATAAGATCAATGACTTTGATTCCAGTGGTTAAAAGCTGGGGGGTAGTTGACTGATCTTTCAATTCCGGAGCCAGTCGGTGAATCGGATTATAGATATCATTCCCATCAGCGTCCTTATCCGGATGAACAGGCCCCTGCTCATCTACAGCCTCTCCTGTAACGTTAAACACCCGACCCATCACAGCTTCACCAACAGGCATACTTATGGGTTTCCCTTGGTCCACTAGATCCATACCACGTTTCAGCCCTTCTGTGCTGCTCATGGCGACAGCACGCACCCAGTTATCACCTAAGTGCTGCTGCACTTCCAAAGTAAGACGGTTGCTCTTGCCTCCAACCTCAAATTCAACAGTCAGTGCGTTGTATATTGCGGGTAGTTGTTCGGTGAACTCCGCGTCCACAACTGGCCCAATGATTTGTACGATCTTGCCTTTGTTCATTGTCGTAAATGTCTTAAATTATATTTAATTACCCAACGCCATCTGGGCGGTGGTTATCTCCAAAAGTTCGTTAGTAATAGCGGCCTGACGCAATTTGTTATACTCTAGAGTGAGGTCTTTAATCAGTTGGTTTGCGTTATCAGTAGCGTTTTTCATGGCTACCATTCGAGCGCTGTGCTCACTTGCCCTATTTTCCAATAAAATCTGCAATACTTGGAAGTTAAGGTAGTGAGGCAGCAATTCACCCAAAACCGCAGCTGGTGAAGGCTCAAAAAGAAATTCAGTCGTGCCTCCAGACAAATCCTCAGAGGTCTCTTCACCTTCAACTCCAGCCGATACGCCCTTAATTTCAGTAATCGGCAACAAGGTCTGCACCTCCGGCTTTTGGGTAATGGTGTTAATAAAATTAGTAAACGCAATATCCACATGGCCAACGGCGCCGCTCTCAAAGAGTTCCACTGCAACCTTGGTAATGGCTCTTGCTTCACTTATGGAGGGTGGATCGCCAAAAGAAAATTCAGCGGTCAAATCCCATCCCGCACGTGTAGCGTGCTGAGCGCCTTTCCTACCGGCTGAAATTATTTGGGTATCGGGCGCCACAAACTCGTCGGAAACTTTACGTAAAAGATTTGTATTTAGAGCGCCGCAAAGGCCTTTGTCGGTTGTGACCAAAATCAGTGCTCGTTTTTCGCTTCCCTGACTCTCCATATAAGGATGATCAAAGTCTCCAGCATGAGTCACAACTTCACCTAGAACCCTATTCATAAGGTCGGCATAGGATCGCCCAGATATAGCCGATTGCTGAGCCTTCGCCATCTTGGCTTGGGCCACCTTTTCCATCGCCTTGGTGATTTGCGATGTATTCTTGACGGACTTAATACGCCGCCTGATGTCTCTTGTGCTCGGCATTTACCTAACTCTGTGACTTAAATTCATCCAATGCAGACTTGAGGCCAGATTCGACCTCTTCAGTCACTGCCCCTTCTGTCTCAATCTTCTTAACTAAATCTCCCTTACTGTCTTTCAGGAAGGTCGTCATATCGTTTTGGGTCTGTTTCAGAGCCTCTACATCCACATCATCGAAATATCCATTTTGCACAGCCCAGAGAACGGCCACTTGCATAGGGACTGCTACCGGCTGGAATTGTGGTTGTTTGAATACTTCAACAATCCGCTTTCCTCGCTCAAGCTTTGCCTTAGTAGCATCATCAAGATCACTGCCAAACTGCGCAAAGGCGGCCAACTCACGGAACTGAGCTAAATCCAGTTTCACGGTACCGGCTACCTGCTTCATGGCCTTCACCTGAGCAGCGGAACCAACACGACTAACTGATAAGCCCACTGAAATTGCCGGGCGCACACCTTGGTAGAACAAGTCTGTCTCCAAGAAAATCTGACCATCAGTAATTGAAATAACATTGGTGGGAATATAAGCCGATACGTCACCAGCCTGCGTTTCAATAATGGGCAAAGCGGTAAGCGAACCTCCACCAGCTGCCTTACGCAAGCGAGCAGATCGCTCCAGAAGGCGGCTATGAAGATAAAATACATCACCAGGATAAGCTTCACGACCAGAGGGACGCTTCAAAACCAAAGAAACCTGACGATAAGCTACAGCGTGCTTCGATAAATCATCATAAACAATAAGTGAATCCATATCATTATCCATGAACCACTCACCCATGGCTGCGCCAGAAAAAGGAGCCAGATACTGATTAGTAGCAGAATCACTGGCTGTAGCCGCAACCACGATGGTGTGCTCCATAGCCCCTGCATCAGTCAGATCCTGAATTACCTTGGCGACGTTTGCGCGCTTCTGACCGACAGCAACGTATATGCTGTAAAGGGGGCGGAAACCTTCGACCCCTTCATTTTCCTTATTGATGCGGGCATTATTAATGATCGTATCAACGGCCACAGCCGTCTTGCCAGTCTGGCGGTCCCCAATGATCAACTCTCGTTGCCCTCGGCCAATCGGAATCATTGCATCAACAGGCATAATCCCTGTCTGCATCGGCTGACTCACCGACTGCCGGTCAATGATCCCCGCAGCAATTTTTTCAACCGGATAAGTCTCTTCATGTGCCACTTCTCCCTTGTCGTCAATCGGTTGACCCAGAGAATCCACTACACGACCCAAGAGCCCTTTACCCACCGGTACCGAAAGGAGTTCTCCGGTTGTCCGCACTTCAGTTCCCTCATTAATACCCGTATGATCACCAAGGATCACGGCGCCAACTTCAGTCTCCTCCAAATTCAGAGCCAATCCGCTCACTCCATTACCAAAGTCGAGGCGCTCATTCATCATAGCACCAGTCAGGCCTTCAATCTTGGCTACACCATCACCGATCTCACGCACTATCCCCACGTTTTCACGTGCCACATCTGTCTTAGCTCCAGCTATTTGGGCTTCAATATCCTGTAATAGGTTACTCATGATTCTTTGTTCTATTATAAAAGTTTAAAATTTTTCCCCAAGCCGCGTTAATCGTGTCTTAACGCTACCATCAAACACATCATCCCCAATCTTCACACGCATACCACCTATCAATTCAGCATTTTGGGTAAATTCAACAGCCACATCACTTCCTTTCATTCGGCTCAAGCTCTCACTGACACTTTGTTTTTGTCCTTCAGTCAGATCAATCGCACTTTCTACACTCGCTGAACGACTGTTTACGTCCAGCTTCACCAACCGCTGCAACTCCTGCAGAGTTCCAAAATAGCCACGTGGTTTCCTCTCGATAAGCAACGCCACGGCCTGCCTCGCTCGATCTTCGTCAAGCTGGCCATTAACCTGACAGCTCTTAAAAAGCTGTTTCGCATCACGGCGAGATTGTTTACCACCTTTCATAGTCTATTAAGCAGCCAATTCTTTGTTGGTTTCATCAATCAAACGCTGCTGATCATCCTCACTAAGAACCTTCCCGCTGACCTTTATTGTAGTATCAACTACAAGCCTGCCAATCTCGGCCTTAAGTTCGCTCATCATCTCTTGGCGTGAGGCTTCGGTTGCTTCCTGAGCCTTGGCGATAATATCCTCAGCTTTCTTCAATGCTTTTTCAGCTTCTTCTCTTTCTAGTTTTGCAGCAGCAGCTTTTGCTGCGTCTATTATCTCCTGACGCTTCTCGCCGGCTTCCTTAAGAATAGCGTCTTTTTGTGCCTGAGTATCTTCCAGCTCAGCCTTGATCTTGTCTGCGTTTTCGATGCCTTCGGCAATGCGCTGCTTACGCTCTTCCAACACCTTCAGCACCGGTCCATATGCAAATTTCTTGAGCGCAAACGCCAGCACGAGGAACGCTATGCATTGCGAAAGCAACAATTCCCAAGTAACGCCAAATTGCTGCGGCAAACCTTCCCCTTTTGCTGCGGCCAGTATAATTAGATTTTCCATGTTAAAAATTGATTAATCGGGCAGGATTCCCTGCCCGATTGAGTTGATCTTTACGCGCCCATCTTCCCAAGGAAGATCGCAATAAACACAACACCTTCGGCCAACGCGGCGAAGATGATCGCCTGCGTCCGGATTTCACCGGCGGCTCCAGGGTTTCGGCCAGTGGCCTCAGCGGCTTTCATGCCCACTAATCCTACACCAATTGCAGAACCCAGGGCTGCCAGTCCAATATGAAGACTTCCAGTCATTTTTTACCTTTCATTTTAGTTGTTCCCGATGATCGCCACTGACATGCATGGTCCGATCATCGAAATTATTTAGTGCGCGTGTTCCTCTCCGTGGTGCTCACACATCAACGCTGTAAACACAGCTGCAAGTAGTGAAAACACCAGAGCTTGGACCAAGCCCACTAATAATTCTAAAAAATAAAATGGAAGAACCGCCAGCCAACCAAACCACGGACCTCCCAACTTCATCACGGTCTCCAATATATTTTCACCCGCAAATACATTTCCATAGAGACGGAACGTGAGCGCAACTGGCCGCACCCCAATGGAAACGATCTCAATAATACCCACAAAAATAAACACCACTACCAAAAACACTCCAAAGAATCCGGCTCCATGGCCTTTCACGTTGAAAATGTGACCAATAAACCCACCGGGCCCCAAGGCCTTAAGGCTCCAGTACAACCACAACACCATGAACATACCCGACATAGCAAGAGTCATGTTCACATCCGCATTCACTCCACGCATCAGAGGTGCATCCAAGTGATGATTATGGAACAAACCGTAATCATGATAAGTGTACCCAATCGTTCCAAGTCCAGGAATAAGCCCAAACCAATTGGCAAATAAAATAAAAATAAATGTGGTGCCAAAAAACCAAAATGTCCGCTTGACCATATGAGTACCAATGATGCTTTCAAAAAATCCGTAGAGACTTTCAACCAGCAGTTCCACGAAGTTTTGCAGACCTGATGGAATAAGCTGTATGTTACTCGTGGCCATCTGAGCAATAATGATAATCCCCAAAGCCACAATGAAGGTCACAAACATCGAGTTTGTGATTTTCATTGGTCCAACCTCGAAAATCACCGGTGCAGCGGGGGGTAGCATGTGAGCCTCTTCATGATGATCTCCTTCATGATGATGGCCAACTGCCTCAGATTTCTCTGAGCTGATAGCCCCACCCTCGTCAGCCAAAACGAAGGAACCGGTGATCACCAAAAACAGGGCGATTAAAATTTTACGCAGTTGCATTAAGCGGCCAATTTGAGCCTCAAAAACAGGGTTAAAATACTGTCAGGCGGAGGCCCAAAATAGGATAAGTGATTTTTTTCACAAGCCTTTTCTTCGGCAAAAACAAAAATATTTTAATCCCAGATCTCGTAGATGAACTTACTGACTGCAGATCGCCAATCAGGAGATCAAACGAACCAAATCACGAGCTTTATCTTCTACCCCCCCAAGAATTGAATCCAGCGCCTGTTCTTTAATCTGATGGCGTGTCATAACCTTATCCTTAAAATGCTCTTGCCATGTCTCATTGGATTGAACTGAAAGATCACTCACGTAATAGACTGGATCAGGTCGAAGTTCACTATTGGGCTCATTTTGTGCGCTAATGGCAGCACCGATATCCTCGGGCAAATCCCACTCATTACAAACCAAGGCACCTAATTCCGCATGGTCCCATCCGAATTTTTCCTGTTCTATTTCATGGAGAGGTTTTTGACCTTCAATTGAGGTCTGATATACCTCCACATACTCATTACCTTTGCTGGCAGCAATTATAGGCACACTCAAATCTTCCAAAAAACCGGATGAAAAACATAGTCCAGCTCGAGGAGGATCCACCAAGTTTGCCAAGTCACGGGCAATAATCGCCCGGAGACTGGCATCAAGCCAAAAAGAGCTCAAATTCAGATCGCTGGGAACATGGGTTGGGATAGCCACTTTTGCCCCTACCATCATAACGACACGTTCCAATTCCGACTTACCCAACATAGTGACTGCATGATCCAGACCCTTGATTGGTATTTTGGGGGCGTAAGCCAATGAATTAACGGTTCGCATGACCTTAGAGGTAAGGTCAGCATCCATACTCATCACTTCAGCAATATCTTTGGAGGTGGCTTTAGGATCACGTAAACGACTTAGGGTTTCAAAAATTGTTTTGCGGAATCGCGGTAGATCATATTCACCCAAAATCTCACGGAGCCGGGCATGAGGATCTTTTTGTTTCAGGAAAGAAAACATAACTCAGTTTCCACGAGAGGCGAATTTGGTGGCCAAAATGGATAAAAGTGCACCCAAGCCCAAGTAGCCTATGGTGATATGTGTAATGAGTACAACTTGTCCTGCAACCGTCACTGGAGACACATCTCCAAAACCGAGGGTCGTAAAGGTCACTACACTAAAATACAAATAAGGAATAAACCCCCCTGGCAAACCTGAGTCACCACCAATTCCCTTCAAATGACTGTCTAAGCCCGCAGGAGTCATCCATTGATCCATAGCCCAATAGACACAGGAAAAAAACAAAATATTTAGCGCTAAAAAAAGCCCCCAACGGGTCATGCTTCGTCCGCATTTTGAAGTAACATTCCATCCCCAATACAAAAACCGGTGTAGTTTGTCCTGATGGCGAAATTCATGCAGAAAGTTCTCGTCAATGACATGCCGACGAACCAAATAAGCCCCCGAAAAATCAATGTCCCGAATATCAGTTCCTATCCAGTTGGCACTCTTAAAATTCCGAATATCTCTCAACTGGGATCGCTGTAAGCTGGCGTTATAAAAACTCACCCCTTCCACATTTGTTTCGCGTAAATCCGAATCTTTGAGCTCTGCCTGAGAAAAATCCGATTGCTTCAAATCTGCCCCAAAAAAGCGGCTTCGATCCAGTTTGGCAGCCCGAAAATCAGACTGAATCACTTGGGTTTCCACAAAAGTAGCATCCTCTAGGTTTGCATCAAAAAAATTAGCGGAGCTAATCACGCTCATGCCGAATCCAGCTTTTTTTGCTGAACATCCCGACAAATTAGTCCCCTTAAACGTGGCCCCAAGGAATTCGCCCTCATCGAGCTTTGCCTTATATAAAGTTGCTCCATCGAAATTTGCACTCGGACATTTGGCCTGAAACAAATTACAACGACTCATCTCACAATCGGAAAAATCAAACCCAGCCAAATCCAAGCCCGATAAATCCTGGTCTGTTAGTGTTTGGCCTTTGAGATTTTTACAATCAGCCCCTAAAGGTTCGCCCAATTCCTGAGCTCTCCTAATTGCTGCTATGATCTCACTGGGCGATTCCTCTTCCATGGATTTAGGATGCCTCCTTCTCGCTAATCTAGTTAAACAGTGCTTTTTCTCAAGCAAAATGCGCGTTGCCACAATCAATTGTAATACATAAAATAAAAGTGTGGCCGGAACCCCAAGCCAGAGCGCAGAAGACTACCTTGAACGCATCCATGAACTCATTGAGAGCAAGGGTACTGCTCATGTGGCAGATATTGCCCAGTCTCTGGGAGTCGGAAAACCCAGCGTAACAAGTATGGTGCAAAAACTGGCCGATGAGGGCTATCTCAATTATGAGAAATATCGCTCCCTTACGCTAACTGATAGTGGTCTTTCGATCGCCAAGCGCATCCGTGATCGACACAAGGTACTCGCTGAATTCTTCACTCTCCTTGATCTGGATGATAAAACTCAGGCGCGTGATATTGAAGGTATCGAACATCATCTGAGCGGTGAAACCCTTGACACCTTTGCCGATCTCTCTGAATTTTTTAGACAGAACCCAAAGGTACTTGAACAGTTCAAATCTAAACGCCCTACTCATTAGAACTTTTTCAAGTGCAGAAAAAATCCTGGATAGATATCAGTGTCCCCGTCCGAAACGGGATGGTTCATTGGCCTGGAGATCCCGGCTTTGAATCGCGTCTCGAAAAGAAAATAGGCGATGAAAATGGCAGCCCATGTAACCTAACTCGCCTCAACCTGAGCGCCCACACCGGCACACATATGGATGCCCCCCGCCATTTCATTGCCGGAGGCGATACCATGGAAACAATGCCGCTAGAAGCAGTCTTGGGCCCATGCCGAGTCATTGAAATCCGTGATTCAACCGCTATCACATCTTCCGAACTGGAGGCTCACCAACTTCAAAGGAACGAGAGAATCCTATTCAAAACACGTAACTCCAGCCGTAGTTGGACAAGTGACGATTTCGATGAGGATTTTATCTATATCTCACAAGATGGCGCCCGCCACATTACGGCCCGCGGAGTCCAGACTGTGGGGGTGGACTACCTCAGCGTGGGTGGTTTCAAAAGGGATGGGGTAGAAACACACGTGGAACTACTTGGGGCCAAAGTGTGGATTATCGAAGGGCTGAACCTAAGTGAAATTGAACCGGGCAAATATGATCTAGCTTGTCTGCCTCTAAAAATTATTGGCAGCGATGGAGCCCCCGCCCGCGCTGCCTTACGGCCTCAATAATGCGCATTCTCATCCTTGGCTGCGGCTATGTTGGACAACCTCTGGCAAAGGAATTAATGAAATTAGCCTACGAGGTGCACGCCGCTCGTCGTAGCTCTCTGAGTATTGAAGGAGTAAAAGCCCATCAGGTTGATATAACTCAACCTGACTCTTTCAAATCTCTCCCCCGTAATTTTGACTGGATTATCTTTTGCGCTTCTTCAGGACGAGGTAGTGCTGAAGCCCACCGCGCTGTGTTTGTTGATGGGATAAATAATCTCATCGACTGGCTGGGTGAAACTTCTGCACGGGTTCTTTTTACCAGCAGCACCAATATCTACCCCCTGACTGACGGTAATTGGGTAGATGAGAACACCCCCCGACAACCGGTAACAGGAACAGCTCAAAATCTTGTCGATGCTGAAACTGCATTAATAGAGTCTGGCATCACTTACTCCATTCTTCGGGTGGCGGGCATTTACGGCCCTGACCGTGGGTATTTTTACCGTCAACTACTCAATAATGAAGCGGTGATTACAGACAAGGGAAAGAGATGGATGAATATGATTCACCGCGATGATGTCGTGGGTGCGATCCTGACTGTGATGAAAACTCAACCGGGTACTTACAATGCCTGCGATGATAAACCTGTCACTCAAGGGGAATTTTACGAGTGGCTGACTAACCGGCTTGGGAAACCCATGCCACCAGAGGGGGAAGTAACTCACCGGAAAAGAACTACCACCAGCAAGCGTGTCTCCAACAAGAAACTAAAGACAGCAGGCTGGACTTTGAATTATCCCACTTTTAGGGAAGGTTACGAAACTCTTATTAAAGAGTAGCGGGAATTCTGGTTTTTATCCGACTCGAAACGAAATTCGTGCAATCAGATTTGGCCCAAAAGCATGCTGGAGCCGTTGTAAAATTTCACGACGACGATAACGCACAATTTCGCTTAACCAGACGTTACTATCCACATTCACAAACAACGTACCCTTACGAATACCTACTGGCCGAGCATGGGCCGTAATGGCCGGATCGATTAATTCGAACCACACCTTACTAATCTCTGCCTCACTCTGGCGACGTTCCATTCCGAGCTTTTTCATGACTGCAGGCATAAGATCTGCAGTATGGCGGGCATGATCGGTGCGGGCCTTTTCCTGACTAGTGAGATCTACTCCACGCCATTGGGCTAATATACTCCTAGCGGCCCGAGAGGGCGTATGGGCACTAACTGGTTGAACACGCTTACTTGTCATTGGCAAAAAATGAGTCTGCCATAAATCAGCCTCTGACAAAGAATAGGTTATCCCAGTAACAAACATAAATTAGTTAACGAGGCATAACCTGTTAAATACTCTCCAATTGAAGTGATTAAAAACGCTAAATAACGCGTTTAATACTCATTACCTTAATAACTCTATGAATGTGAAAAACAGTTTTCTCCACGGGTTGTGACCAAAAAAGTTGGTCAGGAATTGGTCAGAGTAATTTATGGAGATCGTCTTTGATATTGATAGCAGACAGGGGGGCAGTAGATTTGGGGCATGAAACACACGTGCTGATTGCTTTGTTGGGTCTTGTCGTTGCTGTGGGTTGCGGAACTACTACGCCAGATTCCAAGCCCAATCCCCAAGGCATCAACCAAACCTCCAAGGTCGAAGTCGGCACACCTATATGGGAATTTGAAACTGGAAGCCCTGTGTCCTCCTCCCCCGCCATCGGCTCTGATGGGACAGTTTACGTCGGGTCAAATGACACCAAGCTCTATGCCATCAATGGCAAGACTGGGGTCAAGCTTTGGGAATATAAAACGGGAGGGAGTGTGCACTCCTCCCCCGCCATCGGCTCTGATGGCACGGTTTACGTCGGGTCATGGGACAACAAGCTCTATGCGATCAATGGCAAAACCGGGGTCAAGCTATGGGATTTTGAAACGGGAGATCATGTGTCCTCCTCCCCCGCCATTGGATCAGATGGAACAGTATACGTTGGATCAGCTGACAAAAAGCTTTATGCCATCAAGACCAACTCCAAAGGTCTCGCCAAAAGCCCATGGCCCATGCGTGGGCAGAATGCGCGGCACACGGGTCGGGTGATGAAATAATCGAACCGGGGTTTGTTTAATCATCACAATCATCCCTTCAACCAACGCAATAAACCTCGTCAGAACCTCGTTAATAAAAGTGACACGCATTCGCACGTTTCGTTTGAGTTAATAATGGTGTGGACTTGCCAAAAGGCCCCGATATTATCAATCTCTTAGTCGGGCTATTGCATCATGTACAAATCCTTTTCCATTTTCCTTACTTTCTTACTAATTAGTTTTACTGCTAATGGGCTTGAATTATCAGGCAAAAAAATTCCTGAAATTTATACCTCAGGCCTCACCGAGGCTTTTTCAAAAGCAGGTGATAACGCAAAAGAATTACGTCTTACCTTCGGGAAAATAAAAGATGAGGAAGTATCAGGCCTGGCGTTTTTAATTTCCCACATGCCAGAACGAGATCTCACCTCCCTTAGCAGCAACTACCTAGCAGAGAATATTCGTTACGCTTATCTTGCCCGCACAACATTTCCATGGTCAAAAGAAATCAAGGAAGAACTTTTTTTAAATGATGTAATTCCTTATGCCAGCATTAATGAACGGAGGGATCAATGGCGCAAAGATTTCTTCAAACGCTTTTCACCGTTAGTTAAAGAATGCAAAACCCCCGGGGAAGCAGCTCAAATTCTCAATAAAGAAATGTGGTCAATGGTTGGAGTTTCCTACCACGCTATAAAACGCCCAAAACCGGATCAAAGCCCTTATGAATCGATTAAGGCGAAATATGCCTCCTGTAGTGGCTTATCCATTCTCCTGATAAACGCATGTCGTTCTGTTGGCATTCCTGCCCGGTTTGCTGGCACCCCAATGTGGTCCAATAATCGTGGAAACCATAGTTGGGTTGAAGTATGGGATGGGAAGAGTTGGCAATTTACAGGGGCTTGTGAATATAACCCAGCCGGACTTGGAAAAGCGTGGTTTGCCGGGAACGCTGCAAAAGCAATCAAAGATAATCCGAAGCATGCAATTTATGCTTCTTCATGGGAAAAAGCGACGACCCATTTTCCCTTGGTCTGGGATTTTTCAATACGTTACGTGAATGCAATCAATGTAACCGAACGTTATTCTGGAAAAAAAATAAACAGAGTTTTCATCGACATTTTAACGCGTCCAGGAGGTAAGCGGGTAGCAGCAAATGTAGAAGTGTTCCATGAAGGTCGAAAAATTGCTGCCGGTAAAACCCGTGACTCAAACAATGATACCAATGATATTTTTTCCATTAAACTAAACAACACCACCGAACATCAAATAAGAATAGCAACGGGGGAAAATAAAGTGCTAATTCGTAAATTTTACCCAAGTGGCAAAGTCGATGAGCGGATAGAACTATTCATTGAAAAAGACGACTAAAAAAAATATACGGCTTCTTGAGATTTGCTGCACTTCACTTAATTGCGCTATTGCAGCTCAAGATGGAAAAGCCGACAGAATTGAGCTATGTGAACGTTTAGATATTGGGGGCCTTACTCCTTCAATTAAGTTATTTCAGGAAGTAAAAGCAGTCTGCACATTGCCAATATTCACCTTGATTAGGTGTCGCCCGGGAGATTTCGAATTCACAGAGAGTGAAATTTCACTAATGATTGAACAAATCCACCAAATGAAATATCTGGGCTCAGAGGGCATAGTAATTGGAGCGCTTACAAGTAAAAATCAAATCAATGAGTTAGCTACTCAACGCTTCGTGGAAGCCGCAAACCCACTACCATTAACTTTCCACAAAGCATTCGATAAATTACAGAATTTTTCTGAGGGCATCACAAAACTTCGCGATCTGGGCGTTAGTCGACTGCTAACTTCAGGAGGACTCCCTAAGGCCTCTGACAACCCAGAAAAAATTATGAATTTAGCGAAAAACGCGGGGCAAAAACCACTTCTTCTGGCATGTGGAGGAATTCGTTCTTCTAACGTAGAATCACTGGCTAATATTGCCGAAATCAAAGAATTCCACTCCGCAGCGAACAAGGGTAGGCCTGGCGTTAATTCACGAGAAGTTCGGTTATTAAAAAAGGCAATCCTGACTGATAGTTAAAAAATCTGATCAGGAAAAACATCGACCTCAAAAACCTCGTCAGTATTCATGCTTACCAAGCTATGGCTTAAATAAACTAGAGCCATAAACTACAGGCCACCCGCGCTTACAAACTTTAATCCGCTTCATTGTTATTCAGGCAACTTACCCTTCGTGTTAACAAGACATACCCTGCGCAACCTTGACCCTGCAACAAACACTGTGATACATAATGGTCGGCCACAGTTGTGTGGCTTTCTGCCAGGGAGGTTTGGAACAACAAAATGCGTTGTCCGAAGTGCGGTTGTGTCGAGGACAAGGTGATTGATTCTCGCTCTTCAAAAGAGGGCGCTATTATTCGCCGCCGTCGTGAATGCGACGAATGCCAGCACCGCTTCACTACCTATGAGCAGATAGAACACCAGCGGTTGATGGTGGTAAAACGGGACGGCCGCAGGGAGGAATTTTCACGGGAAAAGCTTTTTTCCGGTATCTCCAAAGCCTGCCAAAAACGCCCTATCAGCCAACAGGTCATTGAAGATTTAACGCAGCATATTTATGATACCATTTCAGAGGAATACACTGAGGAAATCCCGGGTATTATGATTGGTGAAGCCGTCATGAATGGTCTTCGGGAGATCGATCAGGTGGCCTATGTACGATACGCCAGCGTTTATCGTCGTTTTGAGGAGGCGGACGATTTTGTCCAAGCAGTAAAGAAACTGGAAACAAAGCATGATTCAGCTACATACCGATTGCCTGGTTTTTGAAACTTCAGAAGGCGAATCCATCCCCTGTTCGGCTCACGACGTAACCATCGAGTTATTGGGCGATGCCCTTAATGAAATTGAACCCAGTTTGATTACTGAGGCAACTGAAGCGGTGCTCTACCATTTTAAAATAGACCTCGACCGGACCTCTATTAAGGTATCTGAATTTACCATAGCCTTGGAGCAGATTCTTCGCGGGTTCGGCTATAAGGTTATGGCCGCTGATGAAAAAGAATCAGATTTTAATTCTGCTGAAACTGATCTTAATCATTTAGCTCATCAAGCCGGCGAAGGCTTGGAGGTCGTTTTCTTTTGCACGTTGCGAAATCAGATTCATGCCGATCTGCATGGCAAACCGGAGATGCTCAAAGTAAAAGGACTACGTGAAGCGGTAAATAAACTCACCGGTACCAAAAACTGGGGGCCCCGTTCGCAAAAACTCAATGATCAGATTGTCGATTATCTGCGTGACATTGTTTCCAAACATCAGCAGGAAGCCAAACTCACGCTCATGATCGTGTAGTATGACTTTGTTTGAGAAAATTATCGCTCGCGAAATCCCTGCAGAAATTATTTACGAGGACGATCTCGTCTTGGCCTTTAACGACGTAAATCCAAAGGCTCCCACTCATATCCTTATCATTCCGAAAAAACCTATCCCACGCATTGCCGAAGCCCAACCGGAAGATCAACAGGTTCTGGGCCATCTGCTGTTAAAAGCGGGTGAAGTCGCGGGCGAGCTCGGGTTGCACGAAAAGGGGTTCCGTTTGGTCTTTAACAATGGCGCCGATGCCGGCGAAACGGTGCCGCATATGCATTTGCACATCCTCGGAGGTCGGCAAATGACCTGGCCTCCGGGCTAAACTACCTCTTCTTCAGAGAGGCCAGATATTCGATCAAATCCACCAGTTCACTCTCTTTCATTGTGAGATGTAAACCCGGCGGCATTAATGAAACTGACTGTTGCACGCGGCTTTTCACCTTCTTCTTTGCATGCCTAGTAGTCACCCCGGTCGGCCCTTTTACAGAAATCTCCTCACGAGTTTCACTTTCGATAATACCGTAAGCCACATTGCCATCTTTCATCGTCACCAGCCAAGCTTCATATCCAAAGGAAATCCCCGCGCTGGGATCCAGAATTGCCGTATACAACTCCTCTTTTGGCAGCTTACTACCGATCTCTGTCAATGCCGGACCAACATCAATGCCCTGATCACCCACCTTGTGGCAACGAGCACAAGTCACCGACTCACGAAAAAACACCTGTGCACCATTGGTCACATCCCCTTTGCGATTAACCAGTTCTGATATTGGTGGAAGTGGTTTAGCATTTTGCCCGAATGGCAAAGGCAAAACCTTAGCTGCCTCTTGCTTAATCCCATCCCAGCGCACCGTGCTCAGCGCCATACTGGCAGTAAATTTTGCGCTCTGGGGTAATTTGCCCGACTTAGCCAAGGTGAGAATCTGTTTTGCTCCCGCCTCAAAATTAACCAACCCTTTAATAGCTTCTTGACGGACATTGTTGTGAACCTTTGTTTCAGTCACCAAAGGCACGAGTAATCCAATAACTTTCTGGTTATTACTGCTTCCTAAAGCCTTGGACACTGCCACCGCCTGCTTTGCATCTTCACCGTGTAAAATCGCAGTCAACGCCTTTTGCCCTTCGCCACCAAGCACCATGCCCAATGCCTCTACACCAGCCGGATCGGACGGATGCTTTATCACCACATCCAGCAAATCTGTTTCACGACCTTTTACCTCAAATTTTTTGACCAATTCCACAAAGCGCGTTTCCCCACGGGTAGCATTTAATATCTGGCCAAGAACCATTTTAAGACGCTCATTGCCATTCACTACGGCAGGATCCAGGCGGCTCAATGCCTCAATCATCGTATTCACTTTTTCTGGTGTCAGTTTATCTGCGGCAGAAGTCGTGAACACCAAAAGCAACATCGCTATAAACCACTTCACGGCTATATCCTAACGCTATAAAAAAAAATCGGCCAGCACCGAAGTGTGGCCGATTAACAAATCCTTTAGCTAAATCTACAAAGAACCTAGCGCAATACGGGCAAGAGCTTCATCCTTTTCTTTACTCTTGGGTATAAAATCTAATGCCCGGATATAACGAGGCTTTTCAGCTTCGGTGGTTTTCTTATCAAGAATAATATCAGCGAGTAACTTTGCTCCATGAGTGCCACGGTTACGCCAGATGATGTCACGAGCACCAGCTGTGTTAAGCTTGGCTTCACTCACCCAAGCATCAAAAAACTTGTTCTCCTGCTTGTCAGCAGCAAGTCCCAGAGCCTCAAGATACCAGCGGTCCTTGCCATCGTGGGCATTAGCCAGCTTCGCCCACAACGCAGGGGCCTCCTTGCTTTTGTTATGGCGAATGGCTATCAGGCATTCGCGGCGAACCAAAGCACTTTTGTCCTCGGCAAGCTGCTTGATAAGCCCAATGACATCCAGCTCGTGCTGACGCGCTATGCGTAAAGCCATGCCACGTATATTTTCATCCTTATCCTTTGCGGCCTGATCCACAGTCCCTTGAGCATTACCTGTAATCTTAGCCAATAACCAAAGGGCACGCGCACGCATGCGGGGATTAGCATCTTGAGCCATCTTTTGTAGTGCAGGCTCTACAGATTTCTGACGCTTGTTAAGCTCCGTCCAAGCGACATGTCGCACAGAGTTATTTGGATTTCCCAAGGCGGTAATTAAACCTTTAGTCGAATGGAAGTCGTTTTTTGTTAGCTTATACCCCTTGTGTCCCTTAGGCGTAACCCGGAAGAGGCGGCCCCGATCTAAATCACGCATGTTGTGGCCTCCCACACCTGGATCATACCAGTCTGCAACAATGAGAGATCCATCTGGAGCAACCTTCACATCGGAAGGCCGGAACCACTTGTCACGTTTCGCACCATCTAAAATGTTAACGATAGAGGCAGTATAACCTGCTCCACTACTTTTCACCGGGTACGCACGTACAATACTGGGGCCGGCATCACAATGGATCATCTGGCCTTTAAACACCTTGGGAAGAAGATCACCTTCATAGATACAAATACCTGTCGGCGAACCCGCTCCTGTGTGGAGTAAGTTCGGCATTACCCCCGGATCATTGAGATGCCAATGCCGTTCAGGAATTGTTTTCTCCATATTAGTGCGTTTAGTTCGCCAACCGGCTCCAGTTACTTCGTTGCGATAGCCGTAGTTGCCGTATTCCATAACATAGTTGATACGCACACCCCGATTTCCATCATCATCATTATCGCTCTGCCAAAGTGAGCCGAAACTATCAACGGCGACCATCCAGTTGTTACGAAAATTCCATCCCAGAGTTTCAAGACGACTACCATCAAGCTCACAGCGAAATACCATTCCCTGCTGATAAGGGTTACGGCGATCATTCACCTCATTTCCTGCAAGGTCGATAACCGGCTTACCATTCTTATCTTTGAGCTGTTTCCCGGTATTGCCAAAATTGAAGTATAAACGCCCATCAGGGCCAAACATGAACTGATGGATTCCATGGTCATGCTGCGAACCACTAATACCGGAAAAAAGTGTTTCTTTTTTATCGGCCTTATCATCGCCATCGATGTCGGTAAAAACCTGCACTTTGTCCAAAGCACTAACAATAACCCTTGTATTTTTACCATCAGGCGTACCCAACACACATACGCCATGCGCTGAATCAATATCACGTCCCTGATAAAAAATCTTCTTGGAATCTGCTTTCCCGTCACCATTGGTGTCCTCAAGGATGAGAATAGTGTCCCCCTCCGGTCGCTTGCCATTGTGACGGCGATAGTTGATCACTTCACAAACCCACACGCGACCGCGGTGATCAATATCGATATTTGCCGGGCTAAGCATCATTGGTTCTGCAGCAAATAACTCCGCCTGCAACGCCTCATGCACATCAAGGTTTTCCAAAGCTTCCTCAGGCTTCCTCTCGCCAACGAATTGCCCTCCCCCTGAAGCCACCTTGGTGAACTTAGGTTGCTGGGTAAAAACATGGAACTGCACGCTGGATACATTCCCACAAGCTCCTTGATCGGTGCCGCCATTATCGAGTCCTACCGTGGAGACGAATTTCACAAACTTGTGGCCTTTAGGAAGTGTATAGCTAATAAGCGAATTAGCATGGGTTCCGATCCCGAACTCCACGGACTTACCTGCAATGCGTAAGGGCTTGCCGCCACAATTTTTATCCAATTGAACGACTCCAAAACCGCTGGCAGCACTTTTCCATTTTAATGACGTCAACTTTGTCTGTGTCCCGGCCTCATCAATCAGCATGGGTTGGGCCCAATCGGCCCAATCACAACTGTAGCCGTTGCCCCCATCAGTCACTACCAAATGCAATTCCTTAGCGCCCTTGATCTTTGCCTCCAGCTTGGCAGGACCGGTGTTCTTAGTAATCAATTTCGATTCAACAACCGGCTTGGGGCCGGCCACCTTACCTGAAGGCTTGGGCCCAGGATTACTTCTGGGCTTGGGCTTACGTCCTTTGTTATCGAGATTGGCATATAAATCCTTCTCCACCAACTTACTAGGCACACCACCCTTGGGTACTTCAGCCTTGGCTACCCAGACGATTGCATTAAGAACCGTCCTGCGAAAATTATCTTCTCCCCAATTGAGGTGGTTGTGACCGCCGGTGAAACCAAACCCGCGACCGCCATTAGTCCGCTCAAAGGCCCAAGCCACATGCTGCATTTCACCCGAAGTCACACTCTTACGCACTGCCGTATTACCGCTGTGGGCGCCGTCACGCCGCTTCATAGTTTCCTTGGGTGCCACATCCGAAAGAATCGGTGTCACACCCTTCATATTCGGAGCGAAACGCATATGAAAATACCACTCGTCATTTGCCTTAAAAGGCTTAACACCCTGAGTGATTGGATGCTTTGGCAGCTTTTTAAAATTAGCAACCCAATGCGGGTTTACCGACCAGTGTGTCTCAAAACAACCGCCCTGCCACTTGATAAATTCCTTGTTGCCCTTATTGGTGGTGGGCTCTACCGCATAATGAATAGTAAGAAAGCCAACCCCCTTATCCATCAATTTGGAGAGAATTTCTAGATTGTTGCCGCCTAGCGCGGGATGGCGCCCGCCCCCATCACTGTATATCACGACAGCATCGGCACCATCAAAGACACCATTATCCTCAGGCCAGCCATTAAGCACCACAGTGGGTGCCACGAGCTTGGACGCGCCTTCCTTTAGGCACTTGGCAAGCAGCATGATGCCCGCCTTATGTTCATGTGATAAAGGCCCATGACTTTGTTTGCCAGCGATCATTACGACCTTTTTTGGTTTGGCTAGAACGCCCAGCACGAGCGCGAAAGTGAGAGAAAGAGTCAGGAATTTTTTCATTGATAATCTGTTTAAGTTATTTCTTTTTTTTGCGCCCCTTGGGATCAAGATTTGTCTCGAGTTGCTCCGGTGAAACACTGGACACAACTCCGTTTTTGGGCACCTTGGCCTTGGCTAACCAGAGTAGACCATTGAGCACCACCTTACGGTAGTTTTCATTACCCCAATTTATGTGTTTATGGCCGCCGGTAAAACCAAATCCACGACTGCCATTAGGTCGCTCATAAGCCCACATCATAGTTTCAGCGCGACCTTCTCCTTCAACGATGTGTTTATACGGCCCGCGCGGATACACATAAGGCCCATCCCGCACATCCTTGCCGGGTTTAGCCGTAAGAATGGGGGTAACTTTTCCCACACCATCATTGCGAAATCTCATGTTAAAATACCATTCATCCACTACCTTGAAGGGCTTCACCCCATTGGCAATGGGATGATTGGGAAATTTTTGATAATCTGGCGCCCACATAGGGTTCACGGAAAACTTATGTTCGTAATAACCTCCAATCCAATCCTGCATGGTTTTCCCCGTATCCCCTGCAGGAACTTCCACTCCATAATGAGCGCACCCCACACCCGCTCCTTTGGCAATGAGCTCATTTATTAACTGAACTCGCTCAGGATGCATGGCTGGGTGCCGCCCGCCGCCATCGGCATACACCAGAATAGCATCGGCCCCCTTGAAAACAGCGTCACTTTTAGGCCAGCCCATATCATGAACCTCAGCCGTTATACCCGGCAATTTATCCAAACATTTCTCTAACAAAAGAGAGCCAGCACGAAATTCATGATCACCAGGGCCATGACTGGGCCGACCCGCAATCAAAATAATTTTTTTGTCAGCTGATTGAGCAACAAACACGCCCATCAATAAAAAGCAGAAAACCTGAAAGATACTTTTCATATAAAACAATAAGGACGCGTGGTTATTCGCACCTTAAATTACAACTAATTTAAATGCTTTATGCGAATATTCTTAAACTGAACCACCATTGGAGGACCGGCATGTAATTGGAATGCCAGCAACCCGTCAGCTCGGCGTGTTTTCTCGTCATTATCAACAAGTACCGTCATTTTTTTATTATTAATATAATGGGTCAGTTCAAAACCTTTCGCTTCAATGCGAAACGTATTCCAATCTTCTTTTTTGACCAGCTTACCCAAAGCAGCCGCATCCCCGATTTTCTCTACCTTCTTTTTTAACTTACCTCCCTCTTTAGTCAGTGTGGTCTTATCGCCCCGGAGGGAGAGAATACCGCGAAATGCTTCCCCGTAACAAATGCCTGAATAACGATCTCCTCCAGCTCCCGCGGCAAAATCCGCCTGATACCCACCAATACGCCAGCCATCATTGTTACCTGATTTTTTGAAACTACGATACTGAATGCCGCTATTGCCACCTATTATTTTAAAATCCACTTCCAGGATAAAATCTTTTAATTTTCCCCCTTCCCATATGATAAAGGTGTTGCCTTTGGTCGGGTTTGCCTTGGTCGTTTGGCCCGTAATGGCACCATCCTTAACACTCCAGAATGTTGGATCTCCGTTCCAGCCTTTCAGAGTTTTTCCATCAAAGATGGATTGAAAACCCTTTTGCTCTGCTGGCAAGAGGATTACTAGGGCAAATAATAAAATGATTACTTTTTTCATGGATAATTAGTTGGATGGTTTACTTAAAAGCTTTCTTCAAAAATTTCAGCCCCTTCACAGCAATTTCTTCACGCGTAGGCTCCATTCGTCTCCAAATTGCTGCTGCACGTGCAATCACCTTTACATCAGTCGTAAAACTCTCGATCACAATGTCACCTTTATAACGTATACCTTTGAGCGCCTTAACAATCGGCACCCAATCAATGTGATCGTTTCCAGGAGTGCCCCGATCACTACCGCACGCATGAAAATGGCCAAGATGTTTGCCTGCCTTGCGGATTGCGGCTGCCTGATTCTTTTCCTCAATATTCATGTGGAAGGTATCCAGATGCAGCTTTAATGCCGGACTCCCAACAGCCTTTATGAGGCGCAGGCCTTTTTCACAAGTATTAAGAAAATCTGTTTCAAATCGATTGAGAGGTTCAACGCAAATCTGAACACCCTTCTTCTCAGCGTAAGCAGCAAGCACTTTCAGGTTTTTTACGACAAGGGCAAATTCCCTCTTTTGCTCTTTGGGCTCCACGGCATCTGCCTTACCTACTACACTATAAACTGGACCAATTAATGACGGACAACCCAAATTCACCATATGGTCAATCAGAGCTTTGCAATATTTCATCGCTTCTCTCTGATCCTTTGCACTACCACGAAAATCACGTCCGGGCCCCATGCAGGCACAAACCGAACCGCAAACTAAACCATTGCGGTCCAGAGCTTTTTTAACTTTAACTGAGTCAATATGTTCAGGCGCTTCAATTGGGATTTCGATGGTCTGAAATCCCCATTTCTTGAATTTGGGGAAAAGACTCGTACTTTTGGTGGTGAAGGGCGAAGTGAATAGAAAGGTGTTAATACCAAATCTCATAGTTATTAGTGGGTGAAAAAAAAGGCTACGGGAACCGACTTAGTCGGTCAACGGCAATTAAGTATGGCGCAAAGCCTCAATAGGATCCAAATGCGCTGCTCTACGTGCCGGATACAGACCAAAAACTAATCCGATTACAACCGACAGTCCAAAGGCCATTATCACGGACCATGCTTTTACGATGGTTGAATCACCCGTTAAAAATTCGCGAAACTCTGAAAAAGCCCACCCACCAGAAACCCCGATTGCCCCACCAACAAGACAAAGCAATAAGGTCTCTACGAGGAACTGTATGGTAATATTTGAGCGTGTAGCACCCAACGCACGACGCACCCCGATTTCCTGAGTACGCTCGGTAACAGTCGCCAGCATAATATTCATGATGCCGATCCCTCCAACCAATAGTGAGATGCAAGCAATATACAAAAGCATTCTCGTGTCACGTGCCTTTTGGTTTCGAAGCGCTACCATTTCCTGTATGGGTACTACGATTTCGAAATCACGTTCATCTCTGCCTGCCTTTAATGCCTCATCAATTAATGGTAGAGCCGGCAATACATCTTCAACCGTATCAAATTCGACTCGTATCTCCGACAATTCTACTGCTTCAAGTACGAGATTACCTACACTACGGTCCACATTTCTTTCTCCGTATAACGACTTAAAGGTGGATAAAGGAATATATACATTTGCCGCAATCGTTTGGCCCATAGAGTCGGGTAATTGCGGTAATTTCTCAGTATCCGCCCTTTCACGTAAAATTCCCTTCACTTGAAACACCTGCTCGGATTCGTAACCACGTACCACAATTTCTTCTGCCAATGGATTATGCCCTGCGAACAAACGCTCAGCTAAGGATAAAGATATCACACAAGCTGACGCCTTAGTGTTTTCTTCTGCAGCATTAAGAAACTCCCCGGCCACCAGTTCGGCCTGTGTAAACTCTGGATAGTAGGGGAATGTCCCAATCAATTGACAACCAACTTCCCGACGTTCGTGCACCGCGCTCATTCGCTTGGTCAGCATCGGAAGGACACGGCTCACTCCTGGCACTGTGTCCTTGATGCGTGTCGCGTCAGTTCGTTTTAGTCCGTAGAATGCCATCCAACGGCGAAAAAAACTTTCCCAATCTCCATGCATCTGTTCGCGCATAGAAGGCGGCTTGATACTGCGAATGATCACATTCTTGGCCCCAAGTGCTCGAATCTCTTCTTGAGCATCGTGACTGGCCCCTTCACCAATAGCCACCAACGCAATCACTGCCCCCACTCCAATAATCATACCCAACATGGTGAGAGCACTACGTAGCTTGTGTAGTCGCAAACTCTTTAAGCCAGCTTGAAAAATTCGGATGAGAGCTAATGCATACATTTTCAAGAGTGTCGTAAAGCCTCAATCGGGTCCAAGCGGGCCGCACTCCATGCGGGGTAAAGACCAAAAGTCAAACCGACTCCGACTGCCAACCCAAAAGCCACGACTACAGACCACTCTGTAACGATCGTGGTATGATCAAGAATGTAATGGAAAAAGGCTGCATTCCCGCACCCTCCCAGTACCCCAATGGTGCCACCAATTAAACAGAGTATGAGCGTTTCAACTAAAAACTGGACTGAGATATCAATCTGGGTAGCCCCCAAAGCCCGACGCACTCCGATTTCCTGTGTACGCTCAGTCACCGTGGCAAGCATGATGTTCATGATCCCAATACCTCCTACGAGTAAAGATATGCAGGCAATCAACATTAACAGCCAAGTATCTCGCGCTTTTTGGGCCTTCAGAGCATTAAGTTCATTAATGGGAACTTGAATTTCATAGTCGATCTTATCCTTACGAACTTTATCCAATGCCTCTCGAATCAATGGCAAAGCTGGAACCACCTCATCCACCGAACCAAATTCAACCCGGATTTCGCTCAATTCAACCGTGTTTACCGATATACTCCCCACACTTAAATCAATATCCTTGATGCCATACAAAGCTTTGAAAGTGGATAATGGAATATAAACGTTGGCCAAAATCGTGTGACCAGTTGCATCAGCCTGTTGTGGCAACTTTTCTGAATCAGCACGTTCCTCTAAAATACCCTTTACTCGAAATATTTGGTGAGATTCACGACCACGAACAATTACTTCCTGCCCCAAAGGATTTTTCCCGGGAAAAAGAAAACCAGCCAAACTCATCGTTAACACACACGCATTTTCTTTCCTTGCCTCCTCCATTTCATTCAGAAACTGCCCTGCTACAAGACGTGATTGGGTAAACTGGGGATAATGAGGGAATGTTCCGATCAACTGACAATCCTTGTCTCGTTGCTCATGTGTAACATTTTTTCTGTGCCTTAAGATTGGAAGAACTCGTTTTACTCCAGGAACCGTTTTTTCAATCCGCACAGCATCAGAGTTCTTAAGTCCGTAAATAGACTCCCACTGCATTTCACCCTGCAATTGGACTTTATCCGATATCGGCTTGATGCTCCGGATGATGACATTTTGAGCGCCCAGTGCCTTAATCGCCTCCTGTGCTTCTCGACTTGCCCCTTCCCCAATGGCGACCAATAGAATAACTGCCCAGACACCAATAATCATTCCCAACATTGTAAGGGCACTTCGCAGCTTATGGAGACGAAGACTCCTGAACCCAACCTGAATCAGGCGGAGAATGGAAAAACCGGGCATGATTTAGGCTTCCTGAAACTGGTTCTCGGATTTTCGATCTGAATCTTGTTTTCGGATATCCTTATCCACTTGCCCATCCTTGAGGTGAATGACGCGACTTGCCCGCTCAGCAACCGCGTCATCATGCGTTACCACAACTAGAGTGCGACCCTCTGCGTGAAGTTCATCGAGTATATCCAGAATCTCCTGCTCTGTAGTGGAGTCGAGGTTGCCAGTGGGTTCATCAGCCAAAAGCATCAAAGGCTCATTTACCAACGACCGCGCCACCGCCACTCTCTGTTGTTGTCCTCCAGAAAGTTCCATGGGCCGATGATCCAATCGATCACCCAAACCAACTTTTTGAGCCAACTTTTCGCAGTGGTCATAGTAGTCACTAATGTCCTTACCCTGATAAAAAAGAGGAACGTGAATATTCTCAATCACGTTTAACTGCTGAATAAGATTATAGGATTGAAAAATGAATCCAATGCGCGCGCCCCTCACACCTGAGAGCTCCTTGTCACTCATATGGGCCACATCGTCATTACCCAGAATATAAGCACCAGCGGTAGGTCGATCCAAACATCCGAGAATATTTAGAAGTGTCGATTTTCCTGAGCCTGAAGGCCCCATGATGGCAGTGTAGGATCCTTCCTCAATTTCAAAATTGAGGCCATTGAGTGCCGGCACTTGAATGGCCCCCAGATCATATATCTTGGTAAGATTCCGAATCTCAATGATGTTCCGGTCAGCCATGCCAAAAAATACAACGTTTGCTTACTGCTTCGGAAAGAGAACTTTATAATCCTTCTTCATTTGCTGATCGAACTTCTGCATTTGTTCCTCGTTAAGGAACTTCTGTACTTCTTCTCGAAAGTCATTTCGAATTTTTTCACTAGCACTTGGGATTTGATCCCTCGTAATTTCTTTTGACATTAGGCCCGCCATTAACTTGGCCCTAGCACTTTTCGCCTTAGCTTGTGCAGTTGACCAATCCTGCTTTTGATCCTCTGTAATCCCAAGTAAACTGACAGGATCATTGAGGCCCGCTTTCTTGGGAGCTTGAGTCTCCAGATCAATGTAACCCTTACCCATAATAGCTTCATCGAGATTTAGATTGTCCGCCTCAGTTAGAGGTGAGAGATGGACGCGCTCCCCCTCCCTTAGCCCATCAAAGTAGACCATAATTCCCTCTGTTTTGTTTCCCTCTGTTTTGAGCTGACTAGGGGCCTCATCAAACTTCACCAGTTGCTTTTCCGACAGGAATCCCTCGACCGATTTGCGAAACGCATCAATAATTTCTGCTGCGCCATCCTCCTGTTTTTTTCGTATATCCTTATCGGTTTTTTTCTTGGCATTTTTTATTGCTTCCTGCCGCTCCACTCTAGAGAAATCCTTTACTTCCTCACGGGCCTTTACCATCAGAGCTTCTTTTTCTGACGCTAATTCTTCAGCCAACTGATCTAGGGCTTTTTTTGCCTTATTGCGCTGCTGCCACCATTTATCCTTTTGTTTATCGGTAATATCCAAGATAGAAGCCCAATCGCGTATAGCAATATGGGTTTCATCACTATATTCTATAGTCACAGGTCGCCACTCATGTTTTTCAGTCTTTTCATTAAGCACCCAGCATCCGGTTTCTGGAGTATCTTCACTAATCATACGAGTGGTCACACACTGGTTTGGCAACTTAATCAAACGCTCTTCCTCAACAAGATTCATGACCACAACTTCCACTTTAACCTTCATCCCTTCAGAAACTGAGTCAGGGAAACTACTGCTATCAATAGCAACCTCGGCTTTAAAATAGGATTTATCAGTGTGCCCTCGGCGATTGGAATCCACAGTTGTGCTGATCATAGATAAAGTTCCCGGAAGCTTTATATCTTCAACTTCAACATAGGCCTTCTGCCCAACTTTCAACTGAGGACGTTTGAGCTGTGGCACACTAATATCAACCTTGAGTGATTTACTCTTGGGCAACTTAATTAAATTTCTGCCCTTATAGACTTTCGCTCCATCCATAATCGGCTCCCCTCGATCATAACGGTGAGTCCAATACAAAACGGTTCCATCCTGAGGCGCGTAGATTTTAGTATTTGCCATCTGCTCGAAAAGATCCTCCAATTTTTCCCGCTCTAGCTCCAAGGTCTTCTCAGCAGTCAAAACATCGGAGTCTGCATCTGCAGAGTTGGCCTTATTCATAACTTCCTGTTTCTTTATCTGCACCGCGCACTCATCTACCGTCAGCTCTTTCGCGCTCAGCATAGATTTTTGATCATACTTTTTATAGGTCTCCAAATCGTCTCTTAATACCTTGATCTGATGTAAGGCCTTATCTCTTCTGGATTTTTCCTTGAGCACCTCTAAATCAGATACAAACCCCAATTCCTTTAGTCTGTTATAGGCGGTCAGATTTTTCTCCGCCAGCTCTACGTCAGTCTCTAAATTCTTAATGGAAATTCCTGTATTCGTTATATATGTCTCAATGGTGTTATTCTTTAACTTATCCAGGTCCATTAAAGCATTTGTATAATTATTTTGAGCCACCTTGAGAGCGAGTTCCGAAGCAAGCACGAGCGTCTCCTTATTGCCCTTAGCACGCATCAAATTGTTTTCTGCACGCTGTACCGCAATCTCCTGGGAATTAATACGTTCTTTCAAAGTTAAGGGGTCCAGCTCAACAAGTAAGTCGCCAGGGATTTGAATCTCCGTACCTGCCTCCAATTTTTCCCAGTCCAGCTTAAGGTCCTTATTCAGCTGCTTGATGCAAAGTAGATCCTTATCATGATATTTTGATATGGACTCTATTGAGTCCTCCAATTTAACAGTATAGGTGACGGGGCCTTTTACCTTAGTCCCTTCTTCCACAATCGTTTCAATGGTAGTCGAACCTTCCAATTCACACTTAAGCTCTTCTACATCAGTAGATTTCAACTGGCCGGTCAACGGAACTGTAACTAAAAAATCAGATTTATTGGCAACATGATAAACTTCCTTGCGAACCTTTTCCTTCTCTTTATTGAGATAATATTTAGCACCCCAGACCCCGCCACCCACAACGCCGAACAGAATCAAAACGCCGAGCAGTTTCGCAATCGCGAAGCCTCCTCTGCCCCGTTGATTAGTAACTGATGCCGCAGAATTAGCCTTTTTGGATCTGTTTCTTTTTCTCATATTAATCTCCTAAAATTTGATTTGGCGGTATTACCTCTTGGTCCTGTTGATCTGGGGCTGGGTCAGGTTGTCCACCTGAAGTTGCATTGGTCTTGAGCCAAAATTCTTCCTGTGTCGTGTCTAAAATACCCACGTCTTTGCGAAGCTTCAAGCGGGTTTTATGATAGTCTACAATCGCCCGAGATACCGCCTGCTGGGCAGAAGTAAGGCTGTTTCGAGCTCTAATAATATCTTGAGTACGTACTCCCGGAAACCCCAGCCGTAAACGTTCTCGGGTAGCCAGTAAGTTCTCCTCAGCGTTTTTCTGCTTCGCAAGCTGTGTATAATAATAAGCTCTTTGACGAGCAAGATTGCGGACATCCGCTCGAACCCCCTTCCTTAAAGTGTCGAGCTGAGTTGCTAAAGTACGCAGTTGCTTCTCAAAAGTAATAATACTTTTGCGATATGCATTGCGCTCACTAACTTTGGATATCGGAAGATCAAGTTTCAGTTTTATAGTAGAGTCGTATTCATTCGGATCAAAGGAATCATAAAGTTGATCCTTTAGTTTGGCCTCAGCTTCAAAAGTTAAACCGGGAAGTAAACTATTTCGAGCAACCTTAACTGAGCGCTTGGCATCCTCAAACCGGTCAATATGATTAAGAAAATCGAGCCGGTTAGTGATAGCCATGCTGTACCCGGTTAAATCATTAATAGGAACCTGAGGTAGCCCTAACTTATTTATTTGCTCCAAAACCTTAAAATCAAGCTGGATCGATGTTCCTTGTGGCAGCGAAAGTTCTTGTTTGAAATTATCCAATGAATTCTGGAAAGAATTGGTTGATCCAATATAGCTCAACTTAGCGTCGTATTCATCTTTCTTGGCCTGTTTGACATCAAACTCCGCTAACAAACCAGCATCCGCACGGGCTTCTATTTCAGTACGGAAAAATATTGAGTTCGTATAACTATTATAGGAAATACGCATACTGTCTGCTTGCTGTAAAAGGTCGAGGTAATCATTGACCACGTTCAGGGCGAAAGTCTTCTGATAATGACTAAAGTCGCGCACTTGATATACCACTTGACGCTCGGCCAGCTTTAGAAGCTCTGCAGCAACATCTGCCCCTGCACCGCGCAACAATGGCTGGGTAAGTTTTAAGGTTAAATCAGGCACTTTAGGTTTACCGTTAATGTAGAGCACTAAATCATTAGCTAATGAAGCTGTGATTTGGCCTCCGGTTTTCCAGATTTTTTTGGTTAACCCAATATTGGCTGAAGATGTAGCCGGATCCTGTGTTCCATCCGAATTTCGCTTTATTCCTATATCGGCACTTGCACTAGTAAATTGGAAAGAAAAATTGTGACGGGTTTCTGTTAGGCTCAAAGCTTTCTTGTATAGTTCCTCGCGATTATCCTGATAAGAGCGATTCGATTTGACTGCTATTTCCAATGCTTCAGGAAGCGTGATTAGCCGCACCTTGCTTCCCCGAGCACGGTCGAGGATCAGCTCACTGCCATTCACATCTGTTGGTTTGCGTTTTGAATATTCAGTATCTATGGAATAATTGTGAGGCTGACCGAAGACATGTTCATGACGTTCGGACAAAATTTGATATACCTCCTTATCAGCAGCCTCACGATGCTTGGCGGCAGCACAGCCCAATGCAAACAAGGCGACAATAACCGCCAAGCCGCCAACAAAATAGAATCTGGCTTTTGCCTCCCTTAACATATTCCTTTTTCCCACGTTATTAACAGCAAATCAAAGGCCAAAGTTACAGGGTATTAGCGCAATTTTCAGTAAAATTGGAATATTATCCACAAGATTGGCTTTGGGTTGACAAATTAGCGGGATTTTTACTCTTATCTTCTACTCGGCGCGCAGAAAAAACGGCAATTTAACCATATTTGTCTAAATTTTTCTTATTTTTAATATTTTAGTGTTATTTTGTATAGATGAGCAGATTTGACTTCGTGGAGAGAGGATTATAATTGGCGAAAAGATTTGGAAATTTTCTATTACATGAGTGTGTGGCTCAAGGTGGCATCACCGAGATCTGGATGGCGACTGACGAGTTTGAAAACGTAGTTGCAGTTAGAAAACTCCGGAGTAGTGGGCTAACTAGCTCTAGTGCGCCGAAGCTCTTTAAAGCTGGGCTAAAAGTTCACCAAAAACTTTCTCCACATCCCAACATTATTCGATTCATTAACCATGGGAAGGCCGATAAAACACCTTACATGGTACTCCAATACGTTCAAGGGGCGGACCTGAAAGCAGTCTTATCGCGAGGACTCGAGTTGGTTGACAATGTTGCAGACGTTCTAATTCAGATGGCTGATGGACTTAACCATCTACATGACCGAGGCTGGATTCATCTGGATTACAAACCCGAAAACATCATGGTTTCCCTGAATGGGCATGTAAGCTTACTCGATTTTGACACAGCTCAATCGTTTCCTCGCAAACCCAAAAAATATCCTAAGGTTTCTGGCACCCCGGCCTATATGGCTCCAGAACAGCTAATGGGTAAAGAAACAGATCATCGTGCAGACATATACTCTTGGGGAGCTACAGCCTATGAGCTGCTCACCAAATTGCGACCTTTTGGGGGGCGAACCCCTGAAGAATCACGCCGTAATCAGTTGAATGAAAAATACTCGTTTAAACCTGCCCATCTTCATAACCCACAGGTACCCGTTGGATTGAGCCAACTCATCCATCAGTGCCTCGCCTTCCAGCCCAAAGACCGTTTCCCAAACATGACTATCATGAATGCAAAGCTGCATACTCTTTTGGGCGTCCAATATCAGCCGATTATCCAATCTCCTACTGCTGTCGCATCATAAGTTCATTCTCCCCGGATTCTTAACGTGTTTTTGAGGACAATTGCTCTTTAGAACTCGAAGCATGATGGGTTATTCTATACTCTCAGATCGCAAACTGTTTCTAACGAACTGCCTATATCACGCGTTTATATGACTATAAAGTCTATCCTCGTTACAGGAGGAGCCGGTTATATCGGCAGCATCTGCGTCGAAAAACTAGTCTCTGAAGGCTATCAGGTAACTGTCATCGACAACTTAAAAACTGGCCATCGTGAAGCAGTATCTAAAGATGCTAACTTTTTCCATGGTGATATTGGATGCCCCATAAATCTAAACGAAGTCTTTAAAAATTGTCTTCCAGATGCAGTTCTACACTTTGCAGGAAGCACCCTCGTAAGTGAGTCTATTGCAAAGCCTCTCGTTTACTTCAAAAATAACACTATCAATGGGTTTACTCTGCTCGAATGCGCAAAAAGTTATGGTGTACGTAAGTTCATATTTAGTTCTACCTGTGCAACTTACGGCATCCCTGCGCAAACCCTGATCACCGAATCTTCCCCTCAGATCCCCGTCAATCCATATGGAGAATCCAAGTTGGCGTTTGAGCGAATGTTACTTTCACAGGCGATGCAAAGTGAAATGGAGTCAGTAATTTTCAGGTATTTTAATGCGGCAGGCGCATCAAAAAATTATGGAGAGTTTCACAATCCTGAGACGCACTTAATTCCCAGGCTGCTGCAAGTTGCAATGGGGCAACTGGATTCGCTCGCGATATACGGAACTAATCACCCCACACCTGATGGCACTTGTATTAGAGATTATATCCATGTTGAAGACTTAGCTTCGGCACACATTTTGGCACTAAAATCAGGGGTTAAAGGAGACTATAATTTAGGCAGAGGCAAGGGTGATTCAGTACACGAAATCATTAAGACCTGCCGCGAGATTACCGACCACCCCATACCGATCAAGGAATTACCCGCCAGACCTGAAGAGCCTCCAGAATTAGTTGCCTCTACACAAAAAGCTCTTACACAATTGGGTTGGAAAGCAAAGCACCACTCAACCGAATCTATAATCGGAAGTGCATGGGCTTGGATGAAGAAAAATCCGAAAGGTTACGAACAATCGACTTAGTCAGTCGTTTTCAGCCCCTGCTTTGCTGCCATCTCAGAAAAAACTCCGCCACCATTTAATAATCCCTCAAAACTACCGGACTCCACTACGCGTCCTTGATCCAGAACTATAATCCTATCCATTCTCCGCAGGGTTGACAGCCGGTGCGCCACACAAACCACAGTACGGCCCTCTTCTAATCGGTCGATCGCTCCTTGAACTTCGGCCTCCGCCTTCGAATCTAAAGCTGCAGTAGCCTCGTCTAAGATCAGAATCGGTGCCTGTCTGACAAACGCTCTAGCAATGGCAATTCGTTGCCGTTGCCCTCCCGAAAGTCGGGCCCCCTGTTCTCCCAATCGCGTGTCATATCTCCGGGGCAAACCCTCAATAAAATCATGAGCATTTGCTGCTTTTGCTGCTTCAATGATCTTCTCGGGTGACGCATCAATGTTTCCACACGCTATATTTTCCGCTACTGTTTGATCGAAAATCACTACTTCCTGACTCACCAATGCCATCTGCGCACGTAAGCTTTGAAAAGTGAATGTTTTAATGTCTACCTCATCGAGGGTAACACACCCTTTAGTAGGATCATAAAACCGCAATAGTAAACTCACCAAAGTGCTTTTCCCGGCCCCACTCTCACCAACCACGCCTAACTTTGTTCCTTTAGGAATCTCTAAATCAAACTCGCTGAGCACGGCCTCTTCTCCGTAGGAAAAATCTACTCCTTTAAAAGCCAACTGTGATCGAAACGGACCTAATTCTACAGCATTTTCACGCTCAGTTACAGAAGGGCGTTGAGCAAATACTTCCTTCAGCATGCCGACTCCCACAGATGCCTCTTGATAATATTGATTTATTGATCCCAGCTTCTTGATTGGCTGATAGAGCATAATCATGCCAGTTAAAAATCCCACCAACTGGGGAACAGATTTGTCAGTATAGAAGACAAAAATAATGATTACCCCAGCTCCAATGGTGCTAAGTAATTCAATTACTGGATTCTGTAGATGACGAGCCTGAAGACCCTTCATGCCAGCGCGAGCTAGCTTATTGTATATTCCACTAAACCGATCCAGCTGAATCTTTTCCATACAATAAGCCTTAATTATGCGCATATTCGTATATACCTCCACCATCAAACTATCCTGTTCCGTTCCTTTATTATAGGTTACCTTTGCCACCTTACGTAGTTTGCGGCCGACTATTATGATTGGAATAGCACTCAATGGGGCAAACAGAACGCCGAATAAAGCCAGTTGCCAATCCAGTATAAACATAGCCGTTACCAAACTTAATATCGTGAACGGCTCTTTGATTGCATCGGCAACACCGTAGGTAAGACAACGGTGCAATGACTCCGTACTACGATTCATCAACATTGTATGATCACCCAATTGTTTCGCGTAAAAATAATCTAAGGAAAGCCGCTGCAAGTTTGAATGAGCCTCCATTCGGATATCCCGAACTGTATATTCACTCACCCATCCCAAAAAATATACACTTGCGTATCCAATCCCGCTCCGTACTCCGACCAGAAATGGTAAAAAAAGAAGCCCCCCTATGATCTGTTGCATGCTCAAGTCATTGCCTGTACGAGGCAGCCACGGATCCAGTCGTCGTTTCACCACATCGTTTGCTGAACTCAATTTTTTGGACCATTCGCTCGGGACAACAGTTGTGTCCGTAAAATTTCGCTCAGCTGAATCATCTGGATTCAATCGCTCAAATAGTGTCTTCGTTCCCCAAACAAAAGTACCATTAAATACACCAAAGCAAACACCCAATAATACCCCCAACAAAAGGCGCCTCCAATATCTTTTCATGAAGGGCCACCCGAAAGCAAAAATCAGCCGCGCGTTATCCACTGCCAGCCTTTTAGGCTACACGCCTCAATACAGCAATAAACAATGATCCAAGAACATCTCAGAAAACCAAAAAATAGGATTTTGCCGGTCAGTTTTTTTATCTGGAGAGCATCTCAGACAGAGTCAATCCGCAAAATATAAACATTAAATTTCCTATATCTTTGTACAGTAATAATCCGCACAGCCTATTCTCAATAGCTTTGAAATAACATCCGATCAATGTCACAAAAACCTTTATCTGGCAAAATGCGATCGAACCGATCAACACACTAGGTTTTTTAAATATGAGGTAATGTCAGAAAGAGCCGATTTAGCTCATTTATTCCCCGAAAGAACTCTAGCATATAACTCTTGGTATTCGGATGCCACCTGTTCCCAACTTCTTTTATACATAGGATCATTTGTGCGACCCGTCTTCAATAGCCCCCAAGCTGCATCAGCCCATTGCGAAATATGTTTCGTTAGTGGTAATACCCTTCCTAGGCCCGTCTTTATTTCTTGAGAAGCCCCAACCTGATCTGAAACCAGTACTGGAATTCCCCGCGACAGTGCCTCCGTCACAACCATTCCATATGCCTCAAGTTTTGCAGGGTGCAATAGTAAATCTACCTTATTATAAAATTCCTCTTTGTCAGTAATCCAGCCCATCACTTCCACCTTTGGACTAAGCCCCTCAATCAAATTGCCTATTTCATCATGACCGACTCCAGCAATAACTAGCTTTAGTTCATGACCCCGTTCATTTAGTTGACGAAAAACCTCAATAACAAGCCTCAGCCCTTTCCTCCCCCATTCTTTCCCCATAAACCCAATCGCCTTTCCGTTTGAAGAATCCGATTTCAAATTATTCGCGCTTGGCATTAACACCCCGGGAACTATTGCGGTTGATAAAAAAGATTTCGCCTTCGGGTACGCTTTTCTTAACTGGTCTCCTAACAAGTCAGAAACCGGAACCAAACTTTTAAGCTGAGGAGACAATATCGCCTTTCTTTCAAGCCATTGATTGCCATGCCATGAAGGATCGAACCTTTTAAGTAGAGAATTTTGCCCAGAACTGTGAAGAGTAGTATGAAAAGTAAGAATATCAGCCCCTCGTACAAACTCGTGAGAATGAAAAAAATCTGTGGCTCTTCCATTCTGTGCTTTCCAATCACTCAAATTATTGGAGAACTTTAGAGCTTGAAACCAGCCGGGACCCCGGGTTTGTCGAGGGATTCTGTAGATCTGCACTCCTTCGGGCATTTCATGCTCAGCACGTTCACAGACAACGCTTATGGAAAGTCCCTTCTGTGCCAAACAGTTTGTTAGCTGCCATGCATATTCTTCCATCCCACCCGTCGGACCAAAATTCCTGACTACCTGAACAACTCGCATATCTGATAATTATAAGTACTGACTGAGCCCACGACGACACACTATGTGTCCGTTTTCAATCACACTCAATAGGCGCTTCTCATTTTCAGACAAATTTCTTCTTGAAGCCTGAGGATGGTTTAAGTGGTATACAATAGCTCTCCCATACACAGTTTTCCGGAGCAACCCCATATTATATAAACGGTTTCCCAAATCAGAATCTTCCTTCCCCCAACCTTGATACTCCTCATCATAACCATTTATCGCGATTAAATCCTTTTTCCATACACCCATATTGCACCCAATAAGCCCCCTCTGTGGTGTACCCTTTTGAATCCAAGGTAACGGCCAGCGAACCCCCTTAAAAAACCCACTCGCTTGCCCCTGCAGCCAAAGTGTAAGGAATTGACTTGCCTGACCCGTAAAAGCGTCAACGTGCGACTCTGAGATGAATGCCCTCCGCCCTTGTGTCCAATATTGTTCTTCTCTGAGTGTAAGGTGATCCTCTACAAACCGAGGATGAGGCACGCAATCACCGTCCAGAAAAATGATGTATGGAGAATTTGCTGCCGCAATGGCTTTATTCAAAATAATCGTTTTGCGAAATCCTTTATCCTCATGCCAAATATGCTGAAAATCTCCCATAAATTGTTTTTGGAAGTAAGAGCCACATATACGTGTTTCCTCGCTTGATCCATCATCGGCTATCAGAAGTTCATCCGGCAAGGTGGTTTGCCCTCGAATTCCGGCGAGCACTTTTTGAAGTGCATTTACCGAGTTATAGGTGCTAACAATTAGAGAAACCCTCATGGCCAAGTGCCCAGATCAACGCATATTACTTTAAGCTATTTATCAACAAACTTTTCGATTAATTTCAGCCAGCTTTGCGTACTTCAAAAATGAGCCCAGTCCCTTGGTCAGAGCAATCATGAGCCCTGGTCCTTTGTCTAAAATACCAAGTTTAAATAAGTAGATTTGAATGAAATGGGCCATCCCGTGACCTAGTCCTTTGAAGACCCCTCCGGAACGACCTTTTTGTGCAAGTCCTTCAGCCCCTAAAGTTGAATATCTATTACACTTCTCCAAAACCTCTGACAAAGTCCAAAATGGCTCCTGCAAAATATCGCACTTCATATACCCCAACCGCCCGTCCAGCCGATACCCTTCGTGTACTAGCTCTTCAGCCGGATAGGTCATCTTCCCGCGTTGGAAAAGCTGCGGCTGACGGTAGTCTGGATACCAGCCGCTAAACCGTATAGGCTGGCCCATAAAGATATTTCTCCGTGGCGTGTGGTAGGCCTCGAAAGGATTCGAGGAATTAATAATCTGCCTAATTTCGTTCTCCGCTTCGGGGGTACATTCCTCATCTGAATCAAGGCTGAAAATCCAGTCGTGGGAAGTATGCTCAATTCCAGCCAAACGCAATTTCCCAAACCCTTCGAATTTGACCTGTGCAACCTTGGCCCCGAGCCTCTCTGCAATTTCCGCAGTACGATCTTTACTGAAAGAATCAACCACTACCACTTCATCTGCCCACAAAACGCTTTTTACTGCGCGCTCGATACGGTCCTCAGAATTATAAGCCAAGATAAAAACTGAAACTTTATTCCCCATATACATGATCTTTCTTTTTTTGGATACCCCCGACCAATGAGGGATAAACAGTTATTTAACCTCGGTCAAGTTTGTTCAAGCTATTCAACTCATGATCTGTTCCCGAAATTTTTAGTGCTATCAACTCTCATCAAAGGTGGGGAGCCAAGGATCTGTCAGGATGATGGTCTCCCTATCATCAACCAATATCGAAGAGTGATTAATAAACTTAACTTTTGTCATATTTCTTTTCCATGCAGATGCTTTCTCCTCGAGCACAATCACTTCGAGAGACCTCCTTGAATCCTAACTTTATATACAAACCACAGGCCCTTTGATTTGTCTCTAAAACTTCAAATTTGAAGCAAGTAATACCATGCTAGCTGCTCAACAAAGAAAAAACTCCTGGCACCCTCGCTCAGCAAGTTTAAAGCCATAAACTTATGAATTTTACGTACTCTTACCCACGCAAATACAAACTATGAAAAGGGCACATAATGCATATGATCACTAGCTATATTCATTTATTGCCAATCAAAGACTTAAAGCTACCTTTTTCTGATGCGCATACTAGTTCTTTGGCTAACGGTGGTTCAATTAATAAATGGAGCTGAAAGTATCAAGGTTGAGCATCTTGCCACAGGAAATTCGATTTCCATTCAAAACTTCGAGGATTCCTCTTCCATGCAGATATATAGGTTTGATAAATCCAGTCAAAAAAGAGGCCAAGTCCTGCTTACCCATCACCGACGTGATGTCATTACTGAAATACCTAAGTCCATCGAGGTCGTGGCGCCGAAAAAAGAAGAAAATCTATTCTCAAATACAAAAGATTACTGGAAAACCATGTCTTCAAAACGTTTCCATTATTATGAGCAGCAGTCCACCAAGGTGTTGGTGGAGCCGATAAAAGTGGATAAATGGGTAAACGAAGGAGATATCGTAGGCTCATCTAGTATCAAATTTAAGGTAATGGAAACGCCAGGTTTTACCCGAGGAGCAGTCTCTTATTTGGCAGTTATAGATGGAAAGCGGTGTGCGTTCACTGGAGACCTAATTTACGGAGATGGAAAAATCTTCGACTTATACAGTTTTCAGGATGCGATTCCCGAGGCAAAGGTTGGGGGATATCACGGTTATGGTGGACGCTTAGCAAATTTAATCAACAGCCTCGAAAAGATAAAAGCGTGGAAACCAGACATCATATATCCTGCACGTGGCCCAGTAATCGATAATCCCAAAAAGGCTATCAACCAACTGGTCAGTCGTGTGCAAGCGCTCTACCAGAACTACCTCTCGACCAACGCATTGCATTGGTATTTTAAAGAAGAACGAATGAGAATTTGTGGTGAACGCGTATTGGGTAAGGGATCTAAGATTAATCTTATGCCTTACTGCCTACACTTGGATACCCCCGATTGGATTATTCAATATTCAACTAGCCGCATCATCGTAGCAGACGACGGCCACGGATTCCTGATTGATTGCGGAGGAAAAAACCAACTCGAATATGTTAAAGATCTCGTAGCGAAGGGTGTAATAAAACAAATCGACGGCATTTTTGTCACCCACACGCATGATGACCACTCACATATGGTTAAAGCGGCTGCCGAGTATTTTAACTGCCCTGTATTCGCAACTAACGAGTACAAAGATGTATTGGAGAACCCTGGACGATACCTCATGCCAGGCCTAACCAAAAATGCCATTAAGAACATCAAAGGCATGAAAGACGGTGATGTAATGAAATGGCAAGAATACCAATTCACTTTTCGGTTTTTCCCTGGGCAAATGTATTACCACGGAGCATTACTCGTAGAACGACCCAAAACCAACCCGGTATTTTTTATCGGTGATTCGTTTGCTCCCTCTGGCATCGACGATTACTGCTTATTGAATCGAAATCTTGTCCACGCTGATTCCGGCTATCCTCAATGTTTCAAAATTGTACGTGAATTACCAAGGAATACTTGGCTGATCAATCAACATGTCCCGCATGTATTTCGATTCTCGGAAAAGGAACTAACCTACCTTGAAACACAGTATACCAAACGCACCAAAATACTTCGTGATCTCTTTCCGTGGGATGATCCAAACTATGGGATAGATGAAAGGTGGGCGACATTTTATCCATACGGGAACAAAATGAAACCCAACGAAACAAGCGAGGTGGAAATACGCATTATCAACCATTCTCCAAAACAGCGCACATTCAAGATCACTCCACACGGCCACCAAGGGACTAAAATACTAAGCAAACCCAGCTCCATCTTTCTTAAGTCAAGGGCTGAAGGAGCAGTAAAAATAAAGATACAGACTCCAAAGGTACCCGGAATTTACATTATTACTGCGGATATTGACTCGCAAGGCATGCATTTTCAAAGGTGGATAGAAACAATAATTGAAGTCGAGTAACTCATTGAAGCTTCCGTAATTCGCCATTTTAATATAAAAAATGCGGCCTTGAACTCCCTTAGGATCATTGCAGCTATTTCGTTAGTTTTTGCTCTTTCGGCAATAGCACACCCCATATCGATGAGTAATGCCGTTGCCAATGTGCGTGAGGATGAAGTGCTAGTGGAACTTCGCGTTATGCTCGAAGATCTTGTGCTTTTCCACAGCTTAAAAGCAGACGCAAAAACTATCTTTAATGCCAAAGATCTTCGTGAAGCAGCGGTAAAGCACGATAAATTTCTGCTAAAAAATTTTTCGCTTCGCGATGCAGATGGAAAACTCCTGAAAGGAGAAGTTGACCGCCGGGATCTTACAGCAATCCCAGATGAAGGCGTGCCGCAAGCCGAACTGATGAAACGACACGCCATTTTCTTGATGCGCTATGTCCCTGCAAAAGAGAAACCCAGATTTTTAACTGTCTTGCAACAATTTGGAGGAACCAAAAGCGTAGTCCCATCCATAATGGATTTCATGGTTTTACAGAAAGGTATTTGGACCGATAAACCCACTCAACTCCAACATGGACGTCCTCATACCATAGCTCTAGATTGGGAAAATCCCCCAACCCAAGCCCCTAAGAACTGGCGGGAGTTACGCAAAAAACGTGAGGAAGAAATGCAACAGCGACTGGGCATTACCAGTTACACAGGCCTATATTCTTACATTTACCTAAATGACCGTGAAGTCCGTCATGAGATTCTGGTGCCGCTACTAACCTTCGAAAAATGGCTGCCTGTGAAACGCAAAAACCCGGAATTTCTGGAAGTGGAAGATCAAAAAGCAGCCACCAAATTAATCGCCAAATGGTTTCGCGAACATAACCCTGTTGAGATTGATGGAATTCCCGTAAAAGCAGTGCTTCAGAGACTCCAGTTTTTCGGCCTAGACATTAATGATTTTGCCCAAAACGCTGAGCCTCGACGCATCAGTGCCTATCAAGCAAGGCTTGGAATTATTCTCCGTTATCCCGCCAAGGCACCACCCAGCCGAGTGAATATGACTTGGGAAATCTTTAACGAATCCGCTCCATTCTTACGCTCGATCGTTTATGACCGGAACGCCAAGCCCACCGAGGAATTTTTCGTAAAAGACCAGCCCCGCTTTGAGTGGAAACGGGATGGAGCGCCGCCAATTCCACATTCCTTCGAATTGGATTGGAAAACGGCGCCCGCTGAGATGAAGACAAATCCAGAGGTCACTCCGCCACCAATTCAGAATAAAAGAGGTCAGCTTGCAGACAACAGCAAAAAAATATCAAAAGTGAGTTATATTTTAATCGGTATTGCATTTGCCTTTGCTGCCTTTACTTGGATGCTTTATCGAAATCACCCACAACGAATCATCCGCAGTTTTGGTATACTAACCATCTGGTTATTCGGAGCATTTTTCTTCCGCAACCATATCCCCGACGCAGATCAAACCACCCCAACCAAACTGATCGCCTCAACAAACAGTGCACCAGTTCTTGATCTTTCTAATCGGACAGCCATCCTTCTACAAAATATTTATAGAGCTTACGATTACGGCAACCCAAGTGATGTGTACGATGCACTAGAACACAGCATTACGGGTGATCTACTTGAAGAATTATTCCTAAAAATTCGGTCCGGCCTACGCATGCAGGAACAGGGAGGAGCCATTGCCAATGTTCAAAATGTAAAAATTTCCACGATCAATCGAGTGCCGAATGCAGGCGCCACGTTCAACTGCACATGGAATGTCACCGGCACGGTGGAGCATTGGGGGCACATTCACACGCGCGAGAACCAATACTCCGCCAACATTACACTGGATATTACTCGAGAAGGGCGCGGGCGTATTTCTGAGTTTGAAGTAACGGATGAAAAACGGGTGCGTTTCGAAACTGGCCTACGCTTGTTCGACGACAACTGATGGATATCTCCCTAAACCAAGTGGAGTTTGCCTATGGTGACGAGGATTTCCGACTGCAAATCCCTGAGTTAAAGCTAGCAGCCGGATCGCACACAGCTTTTGTGGGACCTAGCGGCTCGGGCAAAACCACCCTACTCCGCCTTCTAGCTGGCATCACCCAACCACAATCGGGTGCGATTCAAATCGGTGACTACTCACTACAGTCCTTGTCTGATGCCAATCGCCGAGCGTTTCGCATCAAGCATATCGGCTTTGTATTTCAGGACTTTCGATTAATTGAATACCTTAATGTACAGGAGAATCTCCGGTTATCCTACAGGGTGAACGAAGCCCTAAACCTAACTACAGAGGTAAACACACGGCTAAAATCTTTAGCGAACGAACTTCAATTGACTGACAAACTGGACGCAACTATCGATACCTTGTCACAAGGCGAACTTCAGCGTGCTGCAATAGGTCGAGCACTTTTACCAAAACCAAAACTAATTCTGGCCGATGAACCAACCGGTAATCTAGACCCCTCAAACAAGTCTCGCATACTTGATCTATTGTTCGCACACGCTGCGGCTAATCATGCCACACTGGTAATGGTAACTCACGATCATGCGCTGCTGAATCGCTTTGAGCAGGTGGTTGATTTTGAGGAATTCCACAAAAAGGAGAGTACCAATGCCTAGTTTCTTTCTTGCTTGGCGTTACCTATGGACGCACCCGGGACAATCAACCGTAATGGTTCTAGGCGTAACCATAGCATTCTACCTACCACTGGTAAACCATCAGTTGGTAGATGAGTTTGATCGCACCATCGGCGCGCGAGCCGCCAGTACACCCTTGGTTATTGGCCCCAAAGGCAGTCGTTTTGACCTTGTCCTGCACGGACTTTATTTCCGGGCCCGAAATAATGGTAATGTGCCTTATGGCGAGTACAACAAGTTGAAACAACTGGAAATTGGCGAGGTGATTCCGGTGCATTCCAAATTTACCAGCCAAGGTTACCCCGTGGTGGGCACTCGGAAGAATTATTTCCATTTCCGCAATCGCAAGATACGCCAAGGGAAAGCGATGCAAATACACGGTGATTGCGAGCTTGGCGCCACTGTCGCCACCAAACTTGGGTTGCGCCCCGGTGACACGCTCTTGACCGACCGCGAAAATTTATTCGACTTGGCAGGAGAATATCCGCTGAAACTAAACATCACCGCAGTCCTTGCCCCATCGGGCACTGCAGATGACACCACAGTTTTTGTCAGCCTAGAAACTGCATGGATCATCGAAGGAATATGGCATGGACATGATCCGAGCCTTGATCACAACGGCACTAGCCCCAAATTGATAAAGAAACATCTCGAGATCACAGAGGAAAACGCTGATTCATTCCATTCTCATGAAGATAGTGAGACCTTCCCCTTAACCGCAGTGCTAATCCGCCCCGAGAGTAAAAAAGCCCAAGCCCTATTACTGGCCGATTATGAAGATCACCCTTCCATACAGGCACTGAAATCACCAGTCGTCATGGACGAACTCATGGGTATGATCCTGCGCATCCGTGATTTCTTGGATGCCCATCACTCTCTGGTGACCCTGGCAATGGGAGCGCTCTTGGCATTGATCGTTGCTCTAACTCGCCGATTGCGCACTCGGGAATTGGAAACCCTCACTCTCCTTGGCTGCCGAAAGGGTTTGCAATGGACCATACAGATCACCGAGATGACCATCGTGCTGGGCGCAGCCTTGATCTGTGCGTTCGGATTGACCTATCTCACCATACAATTCGCAGCCTCATATCTGCTTGTAATGGCTGGTTAATCTCCTTTATCGCCAAATTATTCACACCGCGTTGTTTTCTGCGAACAAATAAGGGTTGGGCTCGTAATTACTGAGGCCATAATAAAAATAAGGGAGGGGCGTAGCCCAAATTTAAGACCTAAATTTAGATAAAAGGTCTGTGCTCTTTGGGTTGCCTGTTTATTTGAGATAAACAGTGAAACGTTTTTTAATTTTTCTTGTTTTGCTTACTGGGCTTTGGGGAACCCAAAATGCTCGAGCTTTTGTGTTAGTAGGCCCGATGAACGCCACCGAACTCGGTAGCGGGGGGATTGACTTTAACTATACTGACGACCTCGGCGGACCAAAAGATCTGAAGACCTTTTTCCGGTGGAACATTCCATTACTAACCTACGCATTTGATGCGAGTTTCATGCAGTATTTTGGTTTGGAAGGCCGTGAAGCAGTCAAAGAAGCCTTCACTGCGGTAAACGACTTCTTCGAAAATGACCAGTACAGTGGTGTCAGCAGCCTAGACCTGACTACTCATGGATTCCGGAGCAACTATAATTCCTCGTGGCTGAATACGACCGCAAAGAACGGTTCAGTAATAGATATTAAAAGCCTGACACTTGGTTTAATCATCAACCATTTGGGATTAGGTAATCCATATCGTTACGCCTATGGCATTCATTCCATCTCAACTAATTCTGCAGGAACTCAATTGAATTTCAATGTACGCTTGAGAAATTTTGATCCGATCACCTATAAGCCATCCTCAATAATCAACAACGTCGCTTTTAGCTACCGCCTCATTCATGACGCACCGCCTTCAGTTGGAGTAACGCAGTTACCTTCATTTGCAGATATGGAGGAATTTACCACAGACACTACCGGTAATGCATGGACAAGTCTCTCGGCAATAACCGATGCGTTCTATGGCAACACGGCCATATTCTGGACAGAACAACCAACATTATTCGGATTCGGCGTGTACTACGATGGGCAAAATGCCATGGGTGGACAATATCAACCACGCCATGCTTTAACGTATGATGATGCAGGAGGATTAAAATACCTCTATCGCACCAACAACTATGTATACGAGGGATTAGATCCAAATGTTGTCCTCATGACTCCCGCAAACTTTCTCCCGACTTTTGCTATCCCAGTTTTGCCGGGTGGATCGGGAAGAATCTATCCTGATCCTTCAGGTATTTCTGGAGCCTTTATTCCTAGACGCAATGCAGGCATAATCCCAGGGTTACCGATCACTTCAAGTTTACCCGTTCAAGCCCCGCCCGCACTGGTTGATGTGGCGATGCGTGGGGGTATTGATAAAATTGAGTTTAGAGAACAACAATTCGATTCGTTTCTCGGCATCAATTTTACGGCTGCAACTCATGAGTGGACTGATATATTTGTCAGTACAAACGGTCAAAATGTTGTCAATCTCAACAACACCACTCCGGGGTCCTCGACATTTATCGGAGTTCCATCATTAAAACATTTCTCCCAAACAGTTGGTAGAGCCATATTCCAGCCTGACATTCTTTTCGTAGCCGATGAACTTGGAGTCTCCCCTGATGGCATACCGATAGCTTTCAACCGAACCGACTTTAGCGCTTGGATAGATAACTACACCAACAATCTAGGACCGGCCCAACTGTTAACCACTAATGTAGGACCCGGAATTATTTCAGGCCCCATCCAGTATACATTCACCAAACT